>JAUXUQ010000010.1 GCA_030680605.1 Gammaproteobacteria bacterium | reverse complement strand
TAGATGACGTAGCCGCCTGCCCGCAGCGCCTCCACGAGTTGATGGCCTTCGAGCAGGTTCGGCGGCGGGTCATACTTGCCGGCAGCTTCCGCTGACAGGCTTGGCAACGAAAATAACATCAACCCGGCCGTGAGTAAGGCGATGTAGAGCGGTTTTAGATTCAATGAACTCATGTATCCACTTCCATAAACCAGGAAAGAATACCGTCACGCAATGATAATACCTACATGCAATGATTGTATCTAAATGTTTTAACTTTCTTACAGATGAGCCCCCTGATTGCTGATTGCGCGGGTAGACTTTAGCGCCTCGCTGCTTGATACTTTCAGTCTTTAAACTTGCTCAGACCCACTCATGACTCACGACTGGTTAGCTGACATCCATTGGGACGCGCAGGGGCTTGCCCCTGCGATCGTGCAGGAGGCGGCGAGCGGCAAGGTGCTGATGTTCGCCTGGATGAACCGCGCGGCACTGGAGGAAACCCTGCGCCGGGGCGAGGCGGTGTTCTGGTCACGCTCGCGCCAGCGCCTGTGGCACAAGGGCGAAAGCTCCGGCCACGTGCAGCGGGTGAAGGACATCCGCCTCGACTGCGACGGCGATGCGCTGCTGCTCAGCGTGGAGCAGACGGGGGGTATCGCCTGCCATACGGGCCGCCACAACTGCTTCTTCCAGCGCCTGGAGGGGGGCCGCTGGGTGGCGGTAGACCCGGTACTAAAGGACCCGAGCCTCATATATAATAAGCCGTGAGGTGCCCTCAGGGTGGGCCCAACAGGTGGCTGCATGAGTGATGTGCTTGAGCGTCTGGCGCAGGTGATTGAGGAGCGCAAAAACGCGAGCCCGGACAGCTCCTATGTGGCCAGTCTGCATGCCAAGGGGCCGGACGCCGTCCTGAAGAAGATCGGCGAGGAAGCTACCGAACTGGTGATCGCAGGCAAGGCGGGTGATACCGAGCAGATGGTGCATGAAACCGCCGATGTCTGGTTCCATACCCTGATATTGCTCTCGGCCCAAGGCTTGGGGCCCAGCGCGGTATTGCGCGAGCTGGAGCGCCGCTTTGGCCTCTCCGGACTGGAGGAAAAGGCGCGGCGGTCGGGTTCATGACCTCAGCCTGCCTGTTTTGCAGTATCGCCGAAGGTAAGCTGCCTGCCCAGTTTGTGCACCAGGACGAGCAGGTGGTGGTGTTCAAGGACATCCATCCCAAGGCCGCCGTGCACCTGCTGCTGGTGCCGCGCCTGCATCTGGAAAGCCTGAACGAATTGAACACTGGACACGACGGGCTGGTCTCACACATGATGCGCCTGTTGCCGGTGCTGGCACGCGGGCAAGGTCTGACCAACGGCTTCCGTACCATTATCAATACCGGCCCGGGTGGCGGCCAGGAAATAGGCCACCTGCACATCCACCTGCTGGGTGGCAGCCCTTTGCCGGGATTTTGAACAACCGAAGTTTATTTTTGGAGAATACCCATGATAGGCAGTCCCACACAATTGATCATCATTCTGGCCATCGTACTGGTACTGTTCGGTGCCAAAAAGCTGCGCAACATCGGCGGCGACATCGGCACTGCAATCAAGAACTTCCGTAGCTCGGTACGTGACGGCAGTGAGGAAGCCAAGGCCGCCGAAGACACTGCCGCACCGGGCGAAAAGCCCGCCGAACAAAACACCGAGGGCCGCGTGATTGAAGCGGAGGTGGTCAAGGAGAAGGATAAGGTCTCCTGATCACGACCCCGTAGTATGTTTGATATCAGCCTTGCCGAGATTGGCATCATCGCACTGGTCGCTCTGCTTATTATCGGGCCCCAGAAGCTGCCCGAGGTTGCGCGCACCGTTGGTTACTGGCTGGGCAAGGTGCGCCGCATGGTGGCCAGCGCCAAGTCCGACATGGATCGCGAATTCAAGACCGATGAGTTACGTAATCTGCTGACCCAGCAGCAGGGTGAGATGCAGGAGTTGCGTAAAATCCTGGACGAAACCCGCACCGACATGGAAGTGGATACCAGCCAGCTAGGCGTCAATTTGCAGGACAATGTCCTCGCTGACAGTCCCGGCGACCAACCCGCCACTACCGAACCCGAACCACCCGCCGCCATTCCCGCCGAGTCCGCACCCCAGAAACCGCCCCATGACGGATCAAAGTAACACCTCCGACGAAGGCGAACAGCCGGAGGCAGGTGGCGAAGAGCGTTCACTGATAGCACACCTGCTGGAGTTGCGCGACCGGCTGATCCGTATCGTCGCCAGCGTCATGCTGGTATTCTCCGTGCTGTTCTGGTTTCGCAACGAACTCTACAACCTGCTGGCCCAACCCCTGATTGATCGCCTGCCTGCAGGTAGCAGCCTGATTGCCACCGAGGTCGCCTCCACCTTCTTCGTCCCGCTGAAACTGACCTTGTGGCTGTCGCTGTTTGTTGCCATCCCCGTAGTGTTGTACAACATCTGGGGGTTTATTGCCCCCGGCCTCTACAAAAAGGAACGCAAGCTGGTGTACCCGCTGCTGATCTCGAGTACGCTGCTGTTCTTCCTCGGCGCCGCCTTTGCCTACTTCCTGGTGTTTCCGCTGGTATTCCATTTCTTTGCCATGACTACGCCGGAAGGCGTGGCCATGATGACCGACATCAGCAAGTATCTGGATTTCGTGCTCGGCATGTTTTTCGGCTTTGGTATTTCGTTTGAAACCCCGGTGGTAGTAGTGCTGCTGGTGTGGGCCGGGGTGGTCTCACCCAAGGCCCTGGCCGAGAAACGCCGCTACATTGTGGTGCTGGCCTTCGTCATCGCCATGATTCTCACCCCGCCGGACGTCATCTCGCAGTTCATGCTCGCCATTCCGCTGCTGCTGTTGTTCGAGGTCGGGCTGCTGGTGGCGCGACTCTACCACCGCAAGGAAGATGGCGAAGAGGAAGAAGCCGACGAGCCACCGGATGACGATAACCCGCCGCCGGCTGATGGCCCCGAACGCAGCTTTGGCACGCCCCGCGGTGCCCAGCCGGTCGGCGGAACATCGCCCGACAAACAGCACGACTGACAATGCGCGGCCTGCCTGACAGGTCGTGGGATAGCTTGCAGCCTAACGGCTGGTGGGTGTCGGGCGTTCGCCCACCGCAGGTGTGTGGCGTATCTCGCTGCCTTCGCGCAGGCCCCGTAGCGTGATGATGGTGCCCGGCGCATACCCCGCAACAACATTCACCAGTGCCGCCGGGTCGTTCACCGGTGCGTCATTCACAAACAGCACCACGTCGCCCGGCCGAATGCCCGCCTTGCTGGCCGGCCCGTTCGGCTGCACCCCTGCCACAATCACCCCCTCTACCTTGCCGAGGCCGAATGACTCCGCCAGCGCCGGGGTAACTGCCTGCACCTCGATGCCGAGCCAGCCACGCACTGCGTGACCATGCTCGATGATCTGCTGCATCACGCCCCGCACCAGGCTGGCAGGTATGGCAAAACCGATACCCTGTGACCCCCCTGAGCGGGAAAAAATAGCGCTGTTCAACCCCACGAGGTGGCCTTCGCTATCGATCAGCGCGCCACCGGAGTTACCGGGATTGATTGCGGCATCGGTCTGGATAAAGTTCTCGAAGGTACTCAGCCCCAGATGGGTACGCCCGGTGGCACTGACGATGCCCTGGGTGACCGTCTGTCCGACGCCATAGGGGTTGCCGATCGCCAGCACTACGTCGCCCACGCGCAGGGCATCGGATTCGCCAAAAGTAATGGCAGGCAGCGTACCGATATCAAGCTGCAACACGGCGATATCGCTCTCCGGGTCTCTGCCCACGATGCGTGCCTTGGCATTACGGCCGTCATTCAGCGCCACCTGGATGTCGTCAGCGCCTTCGATGACATGGTTGTTGGTGAGCACATAACCCTGGGGGCTCACGATCACGCCCGAGCCAAGACTGGACTCGACCCGGGAGCGCGGAATACCGGATCTACCATCGAAAAAACGCTGCAGGAACGGATCGTTGAGAAACGGGTTGCGTTCGGCCACCAGCTTGGTGGTATTGATGTTGACAACGGCAGGTGCGGCCAGCGCAACCGCGTCGGCATAGGAGGCCACGCCACGCACGGCGGGTGCTGCCGGCGCCTGGGTGGTAATAACAGCCGGTTGTTGTTGCTGGCCGAGCAGGGAGGGATAGAGATACAGCACCACAAAGGCAAGCAGCAAGCCTGCCAGTATCGCCTTGGAAATAAAGGAAGTTGCGTTACGCAGGGACATGGCGTCGTGACAACAGGTAGAATCCCAGCCTCATGGTAGCATGCCCCCGTAGTTACCCTGGCGCCAAGACAGACGCGGCAACCTCAGACGCGTATCAGGCCCTTGCGTGCCATGGACCGACGCACCACAAACCATGCCGCCGCAATCACCGCTGCGGTCACTATGATGTCAAACAAGGCGCTCATGGGTTTGTGGTAGAACTGCGGATCCACCGAACCGGAAATCCAGGTGTAGCGCTCCAGCCAGGTACCCAGCACGATACCGCAACCGACCACGGTAATGACTATCGGGTTGTGCCGATTGGCCGTGAAGATAAAGGTACAGAACGGGATGATGAACTTGAGCGTAAAGAAGGTCCACCACAAATAGGCGTAGCCCCCCAAGTACTCCATACCAGGCTGCATGGCACCGCCGTACATCATGTTAAAGAAGCGCCCGATATTATCCGGCAAGCGGCCATACCAGAAGATCAGGAACTGGGTGAAGAACAGATACGTCCAGAGGATAGTGAAGGCCAGCATCATCTGCGCCAGGCAGTTGAATACCAGGGGGTCAAAGGCCTGAGTCAACTTGCCGGAGCGGTTCAGGAAGAACAGGAACACGGCAAAAAAGGCCAGGAACACATGGAAGTTGCTGACGAAGTGATAGGCGCCATAGCTCGCGCTGTGCCAGCCCGGCAACATGGTCATCTCGAAATCCCACGCCACCATGGTGGCGTACGGCACATAGGCGAACGGGATCAGCAGTGCAATATTACGAAATGTGCGCTGGGTCTTGTATGAGCTGTCGGTCTCGGTCTTCGCCTGATACTTGATGAACAAACCATACAGCGTGGCCACCACCAGAAAGCCTATGATCTGACGCGCCACCAGGAAGGTGTAGTTGTGCCAACCGCTCAGATGATGCTCGTCGCTACTTTCCCGCGCTGCGGCCAGCCACTGGAAGGTACTCTCGCCATTGAACAGGAGTATCAGCAGCAGCACAAATGCCAGCGGAAAAAGCGCCGCCAGCGAGACCGCCAGCTTGCGTATCTGGAAGCGCCAGTTGGCATTGGCCATGTGCAGCAGCGCGCACAGTGTGACGCCCCCCATCCCGAGATAGAGGATGATAAGAAAGTTCGTGGTCAGTGTTGACCAGCTGCCAAAATTTTCCATGGAACCGCTACTCCTGCTCTTGCTTGGTTTATTGGGCGGCGTGCTGCGCTGCCGGTTCCTGCGTCAGCCCATGACGTATGTAATTGACAACGTGCCAGCGCTCCTCCACGGACAGATCGTTGGAGCCTGTCTGGCCGCGGGTCACCCCGTAGGCCGGCATGATGACACTGCCGTAGGTAATGGTGCCGAACAGCCAACCCTCGGTGAGTTGTTTTTGCACGTATTCGTCGGTCAGCGGGATGGCGCCGATCTTGTCGCTCACCGGGCTGTCGGCCTCGCCGGTCAGGCCATGGCAGGCGGCGCAGATAATCCTGTACAACACCCGGCCCTCCTTGATTGACTCGGCGCTGGCGTGAATGGGATTGATCAGGGATTTGGTCGCCTCCCGATCTGCGACCTGGGTCGGAATGCCCTCCACCGGCACCGAACGCTTGGCGAAGTCCGGCAACTGTTTGCCTTCTGCCGGCAGCTCCTGCGGCTTGATGCTGGGCTGGTTCATCATGTCCTGCGACCACGGCCAGGCATAGCTGAGCGCGGGCAGCAGAGTGACGGCGACGACTAGATAACGCAGCTTCATTTGATAACCTCTTCACGAATCTCCAGCACGCTATGCTGCTGGAACAGTCCCTTGGCCGTCTCCAGGCTCGCATCCGTCAGTTCGATAATTATGCCAACCTGATCCAGGCTCACCTTCTCGCTATAGAGCGAACCTTTACGTGAGGGCAAGCGCGCACCTATCAGAAACCCGGCCAGGCTGAACAACACACCACCCAGAATCAGCATTTCGTAATTGAGCACGAAGTTCGACACCATGGAGATCACCGGCTTGCCGCCCTGCGGCTGCACCAGAAAGGTTGCCTGTGCCGCCGATATCCAGATAAAGCTGCCGATCAGGCCGAACAGCGCACCTACAAAAGTAAAGCGCTGCACATAGACCGGGCGATCACCCAAGGCCTCTGCCACTTCCAGATGTTCGATGGGCGAGATCACGGTCACGTCGTCCACCGATACCCCGGCGATTCTGCCGGCACGGATGTCCTTTATGGTGGCGATAGTCTGCTCAAAATCCCCGAACAGGCCGAGTATACGGCGCGTCTTTTTCATTGTTCGTCCCTCTTCATGCTGGGGCTGTGTGCGGGTGCGGCACCACCGGCACCGTGTGCACGACCCTTGGCAGATTCCTGCTTGCGGTGATAGACCATTTCCTTCACTTCATACATGGACACCGACGGGAATATCTTGACGAATATCAGGAACAGCATGCCGAACCAGCCGAAGCTGCCGAGTACAATGCCCCACTGCACCATGCTTGGCCACATCACACTCCACTGCCACGGGGCATAGGAAGTCGACAGCGTCGGCGACACAATCATCCAGCGCTCCAGCCACATACCCAAATTGAGTACCAGTGACACCACCATCATGGTCGGCAGGTGAACGCGCAGACGCTGGAAGGCGAGCGCAAACGGAACCACCATGCCGCAGAACAGCATCAGCCAGAACCAGAAGGCATAGTCGCCGGTAAAGCGGTACAACAGCACATCCTTCGCGACCTGGTCATGGCCGTACCAGACCGAGGAGAACTCCACCAGATTGAGGTAGGTCCACACCATGGCGATGGCAAAGGTGAGCTTGCAGATCTTCTCCATGATCGGCAGCGTCATGTACTCTTCCCAGCGGAAGTAGTAGCGCAGCAGAATGAACAGCGTAATGATCGCCGCGCAGCCGGAATACAAGGCACCTGCCACGAAGTAGGGCGGGAAGGTGGTCACATGCCAGCCGGGCATGATCGACATGGCAAAGTCGGACGACACGATGGAGTGCACCGATACCGCGAGCGGAATCAGGAAGCACGCCATCAGCATGTACACCTTGCGGAATACGCGCCACTGGCGGTCGTCACCGCGCCAGCCGAGCGCCAGCGCGGTGTACAATTTCTTGCGCCAGCCGGTGGTGTTGTCACGGGCAATGGCCAAATCGGGAATCATGCCGATAAACAGGAACAGGGCCGATGAAGTCAGGTAGGTAAAGATGGCGAACGCGTCCCACGACAAGGGTGAGCGGAAGTTGGGCCAGGTACCACGTGCCGGCACGTAGGGCGCGACCCAGTAGAAATTCCACACCCGGCCCAGGTGAATAATGGGGAAGATGGCGGCCGTCATCAGCGAGAACGTGGTCATCGCCTCGGCAAAGCGGTAGATCGGTTTGCGCCAGTCGGCATGCACGATATGCAGAATCGCCGACAGCAGCGTTCCCGAATGGCTCATGCCAATCCAGAAGATGAAGGTGGCGATATACAGACCCCACATCTGGGGATTATTCAGGTGGGCGACACCCAGGCCCTCCCGGTACTGATATATCTCGGCCACCACCGCTATCATGACCAGCCCGATGCATACCCCGAGCGAAATCCAGTAGCCGCGTCGCGGACTCTCCAGGCTCTTTAGTATGTCGGTATTGATCTGCTTCCAGGGCAAATCTTCCCGAATGTCTTTTTCCTGGTCGTGTGTTGCCATGTCTTTCATGCCTGCCTCTATATTCGCCATCGCTTACGCCAGTGTTTCGCGCACGCGCTCCAGATACATTACGGATGGGTCGGTGTTGAGCTCCTCCATGACCCGGTAGCCGCGTAACTCTTTGTTCTGCTTGTTCTGCTTGTGGCGCGGACGGCCTTGCTCATCCACACGCGTGACCTGGTGCTTGTTCCACAGCGTGCTGACATCGCTCTCCGGATCCAGCAGGTCGCCGAAGTGGATGGCCGAGGTCGGGCAGGCCTGGGCACAGGCGGTGGTAAATTCGCCATCCTTGAGGCTGCGGTTGTCCATCTTGGCCTTGTCCTTGGCGACACGGATGCGCTGCACACAGAACGTGCACTTCTCCATCACACCCTTGTCACGCACCGTCAGGTCGGGGTTCAACTGCATGTTGAGCGGTTCCGGCCAGGAGGATTCGTAATAGGAGTACCAGTTGAAATAACGTACGCGGTAGGGACAGTTGTTGTTGCAGTAACGCGAGCCGATGCAGCGGTTATAGACCTGCGCATTCAAGCCGTCCGGGGTGTGGTAGGTGGCCGACACCGGGCACACCGGTTCGCACGGTGCCGCACCGCACTGCTGACACAGCATGGGCAGGAAGCTGGCGCCCTGATCCGGAAATTCACGCGCGGCCTGGTCTTCGTCCCAGTAACGCTCGATGCGCATCCAGTGCATGGACTGGCCCTTGGAGTAGCGATCCTTGCCCACCACGGCAAGATTGTTCTCCGCATAGCAGGCCGTGGAGCAGGCATTGCAACCGATGCAGGCATTGAGATCAATGGCCATACCCCAGCGGTGCTCATAGTTGTGAAAACCGCCATCCTCGATACCTTTGCGGTATTGCGACCAGTCACTCACCATATTCTTAAAGGACATGCGTTACGCTCCTTCCGTGCGCCGGAACTGGTCCGCCGAGATTGTCGCCACCATCTTCTGGCCGCGCTGCGAAATATTGTTATAGCCTTCCTTGACCAGCTGCTCATTCACGCCAGTGCGGGTCGCCTTCACTGGCGTGCCATACAACGCGAGCTCGCCGGTGTGTGCCTCTGTGGCAGCACCTACGATCTTGAGTGGATTCACGCCCTGGGCCATTCTGGCAAACCGGCCGAAGCTCTCGTCGTGCCCCTGGCCCAGTGGTACCGCGATCGCATCCGGGTGCACACCCTTGAACAGATACGCCTTGACCTTGAGGCTGCCGTGCGCCGAGGCGATCTCCAGCACATCGCCCTCTTGCACGCCGAGCTTGGCGGCAGTTGTCGGGTGAATCTCGGCCCAGGAATCCCACACCACCTTGCTGATCTGGTCCGGGGCTTCCTGCAGCCAGGGAATATTGGCGTGACGTCCGTCCCACAGGCCGAGCCGGGGTGACGGAATCAGGCGTAACGGATACTCGGCATCGGTGGTGGACTCGCTCAGACTGATCGCGCCAACGCGGGTCGTCAGGCTGCCGGCTGCGCTCTCTACTTTCAATAAGCCTTTTTGCAGGGTCTGCTCCCACATCTGCTGGTTGCTGACACCGAACTCCTTGTAGCTGTCAGGCAGCGCAGCGATAGCGCTCTGCAGGTAGGCATAGTAATCGGCAAAGGCATCGTAATTGCCGGCAACGCGCAGCTTGAGCAGCTTGAGCAGCACATCGCCCACGCCCGGCACACCCGGATACAGGTTTTCCATCAGCGGCTGCTGGAAAGTGATAACACCCTGCTCGGCCTGTTGTTCAGCAACATGGGTGCCCCAATCCTCCAGGGTTGAGGCCACCGGCAACAGCAGATCCGCCTGCATCGCGGTCTCATCCGGCACCTGGGCCAACACCACCTTGAACGGAATATTTTGCAGGCCTTCCGTCAAACCCAGCGCGGCGGGCGCGGTGTATACGGGGTTGGTACCGCAGAAAATAGCGACATCCAGCGCCTTGTTCTTGGCCGCTACGGTAAATGCCACCAGATCGCGGGTATTGCCGGGGCGCGGCGCCAGTTGCGGGAAGGGGAACGCCCCGCGCGCGACAATGGTCTGGCCGACATTGTCCAACATGATATTCAGCAGCATGATGGCAGAGGCCGCCTGATAACCCTGCTCCTGGCCCTCTACCGTCGCACCGGCCAGCACCAGGCTGGGGCTGTTCTTCTGCAACAGGGCTGCGATTTGCTCAATGCGCTGCACGGAAACGCCGGTGATCTCAGCCGCCTTGGCAGGCGCATAGGCTTCGACAGCGGCACGCGCGGCCTCAGGCACAGTTACGCCGGACTGCATCAACACATGGGCGATACCCAGCGCCAGCACACCTTCGGTACCCGGCCGCACGGCCAGCCACAAATCTGCGTTGGCGCCGGTGAGTGACATCTTGGGTTCGGCCACCACCAGCACACCGCGCTGACCGGCGCGGAACTTGCCGTATTCGGTGGCAAAATGCACCGGGGAAACCCAGGTGCCGAGGAAGTCCGCGCCAAACGAAACAATGAGCTTGGCCTTGTCGAACACCAGACCCGGTGCGGCCTCGCCCAGCATGTCCTGATTGACCGCGCGGCCAACCGCGTTATTGATGGCTTCGTGAGCATACTGGTGGGTGGAGCCGAGCGCACTCAGATGCTCCCCGACCAGCGCCGCCTGATGTCCGCTGATGGTGCCGGTGAACCAGGCCACCCGCGCGCCATCGGTAGCAGCGCCTACTTTTTCACCCAGCAGCTGCCAGGCCTCGTCCCAGCTGATATCAACGAGTTTGCCGTCCTTGCGCGCCTGCGGCCCGCGCAGGCGGTCGGGGTTGTAATGCGCCTGCACGCCGGCCTGGCCCATCTGGCACAGCTTGCCGCGATTGACCGGCGACTCCGGGTTGCCCTCCAGCTTGAGCGCACGACCCTCACGCACCCGACCATGAATGCCGCAACCGGCCGGGCATTGAAGACAAATCGAGGCATACCACACGCCCACGCCCGGAATGACATACTCCTCCGGGGACAGATAGGACACGACGGTCTCTTCGCCCTCTTCCAGCGTCACGGTCGATGGCAGATCGCAACCGGCAAGCGTCACGCCCACCGTGCCCCAACCCATCATTCTCAGAAAATCCCTGCGCTTGAGACGCGGCAGCGGGACACCCGCAGTTTGGGTTGCGTCAATATCGGAGGTGTGGGGTTTGATCTCTTTACCGCTCATGGCAAGGCCGCTCGTAATTTAGGTCAGAAAGATGAGTTATTTATGACACGCCCAGCAGTCGCCCGGCCCACCGTTGGCCTCATGACAGGACACGCACCAGCCCATGGTCAGGGGTTTGACCTTCTTGGCCACCGTCATGGTACGCAGATCGCCGTGGCATACCTCACACACCGGGGCCACTGTGTCCACGGACATATTCTCTGCCAGCTCTTCATTATCAAAGATGAATTTTTTCAGGTGCCTTTCATGCGTGAAATGCACGAAATCCGGCATGTCGTGCACTTTCTTCCACGGCACCGACTCTTTCTTTTCCCAGTACTCGGTCAACTTTTGAATGCGCTCCTTGTCCGTCGCAATCATGTTGTGGCAGCCCATGCACTTGCTGGTGGGGGGAATGCCGGCCACTTTGCTGCGGCGGGCATAGGTGTGGCAGTAAAGACAGTTGATCTTGTTAACAGCCGTGTGGACATCATGCGGGAACTCTATCGGCTGCTCCACATCCTTGCCCGCATGGCTACCCTCGGGCGCTACAGGGTATTTGATGCTCGCGGGGACGCCTGGCTCGGCCTGCGCCGGGAACACCCACAGCAGCGCCAGCGCCATCAACAGCGCAGCGTTCACTTGCTGCCACTGCCCACCTTTTGCTCCATTCAACTGAATCCATCGCATTGCGTAAATCTCCACTCCTGCATCCTGCTGCGCCAAAACCGTACACACCTGATCTCAGACGACATACCTAGTCATCTGCATACAAGGCTGTTACGGTCTGAACTCTCTGGGGTAATTGTGTGTCCTGATCCAGTGGTGCTATGACTCGTGCACCGCTCCGACAGGCATTGTTAGCTCAATGGTGCCGCGGCCCTGCCGGCAACCGCGTACAGCGCGGGCACATGCCATCAACCTGACTTGCGCAGCCCTGCAACAACCAAGCTGATACTCCCGAACCACAAGGTCATCCCTACCCACCCGCTTGTCAAGCGCCTCACACACCATCTGGGACTCATTATCATTATTGACAGATTTTCAATTACAGCAAAGCTCCCAACGCATGTCAAGACGGTCGCAAAATGCCGCGCCACACCCACATAAAGCCAAGCGCTCTGGGCTATACTGCACTATCATTTAGGGCAACCCTGTCCCGCACCCCTTAACCGGGTGCCCTGTTAGGACACGAGATAACCGCGCACCACCGGCGCATAACCCGGGAGCATGGCATGACGAAACCCAAGGCACCCTCCCGCACGACGCGTGCGGCCAAGGCCGACACCGGTCTGCGCACGCTACTTGCCCCCACCCGGCGCTCCTCAATGGCCTTGTACTCCGGGACTGATTGCCCATACAGCCACCGCACCCGTATCGTGCTGTACGAAAAAAACATCAGCGCGGAGGTCATCATTGTCACTGAGGGAAATACCCCGCCCGAACTGGCCGGCCTCAACCCCTACCATACCCTGCCGGTGCTGATTGACCGCGACCTCACACTCTACCATTCGCCCGTCATCATGGACTACATGGATGAGCGCTTCCCGCATCCGCCGCTCATGCCCATAGACCCGATATCCCGCGCCCGTACGCGTCTTATCCTGTACCGGATCGAGCGCGACTGGTACAGCCTGTTGGAAGTGCTGGAGGGCAAACCTGAGCGACACCTGGCGACGCGCACACGCAAGGCCTTGCGCGAGAGCCTGACAATCAGTGCACCGCTGTTTGCGCAAAAGCCTTTTTTCCTGAGCGATGAAATGTCCATGGTGGACTGTAGTCTGGCCCCTTTGCTGTGGCGCCTGCCGTACTACGGAGTTGATCTCCCCACCCAGGCCAGGGCGGTAGAGCAGTACGGCAAAAGGCTGTTTGCACGCGAGGCCTTTCAGACCAGCCTTACCGAGACTGAGCGCGAGATGCGCGCACCTTGATGCAAACGCCATGAGTAGTACTACACCCACGCCCGCAATGACCTCGAGTCGACCTTACCTGTTGCGCGCGCTGTATGACTGGATCGTGGATAATGGCCTTACCCCGCACTTGCTGGCCAATGCCACGGCGCCCGGGGTACGAGTGCCGGGGCAGTACGTGAAAGAGGGTCGCATTGTACTCAATATCGCCCCGCGCGCAGCACAAGACCTGCAGCTAGGCAGCGAATGCATCGACTTCAGCGCCCGTTTCGGCGGCGTTGCTACAGGCATCAGCGTACCCGTGTCCGCCGTACTGGGTATTTATGCTGCGGAAAACGGTCAGGGCATGGTCTTCAACAACGAAGAAGGCAGCACCCCGCCGCCCCCGGAGGGGACGCCAGCACCCGCCCGCAAACCCAAACTCAAGCTGGTGACTTAACCCCAGTTACTTGTGGCGAGTGGCTAGTAACGGGAAAAGTCCTGATGCCTGGCTCGTAACCGGGTTTTAATCCGTATACTCATACAGCGTCACCACCCGCTGCACACCACCGGTCTCGCTGGCAATCTGGGTGGCGATGGCCGCTGTGGCACGCTGCACCAGCCCCATCAAATACACCACGCCATTCTCGGTCACCACCTTGATGCGCGTAGCGTCGAAGTTCTTCTCGGCCACCATCCGGGTTTTTACCTTGGCGGTCAACACCGTGTCGCCGCTGCGTGAAACCAGCGAACTGGGTGCCGCAAGCACCAGCTCGTTATAGACCTTTTTCACCTTCTGGGTATTGCGCGCATGCTCTTCGGCGCGTTTGCGCAAGGCTTCGGTAGGCGTCTCACCACTCAACAGCACCAGACCGTTGTAGCTGGTGACATTGATATGGCTCTGCTCATTAAGCTCCTGGTCGCCCCGGATCACATTGGCCACCTTGAACTCTATCGCCTGGTCTTCCACCACCGAGCCTGCCGTGCGCTGATCATGCGCCACTGAGGCACCCGCGGCTCCGCCCGCCACCACCACTCCCGCACAACCCTGCAACACAGCGGCGCTCACCGCCATGACACACGCTAAAATTCTGACATACATATATTTCAGGCCTCCTGTCCGAGTAACTGGCAATCGATAAGATCGCACAGACAATGAATAATCAGTAAGTGTACTTCCTGGATACGCGCCGTGGATTGTGACGGTACGCGCAGTTCAACATCGCCCTCGCCCAGCAGCCCCGCCATCTCGCCGCCATCTCGCCCTGTCAGCGCGACCACAACCATGCCACGGTCGTGCGCCGCCACTACCGCGCTCACCATATTGGCCGAATTGCCGCCGGTACTGATGGCGAGCAGCACATCTCCTGGCTGGCCCAGGGCTCGCACCTGGCGGGAAAAAATATCGGCAAACTGGTAGTCATTGGCAATCGAGGTCAGCGTGGAGCTGTCTGTGGTCAGTGCTATCGCGGGCAATCCGGGGCGCTCCTGCTCAAAGCGATTCAGCATCTCGGAAGAAAATATCTGGGCATCTCCGGCCGAACCGCCGTTGCCGCAACTCAATACCTTGCGCTCGTGCAACAGGCATCGAGTCAGCATCTCTGCGGCGCGCGCCACCGGCCCGGCAAGCACTTCCAGCGACTGCTGCTTGGTCTCGATGCTGTGCTGAAAACTGTGCTTAACGCGCTCAACCATGTCCATGGGTTATTCCGCCTCAAAGGCACTCCGTATCCATTCACACTCCATTGCAGCACTTCCCTCGCCGGGAACGACGGCCATCACGTCAAAGCGGCAGGGTCGTCTGCCTGCAGCCGGATGCTGCTGCAGGTAGTGTAACGCAGCAGCGATCAAGCGAGCTTGCTTGCGTGTATCCACGCTGGCGGCGGCACCGCCAAAACGTCTGCTCGCGCGGTAACGCACTTCCACAAACACCAGCGTTTCCTGGTCACGCATGATGAGATCAATCTCGCCCCGTGAGCAGCGGTAATTGCGCTCCACCAGCCGCAACCCCTGACGCTGCAAATGGGCGCAGGCCCCGGCTTCGGCACGTTGGCCGCGTTCTGCGCGCGCATTCTGTACTGCTGCCATCAGCGGGCCGGGCCAGCGCCGGTATCGACCACGTACGGCACACCGTTTTCAAACCGCGCCCAGATCGGCTGCCGGTGCACCCGACGCACGCCATCCAGCCGCAGGCTGCCGGTCTCACCCTCGAACCGCTCCGAGGCCGCACCCTGCAATCGCGGCAGGTGGGCGATCACGCGATAGGCATCTACGCCGAGTGCATACAGGCGTCGCAGCGCATAAAAAGAATCACCTTTTTGTGCCAGCAGCGCGTCGCTCAGCGCCTTGCGTGGTGTATCCGTCAGCACCCACGGCATGTCACTGAACAGAATGCCGTCCAGATCAATGTCCGCCACCGGATCCGGCTTGCCGCTGTAAAGGTGCGAGGTGGAATACACCGGCAGATCGAAGGCGTAATAATAGCGCAACTGCGGATGAATAATGCGCGCCTGCCGCGGCAGCGCTACCACAAAAATGGCATCTGCATCGCGCCGACGGGATGGCTTGGCACGCTTGTCATTGGCCGGCGCCGGGCGATAGCCGAGCAGCTTGCGAATCGGGCCGCTGAAATCCTGTCCCTCAGCCGGGTAGGACTGCTGCGCAACCACCAGCCCACCGAGCCGCTCCAGATGCTCACGGAAGGCGCGCAGGATACGATCGCCCCATTCGCCCTCCGGGGTCAGCACCAGCACGCGGCTGCGGCCATCCAGCCAGGCCCGTTCGGCGGCCTGACGGGCCTCATCCTCGGGCGCGAGACCGAATTCATAGAGATTCCCCGGCGTCGCCGTACTGTCCTCGTTGTAATTCAGCGCCAGTGTTGGCAATGGCAGCGTGCCCAGGGCATAAAGCACCTTGACACCTTCCTTGGCAAGAGGCCCGACGGCGAATGCCGCACCCTCCTGACGCGCCTGCTGGTACACCGACAGCACCTCCAGCGCTGCGTCCGTGCCGCTGCCGACGCCCACGTCGTAAACGCGCACCGACGCAGCTGCGCCCTGTGCATTGGCCGCCGCCATAAACCCTTCACGTACGGCATTGCCCGCGGCCGCCAACGGGCCGGTGAGCGGCAGCATCAAGGCTATCGGAAAATTCGCATCGACGCTGGTCTGGATCGGAAAAGACAACACCGGCTCTGAAGATAAGCTGGGCGACGGTGTAATGGCGGCTGCATCATAGAGCACCAGCGTGCGCAGTGCAGCCAGTGTCTCTTCCGTCACAGGATGCGTGCGGTGACGTGTGCGCCATTCGGCAATTTTCTGCCTGAAAACGGAA
This sequence comes from Gammaproteobacteria bacterium, assembly GCA_030680605.1. Lineage (NCBI taxonomy): Bacteria > Pseudomonadati > Pseudomonadota > Gammaproteobacteria > Gammaproteobacteria bacterium. The sequence goes on along the minus strand of JAUXUQ010000010.1, from coordinate 292,336 downwards.
CTCTGTGCCGTAGAGCGCGCGATACCCACCAGCTCCGCCCAGCCACCCAGGGCATCGCCTGTGTGGCGTGCCGCCTCAGCCAGCTCGGTACCGGGTGTATCCGCCAGACTGGCGACAATGGCGCGCTGGTTGTCACGCCGCGCCAGGGCATCTGTCAGCAGCGGCTCCAGCGCCACCCGTTCACGTGCCGACGCCAGGCGCTGATTCAACCGTGCATGGGCCTCGGCCCGTAACACATGAATTTCCACCTGCAACGACTGCGCCTCGGCGGGGGCAGTCAGCCCTTGTAAAGCGCCCAGCGCCGCCGGGCCGTCACTCTCCGCCAGCGCGATACGTGCCTCGATCAGCTGCCGTCGCACCCACACTGCCGCCGCCAGCCCTTTGCTGTCGAGCGCTTGCAACACCGCCCGCGCACGCTGCGGTTCACCGGCACGCAACCAGGCATGGGCCGCATCCAGGCGATAGACATCGCGCTGAGGTGGCGGCGTAACGGAGGCGAGCTGTTCCCACACCGCCGCCGCGCGCTGAAAATCGCCGACACTTTCAAGCGCCTGCGCCTGCTGGGCCGTCACTGCGGGTGGCTGTTGCGGTGCAGGCCCCCCCGCCACACGGTGCGGCAACCCGTCGCAGCCCGTCAGCAGCAACGCCAGCCACAACGCCATCGCCGGCTTTAAAGGTGTAACATTCACGACAAGGCAGTCTCTTGGTGAGCGTGGAAAGCGTGTCAATCGAACAAGGTGTACTGTACGTGGTCGCGACACCTCTCGGCAACCTTGGCGATTTCAGCGCCAGGGCACAGGAGACGCTGGCCGGCGTGGCCCTGATCGCCGCAGAAGATACCCGCCACAGCGGCTGGCTCCTGCGCCATTTTGGCATCACTACCCCGCTCATTGCGCTGCATGAACATAATGAACGTGAACGCAGCGCCGAACTGATTGCCAGGCTCCAGCGCGGCGATGCGCTGGCGTTGATCTCCGATGCCGGCACCCCGCTCATATCCGACCCCGGCTACACCCTGGTACGCGCGGCGCATACCGCACAGATACGGGTCTGCCCGGTGCCCGGCCCCAGCGCCCTCATCGCTGCGCTCTCCGCCTCTGGCCTGCCGTCTGACCGCTTTGTGTTTGAAGGATTCCTGCCGCCACGCGCAGCGGCGCGGCGCACCCAGCTCGAAGCAGTGCGGCATGAACAACGCACGCTGATTTTCTATGAAGCACCGCACCGCCTGCTCGACTGCCTCAGCGACATGCGCACTGTGTTCGGTATCGAGCGGGAAGCCGTGTTGGCACGTGAGATCACCAAGCTGTTTGAAACCATCCGCCACGACAGTCTGCAAGGTCTGCATGATTTTGTCGGCGCCGACCCGCAGCAGCAGCAAGGCGAATGCGTCATCCTGGTACACGGTGCGCCCGCTCCGCTCGCCTCCGGGCATGACCACGAAACACTGCTGCGCGCACTGCTGACCGAACTCCCGGTGAAACAGGCCGCCCGGCTCGCCGCCGCCATCAGCGGTGCCAGAAAAAATGATCTCTACGACCTTGCGCTACGGTTAAAATAGGCTGGTGCAGACGCTCATCGACAAATTTGGCCGCCGCATCGACTATGTACGCCTGTCGGTCACCGACCGCTGCGACCTGCGCTGCACCTACTGCCTGCCGCAGGGCTTCAAGGGCTTTGAGGAACATGCGCACTGGCTCAACTTCGAGGAAATAGAACGTGTGTTGCGCATCTTCGGCGAACTTGGCGTATCACGGGTACGCATCACCGGCGGCGAGCCGCTGCTACGCAAGAATCTGGCACAACTCGCCGCACGCCTGCATGCCCTGCCCGGCATCGACGATCTCTCACTCAGCACCAACGCCACCCAGTTGCCGAAACACGCGCACGCGCTGAAACAGGCAGGCATCACACGCATCAACGTAAGCCTCGACAGCCTCCGGCCACAGCGCTTCCATGACATCACCGGCGGCCAACTAAGCGCCGTGATCGACGGACTGATGGCCGCAAAAGACGCAGGCATGCACCCCGTCAAGATCAACATGGTCGCCCTGCGCGGCGTGAACGATGACGAGATCGAAGACATGGTGGAGTTTTGCATCGCGCACGATTTCACCCTGCGATTGATCGAAACCATGCCCATGGGCAGCACCGGGCGGGCGGCGACGGATCAGTATCTTGATTTACAGGTGATAAAAAAACAGCTTGAGCAAAAATATGAGCTCATTCCCAGCGTCATGCCCGGCGGCGGGCCGGCGCGTTACGCGCAGGTCGCCGGCACCACGCTGCGCATCGGCTTCATCACGCCCATCTCGCAGCACTTCTGCGAAACCTGCAACCGCGTGCGCCTGTCCGCCGACGGCACGCTGTATCTGTGCCTGGGCCAGGAAGATACACTTGAGCTGCGCCCGTTGTTGCGTCATGGCATCAGCGATGCAGCGCTCACCGAGGCCATTCTCGAGGCCATCACCCGCAAGCCTGAGCGGCATGAGTTCCGCGAGAAACCCGGGCAGATCATACGCTTCATGGCCAAGACCGGAGGCTGACCGTGGAAAGCGAGCGCCCCCTGCTGACTCTCCCTCAGGGCGAAAAGCGCGTGCTGCTGCACTCGTGCTGCGCGCCGTGCGCGGCCGACGTCATGAGCGAGATGACGCGCTCCGGTATCGACTACAGCATTTTATTCTACAACCCCAACATCCACCCCCGGCACGAGTACGAACTGCGTAAAGCGGAAAACAAACGCTACGCGGGCAAACTCGGCGTGCCGTTCATTGACCTCGACTACGACACCGACAACTGGTTTACACGCATCAAGGGACTGGAATACGAACCGGAGCGCGGCGCGCGCTGCACCGCCTGCTTCGACATGCGCTTCGAGCGCAGTGCGCTCTACGCCATCGAGCATGGCTACACCGTCTTCACCAGTTCGCTCGGCATCTCACGCTGGAAAGACATGGCACAGATCAACGCCTGCGGCGAACGCGCGGCGGCACGCTATCCGGCCCTGACCTACTGGACCTTCAACTGGCGCAAAGGCGGCGGCAGCGCACGCACGGTGGAAATTTCCAAACAGGAACAGTTCTACCAGCAGGAATACTGCGGCTGCATCTACTCCCTGCGCGACACCAACCGCCACCGCCGCACCCAGGGCCGCGAGAAAATAAAATTCAGCGTCAAGTTTTACGGGAAAGACACGGCATAGCGGACGCTGGCTACCCGGCGAGCACGCACGCCCTGAAACCGGAATTCCCGTCAGCGCCCTGATCTGCCATGACCCTCACCATCATACTCTGGCTACTCACCGTCGCGCTGATAGTGCTCGGGCTGGTGGGGCTTCTGCTCCCGGCCATACCCGGTGCGCCGGTGCTGTTTGCGGGTCTCGTGATGGCGGCGTGGGCCGAAGATTTTATCTATGTGGGCTGGGGCACCTTATCGGTGCTGGGCGTGCTGGCACTGCTCACGTACCTCGCCGACTTCGTGGCCAGCGCCTTCGGCGTACGCCGCTTTGGCGCGTCACCACGCGCAGTGACAGGTGCGATTATCGGCTCTGTGCTTGGTTTGTTTTTTGGCCTGCTGGGTGTGCTGCTCGGACCCTTCATCGGCGCGGTCATTGGCGAGCTCTCCACCCAGCGCCACCTTGGCGCAGCAGGGCGGGCGGGCATCGGTGCGACCGTGGGGCTGGTATTGGGCGTTGCGGCCAAGCTGGCTCTGGCTCTGGCCATGCTCGGCGTATTTGCCATCGCCCGCCTGGCGTGACGCTGTGAATGGTGCCGGTGAGGGGAATCGAACCTCTGACCTACTGATTACGAATCAGTTGCTCTACCAACTGAGCTACACCGGCCTTCTTGGCATTTAGACCCGGTTTAGTCGTGTTGTGTGGCGTCCGCCTGTGATCCAGGGGCATTGCGTACCCGGATAATGACTTCGATCCCCGCTGTCACCGTACCCTCCGGCAACGCCGGCAGTGCGCTGAGGGCAAGCTGGTCGGCCCCAACATCCATCAAGGTGCCGGTGTCCAGATTGTAAAAGTGGTGGTGTGGATCGACATTGGAATCATACAACATGCGCGTCGGGTCAACGATGACCTCATTGATCAGTCCCTGTTCCGCAAACACACGCAGGGTATTGTAGACCGTGGCCTTGGAGGCAAGGGGACGCTCCTTGTTTACCAGCACCAGTATCTGTTCGGCGGACAGGTGTTGCGGGCGCTCCAACAACAGCTGCGCAATTTCAATGCGTTGTTGCGTGGGACTGATGCCGCGGGTACGCAGCAATGCCGCGACATCCTCTCGGCTCAGCGGAAACTTGTCGGACTGATCCAGCATGTACACAGTATAAGATGAAGGTTTGATTAAAGTCCATCTTGCGTAGCGGCCAAGGCATAGGGCGCGGGCTCCACAATCGGTGGCGCACCGCGCACCAGATCTGCCATCAAACGCGCCGACGCCGGCGCCAGCACCAAGCCATTGCGGAAGTGACCTGTGTTGACATACAAGCCCTTGAGGGCGGGATGTGCGCCGATGTACGGCACGCCCTGCGGTGAGCCGGGCCGCAACCCCGCCCAGTGCTGCTCGACATGACAGTACGCCAGCGCGGGCACCATGCTGATGGCAGCCGACTTTAACTCCTGCAACCCCGCTTGGGTCGTGGCCTTGTCAAACCCTACATGCTCCACGGTGCTACCAGCCAGCACACAGCCATCGCTGCGCGGAATCAAATAGTGCTCCTGCTGAACGATGATGCGCTTCACCAACCCCGGCTTGGTGCGCCACAACAGCATCTGGCCCCGCACCGGCTGGATATCGAGTTTGGGCACCAGCCCGGCCAGCAATTGCCCGCTCCAGGCGCCGCCGGCCACGATCACCGTGCCTGCGCTCATGCGCCCGTGGCTGCTGTCGACGCCCGTGACCTGCCCGCCCGTATGCCGCAGGCCGGTGACCTCGCACTGGCTCAGCATGCGCACGCGGCGCTTGAGCAGGCTCTGTTGCAACCCGCGCAACAGGCGCGGGTTGCGTATCTGTGCCACCTCGGGCAACCAAAGCGCGTGTTCTGCCGTGTCACTCACCGACGGCTCACGCATCTTGACGGCGAACCTGGTCAGTACCTGCACCTCGGTGTGGGTACGCCCGGCCCAGGCCAGCGCTGCCGCCTGTTGCGTAGCGTCGAGACACAGCATCCCGCTCTGCGTCCACTCCGCATCAACTCCCGTCTCCTCTTGCAGCGCCTGGGCCAGCTCCGCGTATCGAGCCTGCCCCCAGCGCGCCAGGACGGTCACGGGCTCGGGTGCCTGCCATGGGCACAGTGGCGACAAAATTCCGCCTCCGGCCCAGGAAGACTCATGGCCGGCGGCCCCCGCGCCGCGCTCGACCACGGTGACCGTGACGCCTGCATCCGCCAGTTCACGTGCCGTGAGCAGGCCAATGATACCTCCGCCGATGACAAGGCAATTTGTCACTGTTGTTACACGCGTTCCCGCTAAATTCAGAAGCCCAAAAATCAACTACGCTGCATTATTAATTCTTGGCCCAGCAGGCTGGCTGCCCCACCGGACCGTTATGATTCAGGGTCAGCGGCGTACAGCTTATGCCCCCGGCCTTATCGTTGTTTTGGCCGCCCGCAGTGGTTGCCGTAGCCGTGAGGGTATAAGCAGTCGCGGTGTTACCTGAGATGGCCAAATTATAATAAGCCGTGCCCGTAGCAGGGCTGGTCGTAACCGTACCCCACACGTTTGCCAGCGTGCCATAGGTGGAATTATTCGCCCGCCATTTTTCCTGCGCCAACTGAATACTATACATATCTGTAATCGCCTGCGCCCGCCGGCTCTTGCGCACGGAGTCTTGATAGGAAGGATAGGCAATCGCCGCAAGTATGCCGATGATGGCCACCACAATCATCAACTCTACCAGGGTAAAGCCCGACTCTTTTCTTTTCATAGGAAGCATCCTCGGCAATCGACACCCCAAGTATATAGGCCAGACAGCGTGTGGTTTCGACCCGTTCCAGACCAATGGTCATCAGGCCCGGACCGGCGGTCATGCAACCCATGTTAAACCGCTGCCGGTTCCATTACCATGGTTACTACCGGGTTTTGAAGGACAGGTCATGCGCACAGTGGCACCACACGCCGGCTTTAGCCTGATCGAGTTGATGGTCACCATCGCGGTGCTCGCTGTTCTGTTAGGCATTGCGATACCTTCCTTCCAAAGTATGCTGGAGAAACAGCGCCTCGTGGGCGCCGCCGAACAGCTCTATGAAGACCTGCAATACGCCCGCACCGAGGCCATCAAACGCAACGCCAATGTTTTTGTTTCCTTTACTACCGGCAGCAATTGGTGCTACGGCATCGCCCTGGCAACCTGCACCTGCGGTACCGCCGGCAGCTGTCAGCTGAGCGGCGTCGACAAAGTCGTCTCTGGCACTGACTTCCGCGGGGTCAGTCTCGAGAGCAATTTTGGCGGCTCCACCCGCTTTGAGCCCCGACGCGGCACCGTCCCCGGAGGCAATGGCACAGCCACCCTCAGCTCCAACTACGGCAGCATCAAAATCATCGTCGGCTCGCTCGGGCGGGTGCGCATCTGCTCCGACTCAGCCAGCCTCACCAAATACAAACCGAGTTCCGGCTCATGTTAACCCGTAATAAAATCGTTGCCCAAAAAGGTTTCAACCTGATTGAATTAATGGTTGCTTTAACCCTAGGCCTGCTGCTGCTTGCCGCGGTATCCCAGATCTACGTCAACACCACCGGCAGCAGCCACAACACGCTCAAAATGGCGCGCGTCAACCAGGAGTTGCGCGCGGCCATGGACGTGATGGTGCGCGACATCCAGCGTGCCGGTTATTACAACCAAGCGACAGCCACCGGCACGGGCGCGGTGGCTGGCGCCGCCAACCCCTTCATGCAAGGCGCGAATAATCTGGCCATCAGCGGCAGTTGCATCACCTACACCTATGACCGCGACAATAACACCACGGTGGACGATACGGAAAAGATGGCCTTTTATCTCAGCAACGACGCCATACTGATGCGTAATGGAGGAAGTGCCGCCAGCAATAGCTGCACACCCACCTCAGAGGGCATCACCGACAGCAACCGGGTCACCATTACCGCGCTCGACTTTGCCCTCACTACCCATTGCATCAACACCTCTGTCGCACTGTCCGGCCCAAACGTCGATAATTGCACAGCCATCACACCGACTGCCGGCGATGTCCTGATTAAACCACGCCAGGTGACCATCACCATCACCGGCAAACCGAAAGAGGACAGCAGCGGCGAAATGCAGCGCACCATCACCGATACCGTACATCTGCGCAATCACATGGTATGCATCGCGGGCGCCGCCCCATGCTGAACAAACTTACCAATGTTTAGGAGACTGAACATGACACATACAAAATCATACCGCCGGCACGCCCTGCCACATACGCAGCGCGGCGCCGCCACACTGGTGACCTCCCTGATTCTGCTGCTGGCCATCACACTCATGACCTTTTCATCGGCACGGGTCGTGGTGGTGGAGCAGCGCATCGCCGCCAACGACTACCGCGCCAAGCAGGCGCTGCATGCCGCGCAGGCGGCGCTGGAAAGGGCCGTATACAACTCCAACCTTGGTGCGCCAAGCCTCGGCACCGCCACCACGGGCGTCCTGCCCGGCAGCACCAGCACTATCGCACCCTGCACTGTGGCCGGCATTTGCTACCGCTATGTTTACGACTCGGTACTTACCCCGGTCAACACCGCCTTGCTAAGCATCACCGCCACGGGCTGGTCCGACGACGGCAGCGCCACCAAAACCGTCATCCAATACATCAAGAAATACAGCCTGCCCTCCTTTACGCCCCCCAATGCCCCGGTGCAATCCGGCAGCGCATTTTCATCTACCAGCCAGGCCCTTACGATTACCAACGGCGAGACGGGCACAGTCATTGAGGCGCAAGGCCTAGTGCAAGTGAGCGGTAACCCGGACAATAACACGAACCCTAATATAACTTACCAAACTGGCACCACCACTACAGTTGCCACCACAGACCCCGGCGGCGGCTTGGTTCAAAACAGCACAACGGATGGGGTAACCGGAACCGTAGACAGCACAGCGGAGGGTGAGGCCTTCTTCCAGAGCATTTTCGGCGCCAGCAAGTATGAAATCCAGAATATGAGCCTGCCGGTCACCTGCGGAGGCGTCTGCAACCCCAGCCTGGTCAATAGCGGCGCGAACACATCCAGCAACTCCATTACATACGGCACCCCGATAGCCCCCTATATCTGGGTCACGGGCGATACCACGATTAACGCAGGGACAATCATAGGCTCGCCCACCAATCCCGTGGTACTGGTTGTGGACGGGGGTCTCAGGATCGAGGGCGGCGCCACCATTCATGGCTTCATCTACTCCACCGGCTCTACTACCAAGCCAGACACGGTGCTGACCGGCACGGCCAATATCGTGGGCGCTGTGGCATCGGAAGGGGATATGATTGCCTCAGGCGGAGGCGCCCTGACCATCAGTTTCAACTCATTCGGTAACAACTCTGGGGGTAATGGACCGGAGTTTTACGTCAAGGTGCCCGGCACCTGGATTGACAATTGAACACTGGCGACGTTAACCCGTGAACTACCCGCGCACCCGACAGTCCGGCTTCACGCTCATTGAGGTGCTGATCGCCGTTGTCGTGCTGGCGGTAGGCCTGATTGCCATGGCCCGCTTCCAGGCCACGGTGCTGCAAGGCAGCGCGCTGGCCCGGGAGCGCAGCGAAGCCGTCGCCCTGGCCGAGCAGAAAATCGAGCAACTGAGAAACTATCGCGACCTGGCCGACTCTTCCACGGTGCTGGACTATGTGGACATTGCTGCCGCATGCGCCACTACGGGTACCACGGAAACTGCGGTGTACAGCAACAGCAGCGATTCCGGTAACACCGTCTACAGCCGCACCTGTACCAGCACAGCGGCGGTCACCAGCGGCACCTACTCCTACACCCCGATCACTGTAACTGTCACCTGGAGCAGGCCGGGCGGCTCTACGGCAGATACCACAGTGACCTTGCGCAGCATCATCACCAATGCCAACCCGCGTTACTCGGGCAACCTCACCTGAGGCTATGGCGCGCCCTGCTGCAATTCCCGTGGCAACGGAAACACCACCCGCTCATCCGGTCCTGCACTCTCTTCCACCAGCTCCGCACCGAAGCCGCGCAGGTGCGTGATCACTTGCTGCACCAACGTCTCCGGCGCAGAGGCGCCGGCGGTCACGCCCACCGTGGCCTTGCCGTCCAGCCAGCCGGGCAGGATGTCTGTGGCGGCATCAATGAGATAGGCCGGTGTGCCGAGCTTGATGGCCAGCTCCTTCAGCCGGTTGGAGTTCGAGCTGTTGGGTGAACCCACTACCAGCACCATGTCGCACTGCTGCGCCAGTTGCTTCACCGCATCCTGCCGGTTTTGCGTGGCGTAGCAGATGTCGTCTTTCTTCGGGCCGATGATGGCGGGAAAGCGTATGCGCAAGGCGTCGATCACGCGCGCGGTATCGTCCATTGAAAGTGTGGTCTGGGTCACAAACGCCAGCCGCTCCGCATCCCCTACCTCCAGGCTTTGCACGTCGGCCACAGACTCCACCAGATACATGCGCCCCAACTCTTCCGGCCTGTTGTACTGCCCCATGGTGCCTTCCACTTCGGGGTGACCTTTGTGCCCGATGAGTATGCACTCGCGCCCTTCGCGGTAATGGCCCAGCACCTCCACGTGCACCTTGGTCACCAGCGGACAGGTGGCGTCAAACACATGCAGCCCGCGTCGCGCGGCTTCCTCCCGCACGACGCGCGAGACGCCATGGGCCGAAAAAATCACATGGCTGGCGTCCGGCACCTGATCCAGCTCATCCACAAACACTGCACCCTTGGCACGCAGACCCTCCACCACGAAGCGGTTATGGACCACCTCGTGCCGCACGTAAATCGGCGCCCCGAACTTTTCCAGTGCACGCTCGACAATCACGATGGCGCGGTCGACGCCGGCGCAGAACCCGCGCGGATTGGCAAGAATGACTTTCATTTGCAGCGCGCCAGATAGCTCAGGATAAACTCCATACACTCCACACGATTATAGGCCTCCTGCAACGAACCGCCCCACACCGTCACCCCGTGACCATACACCATCAGTGCCGGTAGCTGCGGTGGCTCGCGCCCGAAGCGGGCAACAATGGCGTCTGCAATCTTGCTCACATCGAGGCTGTTCTCAAACAACGGCAGGCTCACCTGGGGCCTCTGCTCCCAGATGCCGAGCCCCTTGAGCATTTCCAGGGCGGGCAAAGGCAACGCGCCTGCATCTTCTGCGACGCGCGCGGCAGCCAGGCAGGCGTCCACTGTATGCACATGCAGGCAGGCACGTGCCGCCGGGAAGCTCTGGTAGAGAACGCGATGGATGGCGGTTTCAGCCGAGGGTTTGACGTCGGCACGTGCGCGTTCGACCACGCCGCCATCGGCACTGTTGACCAGCAGAAAATCGGTTTCGTCGAGACGGCCCTTGGGGCGACCGCTGGCCGTGATCCAGAAGCTCGCGGCATCATCATCGCGCGCGCTGAGATTGCCCGCCGTACCCGCCATCCAGCCGCGGGCATGGAAGTCGCGCGCGATCTCCACTAAGGCGGTACGCAACGGCAATTGGTCTAATGTAGATGGCATGAACAGGATGTGCGCGGGCTACTCTGCAGATGTATCTCCTTCACCCTGGCCCTTCGGGAGGGGGGGTATAGTAATTTACTCGCCACGTGCTACTCGAAGCTCGCCACTGTCCTTTCCGTATATACCGGCGTCCAGCCGCTGTTATCTATAAAATAGCGCACCGCCTTGATGCGTTTCGAGTCGCGCAGCGTAAACCAGTGCTCGGTATTGGCCGGCACGTTGATGTAGTCACCGGCGTTGACCTCCAGCATGAACTGTCTGCCGCTGTTATCGACAAAGCCAAAGTAGCCTTTGCCCGCCAGGATGTAACGCACCTCGTCGTCGGTGTGGTAGTGCACCTTGTCGAATTTGCCCAGCATCTCGGCCAGACCGGGCACATCCTCGTGCAGCACGATCATGTCGCGTGTGCTGTAGCCCGCCTCCTGCTTCAGTGCTTCAAACCTGTGATCAACCGCATGCAACAGCTCTTCCTTCTCGCCGTCACTCAGCGCGGCCTGGTTCAGCAGCGCCTGCACCCGTGCGTCTGCCGGGGCGGGCCAATCACGCAGCGTAATGCCGATTTCAGCCAGCTTGCCCTGAATGGTCGGGAAGTCACGGGTCTCGCGCTCACCGGGAAAAATCATACGCGCCATGTCATGTCCTCACTCAATATTTGCGCCTGTCAACCACGACCGCGCGAACGCGATGAGCCGTGGCTGTGACTCTTGGGCGGCGCGCCACGCCCACCCGGCGCCCGCCCACCCGCCTTGCCTTGCCGTGCGGTAAACGGCTTGGGCGCAAACTCGGATTTATGCGGCGGCAGCAGCGGCTTGGCCAGCAGCTCGTCCGTGACCCGCATCACGGGAATCTTGTGGCCGGTATAGTCCTCGATCTCGGGCAGCGTAAAGGCGTATTCCTCGCAGGCAAAGCTGATGGAGTCGCCGGAGGCGCCGACGCGCGCGGTACGCCCGATGCGGTGCACATAGTCCTCGCCCGATTGCGGCAGGTCGTAATTGAACACATGGCTCACCTCGGGGATATGCAAGCCGCGCGCCGCGACATCGGTAGCCACCAGGATCGCCAGCTTGCCGGCCTGGAATTCCGCCAGCAGTTGCTGGCGCTTTTTCTGTGGCACGTCACCCGACAGCAGTGCCGTGCCGAAACCGTTGCCCGTCAAATAGCCGAGCACCCTGTGCGCTGCAGCCTTGGTGTTCACGAACACGATGCTGCGCGTCGCATCGGTGCGCCGGAGCAGACCGATCAACAGTGCAATCTTTTCCTCGTTCGCCACGTGGTACACCGCCTGCGTCACCTTGTCCGCCGTCACCTTGTCGGGCTCGACCTCAATCAGGCGCGGGCTGTTCATGTGCTCGTAGGCGAGCTCGGTCACGCGCCACGACAGGGTGGCGGAAAACAGCATGTTCAAACGCCGCTCGGGAGGCGGGAGGCGGCGCAACAGAAAACGTACGTCCTTGATGAAACCCAGATCAAACATGCGATCCGCCTCGTCCAGCACCATCACCTGCGCCGCCTTCAGATCGAATACGTGCTGCTTGAAGTAATCGATCACGCGCCCCGGCGTGCCGATCAGGATGTCCACCCCAGCCTCCATCATGGCGCGCTGGGTGTCGTAGCCGGTGCCGCCGTAGACCAGGCCGAGGCTCAGGCCAGCGTGCCCGCCCAGTATCACGGCGTCCTTGTGAATCTGAATCGCAAGCTCGCGGGTAGGTGCGAGCACCAGCGCGCGCGGCTGGTTAGCCTTGCGCCCCGGCTCGGCGGGGTGCTTGAGCAGGTGGTTCATCAGCGCCAGCAGGAACGCCGCTGTCTTGCCGGTGCCGGTCTGCGCCTGGCCGGCGACATCATGGCCCGCCAGCGCCAGCGGCAGGGTCTCGGCCTGGATCGGTGTACAAAAAGAAAAGCCAATCTCTTCAATGCCTTGCATCAGTGGCGCAGGCAAGCCGAGGCCCGAGAATGCCACCTCTGTCAGGTGTTTTTTGCTTGCGGGTGCGGTCATAGGCGGTACACGATAGCAGATTTGCCGATACCTGGCTTGCCCTGTTGGAAAAAACTGAGACTTGTAAAAGTCGCCCAAGTGCGGTGAAATGTCACCAGCAGAGCGGAACAATCAAAACCTATACCCCGCAAGCGGCCCCTCTCAGGGCCACCCGATTACTCCAAACAGAGGCACACAACGCGTGAGCGGAAATATCGTTCATATCACCGACGCAACGTTTGAAAGCGAGGTACTCGAGGCCGGCGTTCCGGTGCTGGTAGACTACTGGGCAGACTGGTGCGGCCCGTGCAAGATGATTGCACCCGTCCTCGATGAGATCGCCACCGAGTACGACGGCAAGATCAAGATCGCCAAACTCAATATCGACCAGAACCCTGCCACCCCGCCCAAGTTCGGCATCCGCGGCATACCGACCCTGATGCTGTTCAAGAACGGGGGGGTCTCAGCCACCAAGGTAGGCGCGCTCTCGAAATCGCAACTCACCGCGTTTATTGACTCCAATCTTTAGAACTGGACGCCGGATGAATAGCATGCTACTGTGATTAGGAATCGTAACGCTTGTTGACCTGCCGCCCCGGCAGTTCTTCCCAAACCGCAACCACCCAGTTACTCAGGGCTCCTGAACGCCCGCCTTCCTCACCCACCCGCCATCCATAAAAATATACGTGCATGAACCTGACCGAACTCAAACAAAAAACACCCTCTGATCTGATCGACCTTGCCCAGTCCATGGGCGTCGAAGGCATGGCGCGCTCGCGCAAGCAGGAAGTCATCTTTGCCATCCTCAAGGCCCACGCGCACAAGGGGGAAGACATCTCCGGCGACGGCGTGCTGGAAATCCTGCAAGACGGCTACGGCTTTCTGCGCTCCGCCGACAGCTCCTACCTCGCGGGTCCTGACGACATCTACGTCTCACCCAGCCAGGTACGGCGCTTTAATCTGCGCACTGGCGACACCGTCTCCGGCAAGATCCGCCCGCCCAAGGAGGGTGAGCGCTACTTCGCACTGCTCAAGGTCAATGAAATCAACTTCGAAGCGCCTGAAAATGCCAAGAACAAGGTGCTGTTTGAAAACCTCACGCCGCTGTTCCCCAATGAACGTCTCAGCCTCGAAATCGGCAACGGCACCACCGAAGACCTCACCGCGCGCGTGATCGACCTCATCTCGCCCATCGGCAAGGGACAGCGCGGTCTGATCGTCTCCCCGCCCAAGGCGGGCAAGACCATGATGCTGCAGAATATCGCGCACTCCATCGCCGCCAAGCATCCGGAATGCTACCTGATCGTGTTGCTCATCGACGAGCGCCCGGAGGAAGTCACCGAGATGCAGCGCTCGGTAAAGGGCGAGGTAGTCTCCAGCACCTTCGATGAACCGGCCACCCGTCACGTGCAGGTGGCGGAGATGGTGATCGAAAAGGCCAAGCGTCTGGTCGAGCACAAGCGCGACGTGATCATCCTGCTCGACTCCATTACCCGCCTCGGCCGCGCCTACAATACCGTGGTGCCTGCCTCGGGCAAGGTGCTCACCGGCGGCGTGGACGCCAACGCCCTGCAGCGTCCCAAGCGCTTTTTCGGCGCGGCGCGCAACATTGAGGAAGGCGGCTCGCTCACCATCATCGCGACCGCGCTGGTGGATACCGGCTCCAAGATGGATGACGTGATTTACGAAGAATTCAAGGGCACCGGTAACATGGAGGTACACCTTGACCGCAAGATGTCGGAAAAGCGCGTTTACCCCTCCATCAACATCAACCGCTCCGGCACGCGGCGCGAAGAGCTGCTCACCAAGCCGGATGAATTGCAGAAGATGTGGATACTGCGCAAGCTGCTGCATCCGATGGATGAGCTTGCGGCGATGGAATTCCTGCTGGAGAAGCTCAAGAGCACCAAGGTCAATTCCGAGTTCTTTGACTCGATGAAGCGTTGAACGGCAGGGAAAAGAGGCAAGAGAAAAGAGAAAAGTTAAGGCCCGGAAACGTTTGCACCAAGGCGGCTGTGAAATAATTCAATCCTTTGCTCTTTTCTCTTGCCTCTTTTCCCTGCCTCAAATCGGGCACTGCAACGTCACATCCACCGGCGCCACGCCCCATATCTCCTCGGCATACTCGCGGATGGTGCGGTCACAGGAAAATTTGCCCATGGACGCGGTGTTCAGTATCGCCCGCCGCGTCCACTCTTCCTGATCCAGATATAGCCGTGCCGCGTGCTCGTGGCACTCCACGTAGGATGCGTAGTCGGCAAGCAGCATATAGCGATCGCCGCCATCAAGCAGGCCGTCGATGATGGAGTGATACATTCTCGGGGCATTGGGTGAAAAATAGCCCGAACCGATCATGTCCAGCACCTGCCTGAGTTGATCGTCTCCATGGTAATACTCCCATGGCTGATAGCCCTCGTGGCGCAGCCGCTGGACTTCGTCCGTGGTGCGACCAAAGATGAAGATATTTTCCGACCCCACCTCTTCGCGTATCTCTACGTTTGCCCCATCCAGCGTACCGATGATCAGCGAGCCGTTCAGCGCAAATTTCATGTTACCGGTGCCTGACGCCTCTGTGCCCGCCGTGGATATATGCTGCGACAGATCGGCGGCAGGGATGATATCGAGCGCAGTGGAAACATTGTAGTTCGGGATAAACACCACCTTGAGGTGGCCATGCACATTCGGGTCGTTGTTTATCACCTCGGCCACATCATTAATCAGCTTGATGATCAGCTTGGCGATGGCATAGCCCGGAGCGGCCTTGCCCGCGAAGATTACGGTACGCGGCACAATCCCCTCCGTGCCGCTGGTGCGTATGCGATTATAAAGCGTGATCACATGCAACAGGTTCAGCAACTGGCGCTTATATTCGTGAATGCGTTTGACTTGCACGTCAAACATCGAATCAGTACGAATCTCTATTCCCAGGCGTTGCTTGATCAACCGCGCCAGACGCTGCTTGTTCTCATTCTTTGCGGCACGAAAGGCGGCGCGAAAGCTGCTGTCATTCGCCAGCGGCTCCAGCTTTTTCAACTCATCGAGCCTGGTAATCCAGCGGTCGCCGATATGTGAGCCGATGAGTTGCGCCAGCGGCGGGTTGGCCTGATTGAGCCACAACCGCGGCGTGATGCCGTTGGTCTTGTTGATGATGCGACCGGGAAAGATGCGGTCGAAATCGGCGAACAGCGTAGTCTGGAGCAGGTGGGTGTGCAGCGCCGCCACCCCATTGACCTTGTGGCTGCCGACGATAGCCAGATGCGCCATACGTACGCAGCGTTTACCGCCCTCCTGTACCAGCGAGACGCGCCGCAACAGCTCCAGATCACCGGGATATTTGTGTATCACCTGCTTGAGAAAATGATGGTTGATCTCGTAGATGATCTGCAAGTGACGCGGCAACATGACCTCAAACAGGTCGACCGGCCACGTCTCCAGCGCCTCCGGCAACAGGGTGTGATTGGTATAGGAAAATGTGCGCTGGGTAATATCCCAGGCCTGTTCCCAGGCGACATGGTATTTATCCACCAGCAACCGCATCAACTCCGGTATGGCAATCGCCGGGTGCGTATCATTGAGCTGGATCGCCACCTTGTCAGGCAGCTTGCCGATGTCTTCGTGGGTCTTGTGAAAGCGCGCGAGAATATCCTGCAGCGAAGCGGAGACAAAGAAATATTCCTGCTTGAGGCGCAGCCCGCGCCCCGAGCTGGTGCTGTCGTCCGGATATAACACCTTGGAGATACTCTCCGAGGCGCTTTTGTCCTGCACGGCACGGATGTAGTCACCGTCATTGAAGTACTTGAGATCGAAATCGCGTGAGGACTTGCTGGCCCACAAACGCATATTGTTAACGGTGTTGGTACCGTAACCCGGAATCGGCGTGTCATAGGCCATGGCCAGCACCTCTTCCCCCTCCACCCACTGGAAATGGGACTTGCCGTGCTCATCCACGTAATCCACCACGCGACCATACATATGCACCGGATACAGTAATTCGGCGCGGGGAAACTCCCAGGGGTTGCCATAGCGCAGCCAGTTATCAGGGTGCTCCACCTGCTGTCCGTTCTCGATGCGCTGGTTGAACATGCCGTATTCGTAGCGGATGCCGTAGCCGTAACCGGGCAAGCCGAGTGTAGCCATGGCATCGAGAAAACAGGCCGCCAGTCGACCCAGGCCACCGTTGCCTAGCGCCGCCTCGGGCTCAAGTTCGGCGATTTCCTCAAGATCAAGACCCAGCTCATCCAGCGCCTCGCGGTACTCCTTAAGTACGCCCAGATTAAGCAGGCTGTTGATCAGCGCCCGACCGGTGAGAAATTCGAGCGACAGGTAATACACGCGCTTGGAATCTTCGCGGTAATAGGTGCGCATGGTCTCCATCCAGCGCTCAATCAACCGGTCACGCACGGTATAGGTGACCACAGCGGTCCAGTCGCGCGGGGTGGCGGTATGCAAATCCTTGCCCGCCGAATACTCGAGCCGGTTGGCCAGCGACTGGCGGATGGATTCGACATCCATGCCCAGACATTCATACTTCAGTGACTGGGTCTTGTTTTTAGTCAGCATAGTGCCTACCAACATTCAAAGGGGTACGTTGCGTGCAAGCACAAATCAGGCCATGCAAACAAGCCAGCAGCCGACAGCTACCGTCCGACACATGACCAGTACTTTAATTAGCGACAGCTCACGGGCTATACTTGAATCTAAGTTAGTCGATGGGCTGCCCAGATGCAAACAGCGTTTGATTGGGATATTGACTTCGATAGGTGGTCTGAACTCGCCCGCTCCGATCCCGCAGCGTTTGAACGGCAGCGTGAAGTGCTCGTCAACCAAGCTATTTCCCGCACCGTTGTGGAGCATCAGCACCGCCTGCGGTGCCTGCAATGGCGCGTCGACAAGGTGCGGGAACGGTCGGGCACCGCACTTGCCGCCTGCATCCGCATTTCCGCCATGATGTGGGACGCCGTGATGGGACAGGGCGGCCTGGTTGACCAGCTGGAGGCCTTGCGCGAGGCTGCTCCCGCGCATACCTTTCGCCCGTATACCCTCCCGCAAAGGGCATCTGCCGCCAAACCGACGGGTCTCGCAACCGTACTGCCCTTTCCGGACAAAAATGGCGTGAACAGCAGGCCCCGGCTTGCTGTAGAGGAAGAACTCCCGTAATATTACGAGTTCGAAATTTGGCCGCTACCCGTCAAGGCACGGCAGAGGAATGAGGCTTTACACCATGAAACCGGATATTCACCCCGCCTATCAGGACATCAAAGTTACCTGCAGCTGCGGCAACAGCTTCCAGACCCGTTCCACAGCAGACAAGGATCAGCATCTGGATGTGTGCTCCAGCTGCCACCCCTTCTTTACCGGCAAGCAGAAGATTAGCGACACCGGCGGCCGGGTAGACAAATTCCGCCAGAAGTACGGGCGCAGCACCAAGCCATAACCCGCCTTCCGGCACGAGCCTGTGCCCCGCCGCCCGCTTTACACACTGCCTGCAGCCCTTCTGGCGCTGGTGGCGTGTGTCAGCAGCGCCACGGAACAGGAGTGTGTCGCTGACCGCACCGATGAGCGTGCCCGCGTCGCAATGGTCTACGACGGCGACACCGTCAGGCTCGCCGATGGCCGCAAACTACGCCTGATCGGGCTCGACACCCCCGAAATGGATCATGGTGGTGCAGCTGCTCAACCCTATGCCGAGCAAGCCCGCTCAAGCTTGAACGATCTGCTGGCAGAGCATCCATTCATACGCCTGCGTTACGACGCAGTGCGGCAAGATCGTTACCAGCGCACACTTGCCCATGTCTATCTTGAGGATGGGCGCAGCGTCACGGCCCTGCTCATCGAGCAGGGTCTGGCCACGGCACTGACCGTGCCCCCCGACCTGTGGAACCACACCTGCTACCAGGCCGCAGAACAACGCGCACGTGCTGCACGGCGCGGCATCTGGTCGCTGCCATCCTATCAACCAGTCGCATCCACCGCGCTCGCCCCCGGGGCCGAGGGCTTTCATCGCATCCGCGGGCGGGTAACGCGGGTCAGCGAAAGCCGCGGATCGGTGTGGCTGGCGCTTGAGGGCAATGTTGCTTTGCGCATTGCCCGTGACGATTTACACTATTTCTCGACGCCGCCTGAGCAATGGCGCGGGCGTACCCTCACGGTACGCGGCTGGCCGCACGCAGACACTACAGGCAGACTGGTCATACGCGTGCGTCATCCCGCCGCACTTGAGATTGCAGACTAACACTGATGCCAAGACCTACAGCAACCCTTCTGTTCGGGCTCACCTGCGCACTGCTGCTCGGCAGCTGCGCAGTCAATCCGGTGTCCGGCAAGCAGGATTTTGTGCTGCTGTCGGAGGAGGCCGAGCTAGAAGTGGGGCGCAAGACAGCGCCTGAAGTACTGCGCGAATTCGGTTACTACGACGATGCAACGCTGCAGGCCTACGTACAGCGCGTCGGCGAAGAACTGGCGGCCCACAGCCATCGCACCCACCTGGTCTACCGCTTTACAGTGCTGGACAGCCCTGACGTCAATGCCTTCGCGCTGCCCGGCGGCTATATCTACATCACGCGCGGCCTGCTCGCCTACCTCAACTCCGAGGCACAACTCGCCGCCGTGCTCGGCCACGAGATCGGTCACGTCACCGCACGCCACAGCGTGCAACAGCAAAGCGCCGCCCAGGCCGCCGACATTGGCTTCACGCTCGGTGCGATCCTGTTGCCCGGGCTCGGCAATCCGGGCGCGCAACAACTGTTCGGAACGCTCGGCACTGCCCTGCTTGCCGGCTATGGACGTGAACACGAACTGGAGGCCGATCGTCTGGGCGCAGAATATATGGCGCGCAGCGGCTACAATCCGCACGAGATCATTGCGGTGATTGGCGTACTCAAAGATCAGGATACGTTCGACAAACAACTGGCCGCCGAAGAGCAGCGCGAACCACGCAGCTATCATGGCCTGTTTGCCACCCACCCGGATCACGACACACGCCTGCAACAGGTGGTGGCCAGTGCCCAGATATTACAACGGCCGGGCGCCACACGCATCAATCAGCACGAATTTCTGCATGCCCTGAAAGGCCTCACCTTTGGCGACAGCGAGCGTGAGGGCGTGCGGCGTGGCAACCAGTTTTATCACAAGGGCCTCGGCTTCGCGCTCAGCTTCCCCGTCGGCTGGCGGGTGGAGAATCGCCCTGACCGCCTGATCGCCACCGCGCCGCAAGGCGGCGGCCTGCTGCATGTCAGCAGCGACGACATCAACAAGCGGGTCACGCCGGAGGAATTTCTGCGTACCCGACTCAAGCTCACCAGGCTGCAAAATGGCGAGGCCTTCACCCATCACGGCATGCCGGGCTACACGGCGCTGGCCGGCACCCGCACACCCTACGGCCAGCGCCTGGCGCGCTTTACCGTAATCTATTTCGGCACACGCGCCTTCATCTTTGCCGGGGCCAGCAAGGACGAGCGCGACGCCCACCGCTATGACGCGGATTTCATCGCCACTGCCAGGAGCTTCCATGCCCTGACCCCGGAGGAGCGCCCGCTGGCCACGGCGCTGCGCCTCGACCTCCTGCGCGCCGACCCGGCCACGCGCTTTGCCACGCTGGCGCGTGAATCCCGCATCCCGCACCATGCCGAGGAGCAGCTACGCCTGCTCAACCAGTATTATCCGGCGGGCGAGCCCGCACCCGGCGCCCTGCTCAAGATCGTCCGCTAACTGGCCGCCGCATAGGGGAGACGTGCTATCTTGTCCGCTCCTGCCCCGCATTGCGGGCTGGCCTGACGCATAAACGTAACCGTAAAATTGAATCTTCCCTCTTGCCACGCATCCAACCACCTATGCCCACAGACCTGAAACAGGCCGCGCTTGATTATCACGCCCATCCGACAGCGGGCAAAATCGGACTCGCCATCACCAAGCCCTGCGCCACCCAGCACGATCTTTCGCTGGCCTACACCCCGGGCGTCGCCGCACCCGTGCGTGAAATCGCACGCGACCCCGAGACCGCCTACCGGTACACCGCCAAGGGCAATCTGGTGGCGGTGATTACCGACGGCAGCGCCATTCTCGGACTCGGCAATCTGGGAGCGCTGGCGGCCAAGCCGGTGATGGAAGGCAAGGCGATCCTGTTCAAGAAGCTCGCCAACATCGACGCCTTCGACATCGAGGTCGATGCCGAATCGCCGCAGGCCTTTATCGATACCGTGGCACGCATCGCCCCTACCTTTGGCGGCATCAATCTGGAAGACATCGCCGCGCCCCATTGTTTTGAAATCGAGCGCGCGCTGAGCGAGCGGCTCAACATCCCGGTATTTCACGATGACCAGCACGGCACCGCGCTGATCATCGCCGCAGGGCTGCTCAATGCGCTGGAACTGCAAGGCAAGCAGTTGAGTGACGCCGTCATCGTGTGTCTGGGCGCAGGGGCCGCCGGCATCGCCTCCATGCGGCTGTTGCTGGCGCTCGGCGCCCGGCGCGACAACCTCACACTGGTGGATCGCAACGGCGTCATCCACAGTGAACGCACCGACCTCAACATTTACAAACAGGAGTTCGCACGCGCGACCCCGGCGCGCGCACTGCATGACGCGCTCACTGGTGCGGATGTATTCATTGGCGTCTCCGGTCCCAATCTGGTAAGTGCCGACATGCTGCGGTCGATGACCGCAAAACCCATCGTGTTTGCGCTCTCCAACCCTGACCCGGAAATCAGCCCGGCAGCGGCCTATGCGGCACGCAGCGACGTCATCATGGCCACCGGTCGCTCCGACTATCCCAACCAGGTCAATAACGCGCTCGGTTTTCCGTATGTCTTTCGTGGCGCACTGGACGCCCGCGCACGCCGCATCACACCGGAGATGCAGATGGCCGCCGTGCGGGCACTGGCCGCGCTGGCGCACGAACCCGTACCTGCCGAGGTGCTGCACGCCTACGATCTCAAACAGCTTGAGTTCGGCCCCGACTACATCCTGCCCAAACCCTTCGACCCGCGCCTCATCACCTGCGTCGCGCCCGCCGTGGCGCGCGCCGCAACCAACAGCGCCTAGACCCACCATGCCCGCACACCATCCACTCCGCTACCAAGTCACGCTGCTGGTCGTCACGCTGCTGTGCACTTCACTGGCGCATGCAACCTTCAAGCAGCGTGAGGAACGCTGGGCGCAGCAGATACTGCAATATCTCACCATCGGCAAGGCGGAATGGCTGCCCGACCCCACTGGAAAATTTTTAAGCATCTACACCGCAGCCGAAGGCCAGACCAAGGGCGGAGTGATTGTGATGCACGACGAGGGGCAGCACCCGGACTGGCCGGATGTGATCTCACCCTTGCGCCGTGGCCTGCCGGCGCACGGCTATGCAACTCTCTCGCTGCAAATGCCGATCCTGCCACGCGGCGCACCACTCACCGGCTACGGCCGCGCCCTGGATGAAGCGCCGCCGCGCATTCGCGCCGGTATCAAATTTCTGCGCAACAAGGGCATCAAACGCATCATACTGATCGGCCACGGCATGGGGGCGACCATGGCCAGCGCCTATCTGGCGCAGGCCAAAGACCCCGGCATCACCGCCTTCGCCGGTCTCGCGCTGGACGCCCCGGAGACACAGAGTACAATCTACAAGCTGGATCCACGCCTGCACGCCCCCACCATGCTCGCCAAGATACGTATCCCGGTGCTCGATCTCTACGGCGGCCTTGACCGCCCCACCATCGTCGACGCCGCGCCTAAACGGGCCAAGGCGGCGGCGGGCAACAAACATTACCTGCAAGTCAAACTCGACTACGCGGATCATTTTTTCACCCGGCTGGACGACGCGCTGGTCGAACGCCTCTCTGGCTGGTTCGACCAGTATGCCGCGACGGGTGGCAACTGATCATGATCGATTGCCAGCTCATACTCAGCACCTGCCCGGACACTGAAGTCGCGGAGCGCATCGCCGATACACTGGTGGACCAGAAGTTGGCCGCCTGCGTGAACCTGGTGCCGGGGCTGCGCTCGGTGTACCGCTGGAAGGGCCAGCGGGAACGGGCCGAGGAAGTACTGCTCATCATCAAGTCACGTACGCAAGACTACAGCGCCGTAGAAAAAGCGTTGCGGGCCTTGCATCCCTATGAACTGCCGGAGATCATCGCCGTTCCTGTCAGTGCGGGCCTGCCCGCCTATCTTGCCTGGCTCGGACAGCGCGGCGAGGATGAATGACATGAAGCTGTATAAATGGATATTGCTGCTCACGCTGGCAAGCGCCAGTGCCGGCGTCAGCCTTGGCGCACTGGCGTCCGCACCCACCGACAGCGGCAAAAGCACTGTTGCTGATTTCTTCAATAACCTCGGCACCAAGCTCGGCCTGCCGGGCAGTGATGGGCAAACCTTTCTCGAACCCGACGCGGCCTATGCCTTTTCCGCCACAGCCATAAACGGCGGCCACGCCATTGCGGCGCGCTGGCAGGTGGCCGACGGCTATTATATGTACCGCGACAAGTTCCGTTTTGAGCTGGTCGAGAGCAATGACGTAAGCCTGGGCGCGGCCCAATTCCCCCCCAGCGAAACCAAACAGGACCCCAATTTCGGCGCGGTACAGGTCTACCATCAGGATGTAGAGATCGTGCTGCCGCTGCTACGCACCAGCGCTGCACCGACTGCCATCACCCTGCGCGTCGGTTACCAGGGCTGTGCCGAGGCGGGCTTTTGCTACCCACCGATGACCAAAACCGTCAGCCTGCAACTGCCGGTAGCGAGCGCAGCCAATCCACTCGTCGGCGCTAGCGCCAACACTGGCGCGCCCGCATTAACCGAACAGGATCAACTGGCACGCCTGCTCACCGGCGGCAGCACGGCCTTCGCGCTGCTGACCTTCTTCGGCCTGGGCCTGCTGCTCGCCTTTACGCCGTGCGTATTTCCCATGGTGCCAATACTCTCCAGCATTATTGTGGGTCAGGGCGGCATGCAGAACTCGCGTCGCGCCTTCATGCTGTCGCTGGTTTACGTGCTCGCCATGGCAGCCACCTACACCATTGCGGGCGTGGCCGCAGGGCTGTTCGGCAGTAACCTGCAGGCCGCCTTTCAGAGCCCGTGGGTACTCAGCAGCTTCAGCATCGTCTTCGTGCTGCTGGCGCTGTCCATGTTTGGTCTCTACAAGCTGCAATTACCGGCCGCATTGCAGACCCGCCTGACGCGCCTCAGCAATAGCCAGCAGGCCGGCACCCTGTCAGGGGTAGCCCTTATGGGGCTGTTTTCGGCGCTGATCGTTGGCCCCTGCGTGGCGGCGCCGCTGGCCGCAGCGCTGATCGTGATCGGTCAGAGCGGTGACGCCGTGCTGGGCGGGGCCGCGCTGTTTACCCTCAGCATGGGCATGGGGGTACCCCTGCTGCTGGTCGGCACCTCACTCGGCAAATGGCTGCCCCGCGCGGGCGGCTGGATGAGCACCGTGAACGCCGTGTTCGGCGTGCTGTTGCTGGCCCTGGCGGTATGGCTGCTGGAGCGCATCCTGCCTGCCTCCGTCACCCTGGCCCTGTGGGCACTGCTGCTGATTATCTGCGCCATCTACATGGGTGCGCTGGAGCGCCTGCAACCCGAGGCCACCGGCTGGCGCAAACTCTGGAAGGGCGTGGGTGTGGTGATGCTGATCTATGGCAGCCTGCTCGCCATAGGCGCCGCCAGTGGCGGCAGGGATGCCCTCCAGCCGCTGCAAAATTTCGCTGTAGCTGGCGCCGATCGGGCGATCTCCGCTGCGGCCCTGCCGGCCCTGCCGTTCAAGCAGATCAAGGACCTCGCCCAACTGCAGGACGAAATCATGCAGGCCCGTGCCGCCGGCAAACCGGTGATGCTCGACTTTTATGCCGACTGGTGCGTCTCCTGCAAGGAGATGGAGAAATACACCTTCTCCGACCCCGCCGTACAACAGGCCTTGTCGGTGGCGGTACTGCTACAGGCCGACGTTACCGCCGATGACGCCACTGACCGTGACCTGCAAAAGACACTGGGCGTATTTGGCCCCCCGACCATGATCTTTTACGGCCCGGATGGACAAGAGCGCACCGAATATCGTCTAATTGGTGCCTTAGGCGCCAAGAAATTCCTCACCCATGTACGCAGCGCCTTCGAACTACCCGCTATTTAGGCAATCTTGCCGTCAAATGCGGCGAACGTCTTCAAATTAGACTCATTCCTGCTGGACAGCCCCGCCTTTTCTAGGCACAATGGGGCGGTCTTTGGTCGCAGGGAAAGTCTTGCATGGCGAAACTGCTGGTACTGCACGGCCCCAATCTCAACCTCCTGGGCAGCCGTGAGCCCGATTACTACGGCCACACCGGGCTGGACGCCATCAACGCGCGGCTGGAAACCCTGGCCCGAACCGCCGGCCACAGCCTGCAGCACTTCCAGAGCAATGCCGAGCATAGCCTGGTAGAGCGCATCCACGCCGCCCAGACCGAAGGTGTCGCCTTCATCCTCATCAATCCGGCGGCCTTCACCCATACCAGTGTCGCCCTGCGCGACGCCCTCGCCGCCGTAGACATCCCGTTCATCGAGGTGCACCTGTCCAACGTGCATGCGCGGGAAGAATTCCGCCAGGCCTCCTATTTCTCCGACATTGCCGTCGGCGTCATCAGCGGGCTCGGCGCACAGGGCTACGAACTGGCGCTGCAAGCCGCACTCCAGCGCCTCTCACCCGCTACCGCCTAAGGCCCACCTACCATGGACATCCGCAAGGTAAAAAAACTGATCGAGCTGCTGGAGGAATCCGGCATTGCCGAAATCGAAATCCGCGAGGGCGAAGAGTCGGTGCGCATCAGCCGCCACGGCCAGAGCGGCACCCAAGTGGCCATGCAAGCCGCGCCGGCAGCACTGCAAAACGGCCACACCCCGGCAGCAGCGCCCACCGAACCGGCCGTACCGGCGGCACCCACCGTCCCTGCCGGACACACCGTGAACGCCCCCATGGTCGGCACCTTCTACCAGGCGCCCACGCCGGGTGCCCCGTCCTTCGTCGAGATCGGCCAGAGCGTGAACGTGGGCGACATCCTGTGCGTGATCGAGGCCATGAAAATCATGAACCAGATCGAAAGCGACAAGTCCGGCGTGGTGCAGGCGATGCTGGTCGAGAATGGCCAGCCGGTCGAGTTCGGCCAGCCGTTGTTTGTCATCGAATGAGCCCGGCACCCGCGCTGCCTTACCTGCTGACGACCACCCCCCATGCTTGAAAAAGTCGTCATCGCCAACCGCGGTGAAATCGCGTTGCGTATCCTGCGCGCCTGCCGCGAGCTCGGCATCAAGACCGTGGCGGTGCACTCCACCGTTGACCGCAACCTCAAGCACGTATTGCTGGCGGACGAATCGGTCTGCATCGGCCCTGCACCATCGGCCCAGAGCTATCTCAATGTTCCGGCGGTCATCAGCGCCGCCGAGGTCACCGACGCGGTCGCCATCCATCCCGGCTACGGCTTTCTGTCGGAAAATGCCGACTTCGCCGAGCGCGTGGAGCAGAGCGGCTTCATCTTCGTCGGGCCGCGCGCCGAGACCATCCGCCTGATGGGCGACAAGATCGCCGCCATCAACACCATGAAGAAGGCAGGGGTACCCTGCGTGCCGGGCTCTGACGGCCCGCTCGGCGACAACGCCAAGGAAAATCTCGCCCTGGCGCACAAGATCGGTTATCCGGTCATCATCAAGGCCTCAGGCGGCGGCGGCGGGCGCGGCATGCGCGTGGTGCATACCGACGCCACCCTGCTCAGCGCCATCACCCTCACCAAGTCCGAGGCGCTGGCCGCGTTCAGCAACGATACCGTGTACATGGAAAAATTCCTTGAGCGCCCGCGCCACATCGAGTTTCAGGTGCTGGCCGACACCCACGGCAATGCCATCCACCTCGGCGAGCGCGACTGCTCCATGCAGCGCCGGCACCAGAAAGTGCTGGAAGAAGCGCCCGCGCCGGGCATACCGGAGAAACTGCGCAACAGCATGGGCGAGCGCTGCGCCGAGGCCTGCCGCGACATCAGATACCGTGGCGCCGGCACGTTTGAATTTTTATACGAAAACGGCCGTTTTTATTTCATCGAGATGAACACCCGCATCCAGGTCGAGCACCCTGTCACCGAAATGATCACCGGCATCGATCTTGTCCGGGAGCAGTTGCTCATCGCCTCGGGCGAGCGCCTGTCTGTACGCCAGAAGGACGTTATCTGGCGCGGCCACGCCATCGAATGCCGCATCAACGCCGAAGACCCGAAAAAATTCACGCCCTCGCCCGGCACCATCACCCAGTTCCACGCCCCCGGCGGGCCGGGCGTGCGCATGGACTCGCACATCTACAACGGTTACACCGTGCCGCCGAACTACGACTCATTGATCGGCAAGCTCATCGTGCACGGCGACACGCGCGCCTCGGCACTGGCGCGCATGCACACCGCGCTGGCCGAAATTGTGGTGGACGGCATCAAGACCAACATCCCGCTACAGCGTGACATCATTGCTGACGCAGCCTTTCAGCAGGGTGGCACCTCGATACACTATCTGGAAAAGAAACTGGGGTTGTAGGCGTAGGGCGCATCAGGTGCAAGCCGTAATGCACCGAAGTGTTAGCGGTTACATTCGGCGGGATGTGCTGCAGTTAGTGCTCCCTACCGTGCTTAACAAGCTTGTCAGTACTTTAATTTCCTAACCTCTTTAATTCATCTAACTCTACCTGCAATCTAGCCGCCCTTTCAACAGTTAGGGATTCAAGCTCAGATAGATAAATTAGAGGATATATACTACCTCCTCGATAACCTATTGATGCAGACTCTGCCTGTTTTTCGCTGTATTCTTCCCACGCCTTCTGTGATTCATATAAAGCCTCTCTTTCTATCTCATCAATTTTAAAAGAAAGCTCGTTTAAGGTTTGCTCTAATCTGGCTTTAGAAATCTTCAGATTAGCATCCGCCCTTATGTTAAGTGCGGCCTGCGAAAGAAATTCCCCATCAGTTTTTTCGACCAGCGACTGGGTTTCATTTTCTATTAACCTAGATGCCTTGCCTATTAACTCCGACTTTCCGGTCAGAGCATTTTCTAATTCACAAAGATCCTCAATCGATAGGCATTGCTCAGATAACTGCTTATTTATTTCAAGGACTTTCCTTTGCCTATCAAGTTTGTCTGATTGCGGCTTCTTCTCAACCATCCTCTTAATTAGATACAGTGCGCCCGAAATAATGGCTCCCAATAAGACAAATCCTAATTTTTCGTAGATATCCATGAGCTATTCTTATTATGAATCCTGACGAGATTTAGACGCCTACTTTAAACCTATCCAAGTATGCTGCCGAAGTGATAGTAAATTAAATATCATTCTCTAGCTCTTTAATTCCGCTACTTTTTCATTCCTTGCACCTACCATCCTGATCCAACGTTACCGTGCATGTATGATAGGCTGCCTATCATCGCCTGATAGCATTTAAAGCTAAATACCCATGGCTTGGCTGCAACTCAAATTTAACGCACCCTCCGCGCTGGCCGAAGCGCTCGCCGACCGCCTTACAGACGCGGGCGCGCTCGCAGTGACCCTGCGCGACAGCCAGGACGAGCCATTATATGAACCTGCTCCCGGTGACACGCCGCTGTGGACGCACACCAGCGTTGAAGGCCTGTTTGCCGCCGACGCCGACATCCCCGCCATTGTCGAGCAATTGCATGCCCAAAGCGGTGACGAATCGGTGCGTGATTACACGCTGGAACCACTGGCGGAACAGGCGTGGGAGCGGGTGTGTCTCGACCAGTTCAAGCCACTGTGCTTCGATGACACGCTGTGCATTTGCCCCAGTTGGCTGACACCGCCGGATGCCACACGCGTCACACTGCTGCTCGACCCCGGCCTCGCCTTCGGCACCGGCACCCATCCCACTACCGCGCTGTGTCTGGAGTGGCTGGCGCAGCACCCTCCCGCCGACCTGACGGTAATCGATTATGGCTGCGGCTCTGGCATCCTCGCACTGGCGGCGGCGAAGCTCGGCGCGCGCACGGTGTATGCCACCGACTACGACCCGCAGGCGCTCACCGCCACTCGCGCCAACGCGGAAAAAAATGCAGTGCAGCTGCACACGCTGGCGCCGGAGCAGCTCCCGGCGCTGGAGGCCGACGTGCTGCTGGCCAATATTGTTGCGCAACCGCTGATGACACTTGCGCCTCTGTTTGCGCAACACCTGCGCACCGGGGGCCAGCTGGTGTTGTCGGGCATACTTGAGCAACAGGCAGACGACGTGATAGCCGCCTATCTCCCCTGGTTTTCAATGGTGCAGAAAGTTCTGCGTGAAGACTGGATGCTCTTGGAAGCGGTGCGCACATCCGCTAAGGTATAGCCCATATGTACACGCAATGTCCGCTGTGCAACACGCAATACCTCATCATCGCTGCTGAACTGAAGGCGGCGCTGGGCAAGGTGCGTTGCGCGCACTGCGATAGCGCGTTCAATGCATTAAGCCGCCTCAGTGACACACCGCTGGAAACCGCTGCAGCGCCATCGGCCTCCCTGCTTGCAGCCGACAGCATGGCGGGTGATGAGACGGGCGCGTCACCCGCAGCCGTCATTAGCGCATCCATGGCTCCCACAGGACCCATGATTTCTGACTTGATCGACACACCACCCCGCATCATGATGGAGGAATTCGCCTGTCCGCGCAGAAGGCCCTACCGGGCGTTGGGCACGGCGCTGTGGAGCATGGGTATTGTCTTTTTGCTGGCCTTGCTGCTGGCACAATATGCCTACGCCACGCGCGACAACCTCGCGCGCTCGCCGGCGCTGCGTCCGCTGGTGGAACAGTTATGCACGCTAGTGGAGATGTTTGCGCACTGCGCGATGCCCCTGCGGCGTAACCTGACGCAAATTGAGCTGCAAGGGCAGTATGTGCGCCCGCACCCGCACTTTCAGAATACCCTGCTGGTCAGTGTGACGCTGCTGAACAAGGCACCGTTCGCGCAGCCTTATCCCGCGCTCGAACTTACGCTGGCGGATTTCAATGGCGCATTAGTGGGGCACCGCCGCTTCCAGCCCGCCGACTATCTGTTGCCGGACGTTGATATCGGGCGCGGCATGGCACCCCAGACTGTCACGACTGTAAGGCTGGATATGGTCACACCGTCAGCGTCGGCCAATCCTGATCTGATCTCATGGAGCTTCGCACTGTTTTAGTCAGGCCTGCCCCTGCACGCCTGTCAGCCTGCCGCCTCTGCAATGACCCTGTTGTTATACCTCAAACGCTGCGCCAGGATCTTGAGCAGGTTGCGCGCCAGGCCATGCGAGATGCGAGTCATGGACCACAAGGTCGACTGTTTGATGACCAGCAGCACACTGTCCTCTTCGGCAATAACGGAAGCAGTGGTCGTGGTTTCGGTCAGGATGGAAATCTCGCCCACGCACTCGCCTGCACCCAGCGTAAGAAAGGGTGCCGCGTGTGTGTCGCTCAGGTGTATGTTGAGCGCACCGGAGAGTATCAGATAAAGCTTGTCATTGCGCTGACCCGGCCTGAGCAGCGCCTCACTCCGCATCAAATCCTTGAGCGGACACGCTTCCAGCAGACGCGCCATCCCATCCAGGCTGACCTTTTCAAACAAGGCCGACCGGGTGATCAGTTTCCGGTAGTGCTCGGTCATGCATGTGCTCATACATTTCCCCGACTGACTGTTATTACCCCACCCCTGCTCCCGCTAAATGCCACCGGTTTACTCAACTGTCAACTATTTCTTATTCACGGCTGCGGCGTTGCGCCATGTTAGACTAGCAGCGGGAGTCGGCCAGACAGCCGCTCCGTGGCTGGAATCCAGACGCGGGGAGGAAAGTCCGGGCTCCACAGGGCAGGACGCCAGGTAACACCTGGGAGGCGCGAGCCTATGGAAAGTGCCACAGAAAACATACCGCCTACGTCTGCATCCGTGCAGGCCGGTAAGGGTGAAATGGTGCGGTAAGAGCGCACCGCGCCAGTGGCAACACTGGTGGCAGGGAAAACCCCGTCCGGAGCAAGACCAAATAGGGAAACCATGGTGCGGCCCGCACCGTTTCCGGGTAGGTTGCTTGAGGTACGCGGTGACGCGTATCCCAGAGGAATGGCTGTCCACGACAGAACCCGGCTTATCGGCTGACTCCCGCTTTTAACAGTTACCCCTGACCAGTAAATCGAGCTCTTTCTACCCCCTTCTCCTACCCCTGCCCGGGCCTTTTGCCGTGCCCGCCCCGGCTCTCAGCATGCTGTTCTATTCCAATGATTTCACTTGACAATTCAGCACTTATCTTTCTATAGTGGGAAAATGTGGGGTAAAGTGGGTTAGCCGCAGCTGGCGTGGGGAGGCAGGCGTGTTTCGAGGGGTAAACGCACTCAGTCTGGATGCCAAGGGGCGCATGGCGATGCCCGCGCGCTACCGTGAGCGCCTGACGGCCCAGTGCAACGGCAATCTGGTGGCCACCATTGACCCGGAAGACCGCTGCCTGTGGCTGTATCCGCTGTCGGTGTGGGAAGAGATTGAGCGCGTTATCGACCGCCTGCCCAGCCTCGACAAGGGCTCACGCCGCATCCAGCGCCTGCTCATCGGCCACGCCACCGAGTGTGATCTCGACGGCCAGGGGCGCCTGCTGCTGCCCGCCCCGCTGCGCGAGTTCGCCCAGATCGACAAGCAGGTGGTGCTGATCGGTCAGGGCAAAAAGTTTGAAATCTGGGCCGAGGCGGCGTGGAGCGAGCAGCGTGCCGCGTGGCTGGAAGAGGATATCGGAGACTACAAGGAGTTGTCCGACGACATGAAAAAGCTGTCGCTCTAACTAAGGGGCTAGGGTCTAGAGACGAGGGATTTTCCGTAGCCCCTGGCCCCTAAATCCTGGTTTAGATAACGATGAGTAATCAGCACCGTGCGGTGTTGCTGGAAGAGGCGCTCACGGGCCTCGCGATCAAACCGGAAGGCCGGTATGTGGACGGTACCTTCGGTCGTGGCGGCCATGCGGCAGCGGTGCTGGAAAAGTTGGGCAAGGAGGGGCGCCTGCTGGCGCTCGACAAGGACCCGCAGGCGGTGCAGGCGGGGTTGGAGGGGCTGGCGGCGGATAAGCGCTTCATGATTGAACGGGGGTCGTTTTCGGTGCTCAAGCAGCATATTGAAAGCCGGGGGTGGCTGGGCAAGGTCGATGGTGTACTGCTCGACCTCGGGATGTCTTCGCCCCAACTTGACGACCCTGCGCGCGGCTTCAGTTTTTCCTCCGACGGCCCGCTCGATATGCGCATGGATCCGGACAGCGGCATCAGCGCCGCCGACTGGCTGGCGCGGGCCAGTGAAGACGAGATCGTCCGCGTCCTGTTTGAGTACGGCGAAGAACGCTATGCGCGCCGCATTGCCCGCGCCATCGTGACCCAACGCGTCCATACCCCCATCACCACCACGCGCCAGCTGGCCGAGACCGTGGCCGCCGCCAACCCGCGCTGGGAGCGCGACAAAAATCCCGCCACGCGCAGCTTTCAGGCCATCCGTATTTTCATCAATCATGAACTCGACGATCTGGCTGCTTGTCTAAACCAGTGTGCCGATGTGGTAGCGCCCGGTGGGCGGCTTGCCGTCATCAGCTTTCACTCCCTGGAAGACCGCTTGGTAAAACGCTTCATCCGGCGCGAGGCGCGTGGCGTCGAACTACCGCCCGAACTTCCCGTCATCCATGCCGATCTGCATCCGCGCTGGCGTGCCGTCGGTAAGGCCATCCGCCCGGGCGCAGCCGAGATCGCCGCCAACCCGCGCGCGCGCAGTGCCGTGCTGCGGGTTGCGGAGCGGCAACCATGAGACTGCATGGCGACATGCTATTCGCCGCCCTGCTGGCGCTGGCAGCGCTGGCCAGCGCGCTCGCCGTGGTCTACGCCCGCCACGAAGGCCGCAAGCTGTTCATCGAGTTGCAGGCCCTGCAACAGGTGCGCGATGACATGGATGTGGAATGGGGACAACTGCAGCTCGAGCAAAGCACCTGGGCCACGCACAGCCGCATTGACCCGATTGCACGCGAGCAACTGGAAATGTCGGTGCCCGGGCCTGACGCCACCCGGATCATCAAGCAACCGTGACCACCAGCGCGCCCTTTACCCTCCATCCCGCACGCCGCATCGTGGTGTTTACGCTGCTCGCACTGGCCGGCCTGACGCTGGTCTGGCGTGCGGTTGATCTGCATGTGGTGCACAAGGAATTTCTGCGTGACCAGGGCGAGGCACGCTACCTGCGCGTGGTCGCGCTGCCCGCACATCGCGGCATCATCACCGACCGCAATGGCGAACCTCTGGCAGTGAGCACGCCGGTGGAGTCAGTGTGGGCCAACCCGCGCGAACTCGCCACCGCCCAAGCCGACTGGCCAGCCCTCGCCGCCCTGCTCGATCTCGACAGTGATGGCCTCGCAGCCTATCTGGCCGCGCGGCTGGAACGCGAGTTTGTCTATATCAAGCGCCGCATCGACCCCGACCTCGCGGCCCGCGTGATGGCCCTCAATGTGCCTGGGGTGGCGCTCATGCGTGAGTATCGGCGCTACTATCCGGACGGCGAGATCATGGCGCATGTGGTCGGCATCACCAACGTGGACGATATCGGGCAGGAGGCCATCGAACTCGCCTACGACGACTGGCTGCGCGGCGTACCCGGGGCAAAACGCGTGATCAAGGACAGGCTCGGCCGTATCGTGGAAGATGTAGAGAGTCTGAGCATCCCGCGCCCCGGCAGGGAGTTACGTCTCAGCCTCGATCGCCGTATCCAGTACCTGGCCTACCGCGAACTCAAGGCGGCGCTGCTGCAACACAAGGCCCGCTCAGGCTCACTGGTGGTCATGGAGGCCGGTACAGGTGAAGTGCTGGCCATGGTCAATTTCCCTGCCTACAACCCGAACCGCTCCAATGGCGCGCGCAGTGACAAGCGCAACCGCGCAGTCACCGACCTGTTTGAACCCGGCTCCACGATCAAGCCCTTCACCGCCGCCGCCGCCCTGGAGTCCGGACTGTACCAACCCGGCACACTGATCGATACCGCGCCCGGCCTGCTGCGCGTGGGCAACAAGAGCGTGCGGGATATCCATGACTACGGGCGCATTGATGTTGCCACCGTAATCCAGAAATCAAGCAACGTCGGCGCCTCCAAGATGGCGCTCGCCATCTCTCGCGAACAGTTGTGGCGCATGTTTTCAGGCGTGGGTTTTGGTGCCGCCACTGGCAGCAGTTTTCCGGGTGAAGCGGACGGCGTGCTGCCGCCTTACACACGCTGGCGCGAGGTGGAGCGTGCCACACTTGCCTTTGGATATGGCGTTTCGACAACCGCGCTGCAACTCGCCAGCGCCTATGCAACGATTGCCAACGGCGGGCAACTGCATCCGGCATCGTTTCTGCCCGTAAAGAAGCCGTCGAATGCCAATACCGTCATGCAATCGGATACGGCGGCGGCACTGCGCTCCATGCTGGAGAGCGTCACCCATGAAGGCGGCACCGGCACCCAGGCCCGTGTCACAGGTTATCGTGTGGGAGGAAAAACCGGCACGGTACACAAGGTCGGCGCGCACGGTTATGACAAGAGTCGCTATGTTGCATTGTTTGCCGGTTTCGCTCCCGCACATCACCCACGCCTGGTCACCGTCGTGGTCATCAATGAGCCTGGGGGCGAACAGTATTATGGCGGCCATGTCGCAGCCCCGGTGTTTTCGCGTGTCATGGCAGGCGCCCTGCGTCTGCTCAATATCGCACCGGATGCCCCTGTCGTTCAGACACAGCAGCTCGCACACAACCTGCCCCGCACTGATTTGCACCAGACAAGCATCAACACCCTGTCCCCAGACACTTATACAGGAGATGCCGAATGACAGCTGCCTCACGTTCCAGCAGTTACCATGCACCCGCGGCACACCGACTGTCAGCCCTGCTGGCGGGCTTCACTGAAATCGCGCCCGCCTGTGAGCGCTTGATCTACGGTCTCTCGCTGGACAGCCGCACCACCCGCGCCGGTGACCTGTTTCTCGCCTGTCGCGGCACGCAGACCGATGGCCACCGCCACATCGAACAAGCCATACAGGCAGGCGCCGCTGCCGTGGCCTGGGAATGGTCCACAGAGCACGCGCCACATGAACTGCAAACTGGCTGCAATGAACACAAAAAACGTACGCCCATGATCAGCGTTGAGCAGTTGAGCCAGCGTGCAGGGGTGATTGCCGAACGCTTTTATGATTACCCGTGCCAACACCTCAGCATCATCGGCATCACCGGCACCAACGGCAAGACTTCAGTCAGCCATATACTTGCGCAGGCGCTGTCAGAGGACAACAAAACCGCCTGCGGGGTCATCGGCACGCTGGGCTACGGGCTCTACGGTCAATTGCAGAGCGCGCACAACACCACGCCCGATGCCCTCAAGCTGCACGCACTGCTGGCACAGTTCCGGGCCGCGCAGGCCCATCATGTGGTGATGGAGGTTTCATCCCACGGGCTTACCCAGGGCCGCGCCAACGGTGTCAGTTTCGATACCGCAGTATTCACCAACCTCACTCGCGATCATCTCGATTATCACGCCAGCATGGAAGAATACGGTCAGGCCAAACGCCGCCTGTTCCTGATGCCCGGACTGCGGCGCGCAGTGATCAACACCGATGACGCCTATGGGCGCGAGATCATCAACACGCTGCCCGATCACATCAAAACCCTCCACTACGGGCTGGGCGCGGCAGCTGCCAGCGGCGTGCGCGGCAGTCAGCTCAAGCTCGGCCCTGACGGGCTGCGTATGAAGGTGCATACGCCCGCAGGTGATGGCATGTTGCACAGCCCGCTGCTCGGCCGCTTCAACGCCTCCAACCTGCTCGCGGCACTCAGCGTACTGCTGCTGCAAGGCAAGTCGTTGAAGCATGCGCTGGATCGACTGGAGGGCGTACAGCCCATAGCCGGCCGCATGGAGCGCTTCGGCGGCGGACGGCGGCGTCCGCTGGTGGTGGTGGACTACGCCCACACCCCGGATGCCCTGGCCCAGGCCCTGCAGACACTGCGTGAACATACTCCGCCCGGCGGCAAGCTGTGGTGCGTCTTTGGTGCCGGCGGCGACCGTGACCGTGGCAAGCGTCCGCTCATGGGCCAGGCAGCGGAGGCGCATGCCAACTTCATCGTACTCACGGATGACAATCCGCGCCACGAAGACCCGGTGAGCATCATCACCGACATCCTGGGCGGCATGGCCAACCCGGACGCTGTTTATATCCATCGCGGGCGCGCCGAGGCCATTGCCTTCGTGCTGCACCACGCCTTGCCCACGGACACCGTGCTGATAGCCGGCAAGGGCCACGAGGACTACCAGCAGATCGGCAATGAAAAACTGCCGCTCAGCGACCGTGAGCAGGTGCAGCGCCTGCTGCATGAGATGGAGGAATGATCCAGATGCAACTCTCCGCCGCCGCCCACCTGCTCGCCGCCGAACACATCGGCGCCGATGTGACGTTTCGCGGCGTGAGCACGGATACCCGCAGCCTGCAACACGGCAATTTATTCGTTGCGCTTGTCGGCCCAAATTTCGATGGTCACCACTTTATTTCCGAAGCGTTCGCCAAGGGTGCGGTGGCGGCCTTGGTAAACCAGCGGGTAGAGGCCCCACTGCCCCAGCTCGCGGTAGCGCACACCCACCAAGGGCTGGGCCAACTCGCCGCTGGCTGGCGGGCGCAGTTTTCACTGCCGGT
The DNA here is from genome assembly GCA_030680605.1 of Gammaproteobacteria bacterium. Classification (NCBI taxonomy): domain Bacteria; kingdom Pseudomonadati; phylum Pseudomonadota; class Gammaproteobacteria; species Gammaproteobacteria bacterium. The sequence goes on along the minus strand of JAUXUQ010000010.1, from coordinate 256,037 downwards.
GATTGGCGTCACCGGCAGTAATGGCAAAACCACCGTAAAGGAAATGATCGCCGCAATTCTGGCCCAGAGCGGCCCCATGCTCGTTACCCAGGGCAACTTCAACAACGACATCGGCGTACCGCTGACCCTGTTCCAGCTCGATGGCAAGCATCGTTATGCCGTGATCGAGATGGGCGCCAATCACCTGGGTGAAATAGGCTATCTCACCCAGCTGGTGCGTCCTACGGTCGCACTCATCACCAATGCCGGCCCGGCCCATCTGGAAGGCTTTGGCAGCCTGGACGGCGTGGCGCACGGCAAGGGCGAGATCTATGCCGGGCTGGATGACGATGGCATCGCCGTGATCAATGCCGATGACGTGTATGCACCCCTGTGGCGCGGGCTCGCAGGCAGTCGTCGCTGTCTGAGCTTCGGGCTGTCACAACCCGCCGATGTGAGTGCGCAATGGGAGGCGCATGCCGACGGCAGCCTGATCCAGCTGGTGACGCCCGCCGGACAACTGGCGCTACGCCTCAAACTGCCCGGCAAGCACAACGTCATGAATGCGCTTGCAGCCACGGCGGCGGCGCTGGCCGTCGAGGCCCCGCTCACCGATATTCAGCACGGACTGGAAGGCATGCGGGCCGTGGCGGGGCGGCTGCAGCTGCGCACTGGCTACAATGGCGTGCGCATCATTGATGACAGCTACAACGCCAACCCGGCCTCACTGAATGCAGGTATCACGGTGCTGGCTGCGCAGCCAGGCGCCAAGTGGCTGGTGCTGGGTGATATGGCGGAGTTGGGACCTGATGCAGCGCAAGCGCACCACGCGGTCGGCCGCGCGGCACATGCAGCGGGCATCAATCGCCTCTATTGTGTGGGTGAACTGAGCCGCGAAGCCAGCAAGAGTTTTGGCCATGGCGCGCACCACTTTGCCACCCAGGCCGAACTGGTCGACGCGATTCGCCTGGCGATTGCAGGCAACCATGCGGATGACATCACGCTGCTGGTAAAGGGCTCACACAGCGCGGAGATGGAGCGCGTGGTCGCGGCACTCACGGCAACGGAGCACTGATCATGCTGCTGTACCTGTTTAAACATCTGGAACAATTCTACAGCGTCTTTGGCGTGTTTCAGTATCTCACGCTACGCGCCATTCTCGGCGTACTGACCGCGCTGCTGATTTCACTCCTGCTGGGTCCGCGCATGATCCGCCTGCTGAGTTTCCGCCAGATCGGCCAGCAGGTGCGTGACGACGGACCGCAAAGTCATCTGAGCAAGGCGGGTACGCCAACCATGGGCGGTGCGCTGATACTGGTCTCCATTACAGTAGCAACGCTGCTGTGGGCCGACCTCGGCAATCGTCACGTCTGGCTGGTGCTGCTGGTTACGCTGCTATTCGGTGTGATCGGCGGCATCGATGACTATGCCAAGCTGACCCAGGGCAGCTCCAAGGGTCTGTCTGCGCGCAGCAAATATTTCTGGCAATCCGTCGTGGGCTTGGGTGCGGCGATGATACTTTTTTTCAGCGCGCAGATTCCCGCCGAGACCCAGCTCATCGTCCCGTTTTTCAAACACGCCACGCTGGAGCTTGGCGTGCTGTTTATCGCACTGGCCTACTTCGTCATCGTGGGCACGAGCAACGCGGTCAATCTCACCGACGGCCTGGACGGGCTCGCCATTATGCCCACGGTAATGGTCGGTGCAGCGCTCGGCATCTTTGCCTATGCCAGCGGTCATGTGAACTTCGCCCACTACCTCGGCATTCCCCACATTCCGGGCGCAGGTGAGCTGGTGATTTTCTGTGGCGCACTGGCCGGCGCAGGACTCGGCTTCCTGTGGTTTAACACTTACCCGGCGCAGGTATTCATGGGTGACATCGGCGCACTCGGCCTCGGCGCGGCACTGGGCGTGATCGCGGTGGTAGTGCGCCAGGAAATCGTGCTGTTCATCATGGGCGGCGTATTCGTGATCGAAACCGTGTCGGTGATTCTGCAGGTCGCGTCGTTCAAGCTCACCGGCAAACGCATCTTCCGCATGGCGCCGCTGCACCACCATTTCGAACTCAAGGGCTGGCCCGAGCCGCGCGTAATCGTGCGCTTCTGGATCATCACCGTGGTGCTGGTGCTGATCGGCCTCGCGACACTGAAGCTGCGTTGAAATGGCGGCTGTCATGACAACCAACACAGCACTGCCAGAGACCCTGATCGTCGGCCTTGGCAAGACCGGGCTTTCGGTCGCACGTTTCCTGCACCGGCGCGGCATGTCGTTTGCCGTAACCGACAGCCGCGCCGAACCACCCGGCCTCGCCACCTTGCGCAAGGAATTTCCCGATGCACCACTGCGCCTGAACGGTCTGGACGCAGACGCCTGTTTGCACGCACGCCAGATCATCGCAAGCCCCGGCGTAAGTCTGCGCGAACCCGCGCTCGCTGCCGCACAGTCTCATGGCATCGAGATTATCGGCGATATCGAGCTGTTTGCGCTGAATGCGCATGCACCGACGGTGGCCATCACCGGCTCCAACGGCAAGAGTACTGTCACCACACTGCTCGGCAACATGGCCCAGCGCGCCGGGCGCAACGTGCGCGTAGGCGGCAATCTCGGCACGCCAGCGCTCGACCTGCTCGACGACACTCCGCCTGAACTCTATGTGCTGGAGTTGTCCAGCTTTCAGCTGGAGACCACGCGCTCACTCAGTGCCGCTACCGCCACCGTGCTCAACCTCACCCCTGATCACATGGATCGTTATCCCGATCTCGCAAGCTATGCAGCGGCCAAGCAGCGCATCTATCACGGCAGTGGCGTCATGGTCGTCAATCGTGACGATGCGTGGGTAGCGGCCATGGCGGAGCCAGGCCGCAACTGTGTTGGTTTCACGCTGGCAGAGCCGCAGGCAGGCGATTTCGGCGTGCGTACTGCGCAGGGCGAACGCTGGCTGGCAGCCGGCGACAAAAACCTGCTGCCCGCAAGCGCGTTACGCATCAAGGGCGACCACAACATTGCCAATGCACTTGCCGCGCTGGCACTGGGCAGCACCATAGGCCTGCCCCTGCGCGCGATGCTCGATGCTTTGCAAGAGTTCGCTGGCCTGCCCCACCGCTCGCAGTGGGTAGCCGAGTGCGATGGCATTGCCTGGTACAACGACTCCAAGGGCACCAACGTGGGCGCCACACTGGCCGCATTGTCCGGCCTCGGCGCCAGCCAGGGAGGGCTGAGTGTTGCGGGAGGCAGGACGCCGGGCACAGGCAAGATTGTGCTGATCGCCGGCGGAGACGGTAAAAACGCCGACTTTTCCATTCTGCGCGATGCCGTCAGCCGCTATGCACGGGCAGTGGTGTTGCTCGGCCGCGATGCACCTGCCATCACCACGGCACTCGCAAACACCACAGCACTGGTGCAGGCGCACGACATGAAAGACGCCGTACGCAAGGCACAACATCTCGCGCGTACAGGTGATACCGTGCTGCTGTCGCCGGCCTGCGCCAGCTTTGACATGTACAGCGGCTACGAAGAACGCGGCCGTGTATTTACCGCCGCTGTGCACGCCTGCCTGGGGGAGTCCTCATCATGAGCCAGGCTTCGCCCGCCACCTTGCGCAACGTCGATGCCTGGCTACTCGGCGCTACGCTCGCGCTGCTTGCCCTCGGCCTGGTCATGGTGGCCTCCAGCTCCATCACCAGCGCCGAACGCGCCACTGGCCAGCCATTTTATTTTTTGTTGCGTCAGGCCGCGTACCTCGGCGTCGGTCTGCTGTGCGCGCTGGCAGTATGGCGCATTCGCCTGGTCTACTGGGAAAAGTACGGCGCGCCGCTGCTGCTGTTCGGCCTGCTGTTGCTGATACTGGTGCTGGTACCCGGCGTCGGGCACGCGGTGAACGGCAGCATGCGCTGGCTCCCGCTCGGCCCGGTAAAGCTGCAGCCTTCAGAGTTCGCCAAGCTGCTGGTGGTGATCTACCTCGCGGGTTATCTGGTGCGCCATGGCGCGGAGGTGCGCAACTCGTTGCAGGGATTTTTCAGGCCGATGATGCTGTTTGTCGTAATGGCCGCGCTATTGCTGGCTGAACCCGATTTCGGTGCGGCCCTGGTCATACTCGCCACCGCCCTCGGCATGCTGTTTCTTGCCGGCGCACGCCTGTGGCAGTTTGGCACACTGCTCAGCCTCGCCGTGCTCGCCTTCGGCGCCCTCGCCTTTGCCGCGCCCTACCGCCTGCAACGGCTCACCACTTTTCTCAATCCCTGGGCCGACCCCTTCGACAGCGGCTTCCAGTTGACGCAGGCACTGATCGCCTTCGGACGCGGCGACTGGCTTGGCGTCGGGCTGGGCGCCAGTGTGCAGAAACTGTTTTATCTGCCGGAGGCGCACACCGATTTCCTGTTTGCCGTGCTGGCCGAAGAGCTGGGACTGGTCGGCGTGCTGACGGTCATTGCACTGTTCGCTGTCGTCGTGTGGCGCGCCTTCGCCCTCGCACAACTGGCGTTGATCAGAAGCAACTATTTTGCGGCCTATCTGGCCTGGGGCATCGGCCTCTGGATAGCGCTCGCCGCCACCATCAATCTGGGCGTGAATATGGGGCTGTTGCCGACCAAGGGCCTCACGCTGCCGTTCATGAGCTATGGCGGCAGCAGTATGGTGGCCAGCTGTGTCGCTGTCGCCCTGCTGCTGCGCGTACACCACGAGTTGCGCATGCCACAGCGCTCACCCGCAGCAGGCACACATGCCATGGGGAGGCCCGCATGGCAGCACGTGTAATCATCATGGCGGGCGGCACCGGCGGGCGAGTTGCGGCGCAACCAGCGCCATGCCATGAATGGCATGGCCGGGCGACTGCACCAGGGATGGTTGCATATCCGGGTGCCTGGCTATGAGGGTGCTCATCATGGCAGGTGGCACCGGTGGCCACATTTTTCCGGCCTTGGCAGTGGCAGAAGAATTAAAGACACAAGGCTGTGAAGTATTGTGGCTCGGCACGCGCGCGGGGCTGGAGGCGGACATCGTGCCGCGCGCCGGATTTCCGATTTCATTCATCGCGGTCAGCGGGCTGCGCGGCAAAGGCATTTTAAGCTGGGTACTGGCGCCCTATAAACTCGGGCTGGCATTCCTGCAGGCCTTGATGCTCATCACACGGCTCAAGCCCACACTGGTACTCGGCATGGGCGGCTTCGTGACCGGACCGGGCGGCCTGGTGGCCTGGTTGCTCGACAAGCCCCTGGTGATACACGAACAGAACAGCATTGCAGGCCTCACCAACCGTCTGCTGGCTCCCATTGCCAGCCGTGTGCTGGAGGCCTTCCCCGGCAGCCTGCACACAAAATATCATCCGCAGCACACCGGCAATCCGGTACGGGTGGCGATTGCCACACTGGCCAGCCTCACCCGCCCGGGTCGCCCCGGGCCGCTGCGCCTGCTGGTGCTGGGCGGCAGCCGTGGCGCACGCGCCCTGAACGAAGTGATGCCGCGCGCCTTGGCCACACTGGCCACCGCGCAACGACCCGAGGTGTGGCACCAGACGGGAGCCGAGCACCTTGCAACAGCCCAGCAGGAATACCGTGCCGCCCACGTGACTGCACGGCTTGAGCCCTTTATTGATGACATGGCAGCGGCCTACAGTTGGGCCGATCTGGTGCTGTGTCGCGCCGGCGCATTGACTATTGCCGAGCTGGCCTGCGCCGGCGTTGCCTCCATTCTGGTGCCGTACCCGTTCGCAGTAGATGATCACCAGACCCACAACGCGCGTTACCTCACGGATGCGAATGCTGCGCTGCTGGTACCACAATCGCAATTGACACCGCATGCGCTTGCAACGCTGCTCGCCGATCTCCAGCGCACACCAGAACGAGTACGCGCCATGGCTGCGGCAGCACACCGGCTGGCCCGGCCCGATGCCGCCACCCGTGTTACCGACGTGTGTCGGGAGGTGGCGCATGTCTGACACGCGCCTGGGCATGGGTCGTATGCGCCGCATCCATTTTATCGGCATCGGCGGGGCCGGCATGGGCGGCATTGCCGAAGTCCTGCTCAACCTGGGCTACCAGGTCTCCGGCTCCGATCTACACCCGAACGCCATGACCCGCCGCCTTGCCGAGCTCGGCGCGCAGATAGCGATCGGCCATGCGGCGCGTCATGTTCAGGACGCCGATGTTGCCGTCACTTCGACCGCCGTCAAGAACGACAACCCTGAAGTCGTGGCGGCACGTGCACGCCGCATCCCGGTGGTACCGCGCGCCGAAATGCTGGCCGAACTCATGCGTTTTCGCCACGGCATTGCGGTTGCGGGCACGCACGGCAAGACCACCACCACCAGCCTGGTCGCGAGCCTGCTCGCTGAAGGCGGGCTCGACCCCACCTTCGTGATCGGTGGCCGCCTGAACAGCGCCGGCGTGCATGCCCGTCTGGGTGCGGGCCAATATCTGGTCGCTGAAGCAGACGAAAGCGATGCCTCGTTTTTATATCTGCAACCCATGATCTCCGTGGTCACCAACATTGATGCCGACCACATGGACACCTACGGCGGCGACTTCACGCGCCTGCGCCAGACCTTCATCGAATTTCTGCATCACTTGCCATTTTACGGGCTGGCCGTGCTGTGTGTGGACGACCCGGTGGTACAGGAAATTCTGCCGCAGGTGACGCGCCCCATGCTTACCTATGGATTTACCTCCGACGCCGATGTTTGCGCGCAAGATATCCATCAGGAGCAGGCGCGCACCCACTTCAAGGTCAGGCGCGGCGGCAAGGCGTGGTTACCGGTCACACTCAACCTGCCGGGCCGCCACAATGTACTGAATGCGCTCGCCGCCATGGCTGTAGCGCACGAAGTCGGCGTCCCCGATGCCGCCATCCAGCACGCGCTTGAAGGCTTCCAGGGCATCGCACGACGCATGCAGGTGCAGGGCGAGATCGTCACGCCCAAGGGCAAGGTGCTGATCATCGACGACTACGGCCATCACCCGCGCGAAATCGCCGCCACGGTACAGGCCATCCGTGACGGCTGGCCACAGCGGCGCCTGCTGGTTGCCTTCCAGCCGCATCGCTACAGCCGTACCCGCGACCTGTTTGACGACTTCGCGCGCGTACTGTCCGAGGTCGACGCACTGGTGCTGACCGAGGTGTATGCCGCAGGCGAAACAACGATTACCGGCGCCGACGGCCGTGCACTGGCGCGCGCCATTCGCGTGCGCGGCAAGATCGAACCGGTGTTCGTCGAACACGCCGCCGAACTAGCCGGGACACTCGCTGCCCTGCTCGCCGATGGCGATGTACTGCTCACGCTGGGCGCGGGCGATATCGGTACCGTTGCGGCGACCCTGCCACAGCAGCTTGCAGCAGTATCGCAACCGGTCACGCCGTTGAAACAGAATCATCGTAGCACGCAGCACGGGAATGGACGCCCATGAACGTAGAGCTCCATCATCACAACTCCCCAATGGCGACGTTTAAGCTGCGCGGGACACTACGCCACGACGAGCCCATGGCGCGTCACACGTCCTGGCGTGTGGGTGGTCCTGCGCAGCACTTTTTTCAACCCGCCGACCTCAACGACCTGGGGCAGTTTCTGCGTCAATTACCTGCGGCCGAGCCCCTGCTGTGGCTCGGCCTTGGCAGCAATCTGCTGGTACGCGATGGCGGCTTTACCGGCAGCGTGATTAGCGTCAGCGGTGCACTCAACGAGCTTACCCAGATCGACGCGCGCACGGTGCGCGCCGAGGCGGGCGTGGCCTGCGCCAAGGTGGCGCGCTTTGCTGCGCGCGCAGGGCTTGCCGGTATCGAATTCCTGGCCGGCATCCCCGGCACCGTGGGTGGCGCACTGGCCATGAATGCCGGCGCCCATGGCAGCGAAACCTGGCTGTGGCTGTGTGCTGTCGAAACCCTCGACCGCCACGGCGAACACCATCTGCGCACCCCGGAGGATTTTCACATCGGCTATCGCAGCGTGCGCCCGCGCCACCCCGGCGAGGAGTGGTTCAGTGCCGCGCACTTCCGCCTGGCGCCCGGCAATAACGCTGCCATCAGCGCACGTATCAAGGAATTGCTTGAGAAGCGCAACCAGACCCAGCCAGTCAATCAGCCCAATGCCGGCTCGGTGTTCCGCAACCCGCCGGGGGATCACGCCGCGCGCCTGATCGAGCTCTGCGGACTCAAAGGTCTGTGCATTGGCGGTGCCTGCGTGTCGAACAAGCACGCCAACTTCATCATCAACACCGGCACTGCCACGGCGGCAGACATTGAGGCGCTGATCCGGAAAATTGCCTACAGCGTACAGCAACAGTGTGACGTACAACTGGTGCCGGAAGTGCGCATTGTGGGTGAGTATGCGGCGGGAGCAGACGCATGAATTCGCGCACCACTAACGCCCGCGACTTCGGCAAGGTCGCCGTCGTATACGGCGGGACATCGGCCGAGCGTGAGGTATCACTTGAAAGTGGCAAGGCCGTGTTTGAAGCGCTACGACGCAAAGGCGTGGATGCGCACGCACTGGACGTCTTCGGCACTGAATTGTTGCGCACACTGCAGCAAGGGGGCTTCGACCGCGTTTTCATCGTATTGCATGGCCGTGGCGGTGAAGACGGCGTGCTGCAAGGCGCGCTCGAAATGCTCGATCTGCCCTACACCGGCAGCGGCGTGCTCGGCTCGGCGCTGGGCATGGACAAGGTACGCACCAAGCAGGTGTGGCAGGCGCTGGGACTGCCGACGCCGGAATTCGCGGTACTCAACCGTCCCGATGACGTGTCACGCTCACTACAGGAAATAGGGCTGCCTTTGATCGTGAAGCCGGCCCGCGAGGGCTCCACCCTGGGTATCACACAGGTGACGACGCCGGACGCATTACGCCCGGCATGGCAAGCAGCCCTGACCTACGATACCGATGTGGTAGCCGAACGCTATATCCAGGGTGCCGAATACACCGCCTCCCTGCTGGGCAGTGAGGCGCTGCCACTCATTCGCATCGAAGCGGCTTCGGGATTCTACGATTACCAGGCCAAATATGTCGCTCATGACACACGCTACCTCTGCCCCTGCGGACTCGACCAGCAACACGAACGGGAATTGCAACAAATGGCCGTGTGCGCCTTCGAAGCGCTCGGTTGCAGCGGCTGGGGGCGGGTTGACTTCATGGTCGATGCCGAGGGGCAACCATGGCTGCTGGAGGCCAACACCGTGCCCGGCATGACCAGTCACAGCCTGGTGCCTATGGCCGCGCGCGCCGCAGGCATGGATTTCGATACCTTGGTGTGGCGCATCCTGGAAACCAGTCTGACCGCATCCCGAACGGAGGCTGGCCGTGTTGCATAACGCCGGCACGATCCGCCCGTTGCGCCACACGATCGAGCATGCGCCCATCATGCCGACCGCGCTCGCGCGCGATACGGCTGAGCGCGCCCGGTTGTATATGCAACGGAAAGAGCCCGTACTCCATACCACCGTGCGCACCGACACCGCACCACAGCGCCGTACACCACAGCCAGTAGCGCAACAACGCCCGCGTCTGCGCATGCTGCTGCTGGTCATGCTGGGCGTGCTGTTCGCCGCAGCGGCAGCCGTGCTCGGCATAAAGCTGCTCGACCCTGCCACCTTGCCGATTATATCGGTACGCATCGAGGGCCGATTTACCCATGTAACTGCCGTGGAACTACAGCAGAAGCTCGCCACCGTGACCAGCGGCAATTTCCTCCTCGTGGATGTCGATGGCATCCGCCACACCGCGCTGGCATTGCCCTGGGTCAGCAGCGTCAACGTACAGCGCGTGTGGCCTGACACCCTGCGCGTGAGCATCACCGAACATGTCGCCGCCGCCACCTGGATCGAAACCGGCGCTGAAGCAGCCACTGGCCTGCTCAGCACCAGTGGCAGGCTGTTTACGCCAGAACTCGCCTCGTATCCGGATCGCCTCCCCACCATCCGTGGGCCGCATGACACGCACGGCGCCCTGCTCGGACATTACCAGGCCATGAACCAGACACTGCTGCCGCTGGGGCTGCGAATAACGCATCTCACCCAGGACGCCCGACGGGCGTTTCATCTGACTCTCGACAATGGCATTGAACTTGCGCTGGGCCGCTCTGACAGCTACGCGCGCCTCATGCGTTTTGTGTACGCCTGGCCAGTCTTGCAAGCTGCGGGGACACAACCTGCCGTCATCGATTTACGTTACAGCAATGGCTTGGCCGTACGCTGGCTGCAACAGGAATCCGGCGACAATACAGCAGCAACGGGGAGAAATAGTTGATGTCCAGGAAATCTGAAAAAAACCTGATCGTGGGCCTCGATATCGGCACCTCCAAAGTGGTTGCGATCGTGGGCGAAATTACCACAGACGGCAGCATTGAAATCATCGGCATCGGCTCACACCCCTCGCGCGGACTGAAAAAAGGCGTGGTGGTCAACATCGAATCCACCGTGCAGTCCATACAGCGCGCGGCGGAAGAAGCCGAGCTCATGGCCGGCTGCCAGATTCACTCGGTCTATGCCGGCATCGCCGGTTCGCACATCCGCAGCCTCAACTCGCATGGCATCGTAGCCATCAGCGAAAAAGAAGTACACCAAAGTGATGTCGAGCGCGTGATTGACGCTGCGCGCGCGGTTGCAATTCCTGCCGATCAACGCATCCTGCACATCCTGCCGCAGGAATTCATCATCGACAACCAGGAAGGCATTCGCGAACCCATCGGCATGTCGGGCGTGCGCATGGAGGCCAAGGTGCATCTGGTCACCGGGGCAGTGAGCGCGGCCCAGAACATCATCAAATGCGTGCGCCGTTGCGGGCTGGAAGTGGACGACATCATTCTTGAGCAGCTCGCCTCCAGTGCCGCAGTACTCACCGATGACGAAAAAGAGCTTGGCGTCTGCCTGGTAGATATCGGCGGCGGCACCACCGACATCGCCGTGTTCACCGGCGGCGCGATCCGCCACACTGCCGTCATCCCCATCGCCGGCGACCAGGTCACCAACGATATTGCGGTGGCCCTGCGTACGCCCACACTGCATGCGGAGGAAATCAAGATCAAGTACGCCTGCGCACTGACCCAGCTGGCACAGGCCGACGAGACCATCGAGGTGCCGAGTGTCGGCGACCGCCCGGCGCGGCGGCTGGCCCGTCAGACCCTTGCGGAAGTCGTCGAGCCCCGGCTCGAGGAGCTGTTCACGCTGGTGCAGACCGAACTCCGGCGCAGCGGCTTCGAAGACCTGATCGCCGCCGGCATCGTACTCACTGGCGGCAGCTCCAAAATGGAAGGCACGGTCGAGCTGGCCGAGGAAATCTTCCACATGCCTGTGCGGATTGGCTTGCCACAGTATATCGGCGGGCTGGTGGACGTGGTACGCAACCCGATCTACTCCACCGGCGTCGGCCTGCTCTTGTTCGGCCTGCGCCATCGCAGCGGCCCCGGGCCGGAGCGGCGGCTCAAGTCTGACCGGGGCGTGTGGGGGCGCATGAGAAGTTGGTTTCAGGGCAATTTTTAAAAATACAGTGGCGAGTGGCTAGTAGCGAGCAGCTAGAAATTAGTTACTCGCCACTGACACCCCGCTACTCGCTACTTCAATTAAAGGAGGAATACCATGTTTGAACTAATCGATACCTATACGCAAAATGCAGTTATCAAGGTCATCGGGGTAGGCGGCGGCGGCGGCAATGCGGTCGAGCACATGGTGCAGGCCAACATAGAAGGCGTCGATTTCGTCTGTGCCAACACCGATGCCCAGGCGCTCAAAAACACCTCGGCCCGTACCGTGCTGCAGCTGGGTGGCGCCATTACCAAGGGACTTGGCGCCGGCGCCAACCCCGACATCGGACGTCAGGCCGCCATGGATGACCGCGAGCGCATCATCGAGGTGCTTGAGGGCGCGGACATGGTCTTTATCACCGCAGGCATGGGCGGCGGCACCGGCACCGGCGCAGCACCGGTAGTAGCACAGATCGCCAAGGAACTGGGCATCCTCACCGTGGCCGTAGTCACCAAGCCGTTTCCGTTTGAAGGCAGCAAACGCATGCTGATCGCAGAAAGTGGCATCAAGGAGTTGAGCCAGTATGTCGACTCGCTCATCACCATCCCCAATGAAAAACTGCTCATCGTGCTGGGCAAGGACATCAGCCTGCTGAATGCCTTCAAGTCGGCCAACGACGTGCTGCTCGGTGCGGTACAGGGTATCGCCGACCTCATTACCCGCCCAGGTCTCATCAACGTGGATTTTGCCGATGTGCGTACCGTCATGTCGGAAATGGGCATGGCAATGATGGGCTCCGGCGTGGCCTCCGGCGAAAACCGCTCACGCAAGGCGGCCGAGTTAGCCGTTGCCAGCCCGCTGCTGGAAAACATCAGCCTGGCAGGCGCACGCGGCATCCTGGTGAATGTGACCGCCGGCCTCAATATGTCGATCGGGGAATTCGAGGAGGTCGGCAACGCCGTGAAGGAACTGGCCTCCGATAACGCCACCGTGGTGGTAGGCACCGTGCTCGATCCTGAAATGAACGAGGAAATGCGCGTCACCGTTGTGGCCACTGGTCTGGGCCAGAGCGCCCGGAGCGAAGAGCGACCTGTACGCCTGGTACAAAAGAGCACCAGTCCGGTCGTGGATTACGGCCAACTGGAGCGCCCCACGATAATCCGCAATCAGGTGGCAGGCGGCGAACGCTTCTCTGGCAACACCGACGGCAATCTCGACTACCTCGACATCCCGGCCTTTCTGCGCCGGCAGGCAGACTGAGATGGCAGCGGTTCTGGCCACAGGCCCAAACTGACCCTGCCGCCGCACATCCAGACCGGCTAATGAGCCAAGGGGAATCAGTCACTTATACTGGAATGACGGCCAGGACAGGCTAGGCAAAGGCCATTTTCCTGTGATAACATTGCTATCTGTCTGAATTATAACCACCCTTTGCACAGGGAACGGGGAAGAATGATAAAACAACGCACGTTGCGCAATGTTATCAGGGCCACTGGGGTTGGCCTGCACACCGGGGAGAAGATCTACCTTACGCTGCGACCCGCTGCCATCAACACCGGCATCGTGTTCCGTCGCGTTGACCTGCCGGTGCCGGTCGAGATCCAGGCCCGCCCGGAAAATGTGGGGGACACCCAACTCTCTACGACACTGGTAAGCGGCGATGTGCGCATCTCCACGGTTGAACATCTGCTGTCGGCACTCGCGGGTCTGGGCGTGGACAACGCCTATATTGATCTCAGCGCCGCCGAAGTACCCATCATGGACGGCAGTGCCGGTCCGTTTGTATTCCTGATCCAGTCGGCCGGTATCGAAGAGCAAAACGCACCCAAGCACTTCATCCGCATCAAGCACACCGTGAAGGTAGAAGATGGCGACAAGTGGGCCCGTTTTGAGCCCTTCAATGGCTTCAAGGTCGCCTTCAGCATCGACTTCAACCACCCCCTGTTCAAGGACAGCCACCGTGAGGCGTCCATCGACTTCTCCACCACTTCGTTCGTGAAGGAAGTAAGCCGCGCACGCACCTTTGGCTTCATGCGCGAAGTGGAGCTGCTGCGCGAACGCGGTCTGGCCCTGGGTGGCAGCCTGGATAACGCCATCGTGATGGATGATTACCGCATCCTCAACGAAGACGGCCTGCGCTACGACGATGAATTCGTCAAACACAAGATTCTGGATGCCATCGGCGACCTGTACCTGCTTGGGCGCAGCCTCATCGGTGCCTTCAGTGGCCACAAGTCAGGCCATGCGCTGAACAACCACCTGTTGCGCACCCTCATCGCCGACGAAAACGCGTGGGAACTGGTCACCTTCGATGACGAGCGCCACGCGCCTATTTCCTTCATGCAACCCGTCACCGCCAGCCACTGACGCCTGGATACCCTTGCACCGCTCAGCTGCCGGGATGGCTGGCGGGAAAAGATTTGATGTGGATAGTGCGCAGCCCTGCGAAATCCGTCTCCTGTCTGAACTGCTTAAGCAAGGCTGCCACCTGGAAGCGGAGTTTGGCCGCCCAGGCAGGCGTATCCGTATGAATTATAAGCACATCGGCGCGCACATTCGCCACCAAACAATGTCCGGCCATCTGCTCGCCCACACACCCATGCAATATCCCGGTCGCACGCCGCACGTGCTGCGTGTGTCGCACCAGACGGGCGACGGAGGCCGTCTCCAACAAATCATTTATATGGCGCGGTAATGTCATACGTCCAGACTCTCAACGTAGTACTATACTACCCCACCAAAAACCCGTCGAGCAGCCTTGATTGCGCCTCACCCGAGGCGCCCGCACCCGGGATTATCATCGAACCATGGCCAGCAAACTGTTAAACAAAATTTTCGGTAGCCGCAATGAGCGGCTTTTGAAGCGCACACTCAAGATGGTGGCGCAGATCAACGCCCTGGAGCCAGGGCTTGCCAGCCTGTCCGATGCGACGCTGGCAGCCAAGACTGACGAGTTCCGCGCCCGCCTGGCGCAGGGCGAAGCCCTGGAAGCCCTGCTGCCTGAGGCCTTCGCTACCGTACGTGAGGCCGGCAAGCGGGCGCTCAACATGCGCCATTTTGATGCGCAGCTGATCGGCGGCATGGTACTGAACGACGGCAAAATCGCCGAGATGCGCACCGGTGAGGGCAAGACGCTGGTTGCCACCCTCGCCGCCTACCTCAACGCCCTGCCCGGGAAAGGCGTGCATGTCATCACGGTCAATGATTACCTGGCGCGACGTGATGCGCGCTGGATGGGAAAGCTGTACGCGTTTCTCGGCCTCACCACCGGCATCGTGGTAGCAGGCATGAGCGGTGAGGAGAAACGTGTCGCCTATGCCGCCGACATCACCTATGGCACCAACAATGAATTCGGTTTCGATTATCTGCGCGACAACATGGCGTTTGCCAGCAGCGAACGCATGCAACGCGGCCAGTATTATGCCATCGTCGATGAGGTCGACTCCATCCTGATTGACGAGGCACGTACGCCGCTGATCATTTCAGGTGCGACTGAAAACAGTTCCGATCTGTACCTGAAAATCAATGCGCTCATTCCCCGCCTCACACGTCAGGCAGACGCAGACTCACCCGGTGATTACCTGGTGGAAGAAAAAGACCGCAACGTGCTGTTGTCGGAGCATGGGCACCAGCACGTCGAGGAACTGCTGGCGGAGGCCGGTATCCTGCAGGAAGGTGAAAGCCTGTATGACAGCGCCAACATCATGCTCATGCATCATCTGCATGCCGCACTGCGCGCGCACGCACTATTCCAGCGCAACGTGGACTATATCGTCAAGGACAACCAGGTCGTCATCGTCGATGAGTTCACCGGGCGCACCATGCCGGGTCGGCGCTGGTCGGAGGGGCTGCACCAGGCCGTTGAGGCCAAGGAAGGCGTGCGCATCCAGAGCGAAAACCAGACGCTCGCCTCGATCACCTTCCAGAATTATTTCCGCCTCTACCACAAGCTCTCGGGCATGACCGGCACGGCGGATACCGAGGCCTACGAATTCCAGCAGATTTACGGCCTTGAGGTGGTCGTGATCCCGACCCACAAGCCGATGGTGCGCAAGGACTATGGCGACCTGGTATACCTTACCGCAGGCGAAAAATTCAACGCCATCATCGAGGATATCAAGGCCTGCCAAGTCCGCCGCCAGCCGGTACTGGTGGGTACCGCCTCAATCGAAACCTCCGAGCACCTCTCGCGTCTGCTGGACAAGGAGGGCATCACGCATCAGGTATTGAACGCCAAGTTTCATGAGCGCGAAGCGGAAATCGTGGCGCAGGCTGGACGACCCGGCACGGTGACCATCGCCACCAACATGGCCGGGCGCGGCACCGACATCGTACTGGGTGGCAGCCTCGAAGCCGAGCTGGCCGCGCTCGACAACCCGGACCAGGCGACCACAACCCGCCTGCGCGAGATGTGGCAGACGCGGCATGACGAAGTCCTTGCCAGCGGCGGCCTGCACATCATCGGCACCGAGCGTCACGAGTCGCGTCGCATCGACAACCAGTTACGCGGGCGCTCAGGGCGCCAGGGCGACCAGGGCTCCAGCCGTTTTTACCTCTCGCTCGAAGACAACCTGATGCGTATCTTCGCCTCCGAGCGGGTGGCCGGGCTGATGCAGAAACTCGGCATGAACGAAGGCGAGGCAATCGAACACCCGTGGGTAACCAAGGCGATCGAGAATGCGCAGCGCAAGGTGGAGGGCCGCAACTTTGATATCCGCAAGCAGTTGCTGGAATACGATGACGTGGCCAACGACCAGCGCAAGGTAATCTACGAGCAGCGCAATGAGTTGATGGGCAGCGATGACATCTCCGAGACGGTTACCATCATCCGCAGCAATGTGGTTGACGAGATCATCAATGCCCACATGCCGCGCGCAAGCCTGGAAGAGCAATGGGATATTCCCGGGCTGGAGACTGCCTTACAGTCCGAACTCGGCATGACCCTGCCCATCGCCGCATGGCTGGAGGGTGACGCTACGCTACATGAGGAAACCCTGCGCAGCCGCATCCACGACGAAATTGAACAGACGATGAAGACGCGTGAAGAATCCATCGGCAGTAACGTCATGCGCCATCTTGAAAAAGCCGTCATGCTGCAGGTGCTGGATGCCCTCTGGAAGGATCATCTTGCAGCCATGGATTACCTGCGTCAGGGCATACACCTGCGCGGATACGCACAAAAGAATCCCAAACAGGAGTTCAAGCGTGAATCTTTCGAGCTGTTTGCGGATATGCTGGAGCGTATCAAGCATGACGTCACACGCCTGATCTGTACCGCGCAAGTGCGCGCCGAAGAGGACGTACACCAGATTGAGCAGCGGCGGCGTAGTGCCACCAACATGCAGTTCCAGCACGCCGCTGCCAGCGCACTCACGACAGCTTCCGAAGCAACACCAGACACCGCAACTGCCGAACCTGCCTCCCCCTTCGTGCGCAGGGAGCGCAAGGTAGGGCGCAACGAGCCCTGTCCCTGTGGTTCGGGAAAAAAGTACAAGCAGTGTCACGGCACGCTGGACTGATCAAGTCCCCAGCCAGGGCACGATCGTGGCAGTAGTCATCCCGCCATTACCACACCTGCATCCGGTAGCGGGCGTACGCCTGGGGACTGCGTGCGCCGGCATCAAGAAGCCCGGGCGGCGCGACCTTGTGGTCATCGAACTCGATACTGGCGCGGGCTGCGCCGCCGTATTCACCCGCAACGCCTTCTGCGCCGCACCCGTGCTCATTGCGCGCCAGCATCTCGCGCACGCTGCGCCGCGCTATCTGCTCATCAACACCGGCAATGCCAACGCGGGCACGGGTGCACAGGGGCTGCGTGACGCCGAGGCATGTTGTGCAGCACTGGCACAGCTCACACAGTGCAGCAGCGACACGGTACTGCCCTTTTCCACCGGCGTCATCGGTGAACAGCTGCCGGTGGAGAAAATTCTGCACGGCCTGCCCGAGGCGTACGCAAGGCTTGATGCTGCCGGCTGGGAGGATGCCGCCCACGGCATCATGACCACCGACACCGCAGCAAAGGCCGTCTCGCGCACGATTGAGATCGAAGGCTGTAGCGTCACCATCACCGGCATTGCCAAGGGCTCGGGTATGATCCGGCCCGACATGGCGACCATGCTCGCCTTTATCGCCACCGACGCAGATGTCGAGCAGTCGCTTCTGCAGCAGTGCCTCCACCAGGCCGTCGAGCGCTCATTCAACCGCATCACCGTCGATGGCGACACCTCGACCAACGACGCCTGCCTGCTGATCGCCACAGGCAAAAGCAGCCTTGCACGTATCGACCACAGCACACAGCCCGCGTACCGCATGTTGTGCGACGCACTCATCCAGGTATGCATCGAGCTTGCACAACTGATCGTGCGTGACGGCGAAGGTGCGACCAAATTCATTACCGTGTCCGTCACAGGTGGCGCGAACCAGGCAGAGTGTGATGCCGTCGCCTACGCCATCGCACACTCGCCACTGGTCAAGACCGCATTCTTTGCCTGCGACCCGAACTGGGGCCGCATTCTGGCCGCCGTAGGTCGCGCCGGCATAGCTGGCATGGATATTGCTAGCACCACGCTCCACCTGGACGAGGTATGTATCGTGCGCAATGGCGAACGGGCACAAGATTATAAAGAGGAGCAAGGCCAGTCCGTCATGCACAGAAATGAAATTACCATCAGCGTTGACCTGGCGCGCGGGGCACACTGCAGCACCGTGTGGACCTGCGACTTTTCCTACGACTATGTACGCATCAACGCCGAATACCGCACCTGATTCCTCTGGCTTTCGGACAGTACTTGGGGCACTATCATCCAAAGTGTCCTTATTTTTAGGGCGTAACACTCGACTACCTCACAGGGCGGCGGGAGACGAACTTGATACCGAGTACGGCGCTCGTAGTGCTGAAAACATCACTTATCGGACCCCTGCTCACCGTACTGGTAGCGGCAGTGATAGAGATATTTTCGCGAACGTTCTACCCGATACCCAATCCACCCGCCGTACTGCTCATTACCGTGGTGTTTGCCGCCTTCCACGGCGGCATGCGCGCAGGCCTGCTGAGCGCCGGCCTCGCCTGGCTTTACTTTGCGTATGCCTTCTCCATTCCGGGCGAGCCCCTGCAGTACACACGCGAGAACCTGTTGCGAGTGCTGATATGGGGCGTGGCCACACCCCTCATCGCCACCATGACGGGTCTGCTCAAGCGTCATGCAGAGCGCTCACTGGAACTTGAGCGCGCCAATGCGGTACTTGAGACACGCATCGCTGAGCGCGAACAGGCCGAGCGGGTATTGCAGACCAAGGAAGCCCTGCTGCAGGCCGTTCTGGAAAACCTGCCCGTAGGTGTATGGCTAATCGATGCCCAGGGCAACATCACACGCGGCAACCAGGCCGGCCAGAGTATCTGGGCCGGCAAGCGCTATGTCGGTATCGATCAGTATGATGGATACAAGGGCTGGTGGGCAGATACCGGCAAACTCATTACTGCGCAAGAATGGGCGGCAGCGCGGGCCATCACACGCGGTGAGACCTCGATCGAGGAGGTGGTTAACATAGAGTGTTTTGATGGCACACACAAAACCATTCTGAATTCAGCCATTCCAATATTCGACACTGAGCACACCATCACCGGCGCTGTCGTGGTGAACCAGGACATTACCGAACGCCGCAGAATCGAGGAACACCTCACCTATCTCGCCTCCTATGACTCGCTCACTGGCCTGCCCAATCGAACGCTGTTCAGTGACCGACTGACACAAGCCATGGAGCGCACCGACCGTAACGCCAACAGGCTGGCCCTGCTGTTACTGGATCTGGATCGCTTCAAGGAAGTCAACGACACCTTTGGACACAGCGTCGGTGACATGCTGTTAAAATTGGTCGCGGATCGACTGCAGCAAGGTCTGCGCGGGGTGGATACCATCGCCCGGCTGGGCGGCGACGAGTTCACCATGATTCTCGAAAACATCGGAGATATCGACACCGCCGCCCGGGTGGCCTGCAAGGTCAAGGACGTCTTTTCCCAGCCATTCTCCCTGCATAAACAGCAGCTTTCTATCACGCCCAGCATAGGCATAGCACTCTACCCCGATGATGCACAGGATGCCGAGCTGCTGCTCAGAAATGCCGACATTGCCATGTATCACGCCAAGCGCACCGCTACCGGGGCATTCCAGTTCTATACCGATCAGATGAGCAGCCTTGACTCATCACCACCTGATCTGACTCAGTAGCACTGACTCAATTTACCCTGCTACGGCCACCACCGGCCGGAGTCCATAGAGCGATGGCGTTACCTGGCACCAACTACTCTGAGCCATCTTCGGGCCGCCTTTGCGTTGTGTCCGGGATACGGTAAGACTCATCGGCCCAGGCACCGAGATCAATCATTTTGCAGCGCTCACTGCAAAATGGCCGCCACGGGTTTTGTTGCAACGACCAGATGGCGTCTTTACCACAGGACGGGCAGGCAATAGTCTTTTCGCTAGCTTTAGCGTTCACGACATGCAGCAGGTCAGTTCGAATTTCACATCTTCGGCAGACTGCACCGTGCGACCGTCCGTCACCGGCGCCAGAAAGCGCACGGTAAATCGATGCTTGCCGCCGCTGATCTCGGGGTAATAAGGCAGGCGCGCAGGTACCGTCACGCGCACCAGTTGACAGGGGGTATCCTGATCAAGCGAGCGCTGAAAAAATCCAGCAACAGCCATTCCCGGTACAGGTACGGCACTCTCACGCGTCAACCGGAGTATGAGCTCTATGGACTGCCACATTGGTTCAATGGGCGACAACCACTCCCGCAGATTCTCAAGGCGCTCTTTGGCAGGACGCTGCAGCCAGTAGTGGTACATGGGCAAATCAAAGTCACACAAACCGCCAGGAATACTGCTGCGCTGGCGTATGCTGCATATAAATTCATTGTTTCGCAACGACTGTCCGAACTGGCCGCTGGTGGCATGCAATCTGTCTATGAGCACATCCACTTCGCTCAGCAGCTCTTTCAACCTGCTCTGATCAACCTCCGGCACCTGTTCCAGCCTTGCCAACATGGCGCCATGACGTTCGAGCTCACGCAGAAGTTCGGTTTTAAGATCGGTACGGCTGCATACATTGAGAATTTCAATCAGGCTGGTAAGCGTGGCGCGACTGTTCCACTCCGCACTCCCCTCCAGATTGTGTTGCACCTGGAGAAACAGAAGTTCGAGCCGTAGAAATGTCCGCATCTTTTCATTGAGCGGTTGTTCGTAGGTAATTTTGTTGAGCACTCACACCACCGCAACTATAAAAATCAGGACTGTGACGTCAGATGGCTTTATTGTCCATTACTTGATATGACGCTGGCAATTCCTATTTACTCAGGAGTCACAAAGTAAGGCTACATTACTTCAGGGTGTGACTCCTGAGCAAAAACCCTGCTTACTCTACATCCACCCTGTCCCGCCCCCTGAACAGGGGGCGGGGATGCAGCAGGACGTGTAGTCTTACTTATTGACTTATCAGTAATGGCTGGCGCGCGCCAGCGCCAGATAATGCTCGTGTAGCGCCCGCACCCTGCTTTCCACATGCCCTACGGCCTTATCGTTCACAATCACATCATGGGCCACAGCAAGACGTTCACGCCAGCGGGCCTGGGCCCGAAGAATAGCCGCCACCTCCTGGGCGCTCAGCCCCCGCGCCATCACACGCTGATATTGCAACGCATGCGGCGCATCAACCACCAGCACGCGCTCGACCTCACCAGCCTGTCCGGTTTCAATCAGCAACGGAATACTGAGTACGCAGTACGGTGCGTCAAGCTGTGCCATGCGCGCCTCCATTCCGGCGCGAATCAGCGGGTGCAGTATGCTCTCCAGTTGCGCGCGTCGTGCCGCATCCGAAAAGACGCTATGGCGCAATGCGGCCCTGTTCAATGCGCCATCTGGCCCCAGGACTTCAGCGCCAAAATATGTGGCAATGCTTGCCAGCGCTGGCGTACCCGGCTCCACCAATCCTCGCGCAATGTCATCAGCATCGATTACCGGCACACCCAATGCGCCGAAATAACCTGCCACTGTGGATTTGCCACAACCGATGCCACCAGTGAGCCCGACGCGATACATCGTGGCGCTATCCACCCAACAACTCGAGATAACCCTGCGTCAGTGGCATGCCCCAGAGCATGGCTATCCAGCCCGCCGCAGCAAGGTACGGCCCGAATGGAATCTGGACATCCCGCTGATGCCTGCGGAACAATACCAGGGAGATTCCTGCCACGGCCCCCACCAGCGATGACAACAGGATGATCAGCGGCAGCATCTGCCAACCGAGCCATGCGCCAAACACGGCAAGCAGCTTGAAGTCACCCTGCCCCATGCCTTCCTTGCCTGTGACCAGCTTGAACAGCCAGTACACTGACCACAAGCTGAGATAGCCCGCCGCCGCGCCGATGAGCGCCGTGTGGCTGTCTACCAGCACAGCACCCAGGCTAAGCAGGAGACCACCCCATAACAGCGGCAGCGTAATCGAGTCCGGCAGCAGTTTATGGTCAAGGTCGATGAAGGCCAGCGCTATCAAACCCCAGGTAAGCACCAGTGCCGCAACCGCGCTCCAGCCAAAACCGAAATGCACTGCCACCGTCGCTGACATTGCAGCCGTAAGTATTTCAACGACAGGGTAACGTAACGAAATGCGGGCCCCGCAGGCAGAGCACCTGCCCCTGAGCGCGAGATAGCTCAGGAGCGGGATATTTTCGAGCGCGGCAATAGTGTGCCCGCAGTGCGGGCAACGGGAGCGCGGAACCACCAGATTGAAACGCGGCGCCGCATCAGGCGACGTGCATGCAGGTGCGAATTTATTCGCATCCTGGCCGAATGAATTCGGCCCCACCTCAGCAGGCAGTTCCAACAGCTCCCGACACTGCACCTGCCAGTCGCGCCGCATCATCAACGGCAGGCGATGGATCACCACATTCAGAAAGCTGCCGACCACCAACCCCAACATGCCAGCGGACGCGACAAACAGCCAGGGAAACGCCTGCAGGGTATCAACCATGGAGGGCCTGAAAGAAGAGAAAAGAGTAAAGAGGAAAGTGTTGCAGCATTATTGGCTTGTCTTTTCTCTTGTATCTGTTTTTAAACTACCGACCCCATCTTGAAAATCGGCAGATACATGGCGATCACCAGTCCGCCCACCAGCACGCCAAGAATGGCCATGATCATCGGCTCGAGCAGACTGGACAGGGAATCCACCATGTTATCCACTTCCTCTTCGTAGAAATCAGCCACCTTGGCCAGCATGGTATCCAGCGAACCCGCCTCCTCGCCGATGGCGACCATCTGCACCACCATATTGGGGAATAATTGCGTATTACGCATCGCCTGCTGCAACTGTGTTCCAGTTGAGACATCGTCGCGCATGCGTAGCACGGCATCGGAATACACGATGTTACCGGTGGCGCCCGCCACCGACTGCATCGCCTCCACCAGCGGCACACCGGCGGCAAACATGGTGGAAAGTGTGCGCGCAAAACGCGCAATGGCACCCTTGTTCAGAATCGCGCCGATGATGGGTATCTTGAGCGCCAGCCGATCTATGGTATGACTGACGGCGCGTGAGCGCCTCTTGGCCTGTATCAACGCATAGACCGCACCTCCAATGGAACCGAAAATCAGCCACCACCATGCCTGAAAAATTGCAGAGAGCTTGATCACCATCTGCGTGAGCGCGGGCAAATCGGCGCCAAAGCCCTGGAACAGTGACTCGAACTGCGGGATCACAAAGATGAGCAAAATCGCCGTGATGATAAACGCGACCACCAGCACCGCCGTTGGGTAAAACAGCGCCTTCTTGATCTTACCCTTGATCGCCTCTGTCTTTTCCTTATAGATAGCGATCTTATTCATCAGCGCTTCGAGTATGCCGCCCTGCTCACCCGCGCGCACCAGATTGATATACAGCTCATCAAACTGCAGCGGGTGCTTCTCCAGAGCTTCCGCCAGCGAGCTGCCACCCTCCACATGGTTCTTGATGGCGAGCACCAGCTCCTGCATGCTGATATTCTCATGCCCTCGACCTATAATCTCAAACGACTGCACCAGCGGCACTCCGGCGGCAATCATGACCGATAGCTGGCGACTGAAAACAGCGATGTCCTTGGCGCTGATACCCTTTTTACGCACACCAAACAATGGCGCGGATTTCTTTCTGACTTTACGCGGACTAATACCCTGACGACGCAGGTCGGCCTTGACCAGCGTGAGCGTTGCGCCCTGCATCTCACCGCGCATGCGCGCACCATTTTTGTTGGTGCCTTCCCAGACGAAGGTATCAGTCTTCTTTATTAACTTCTCAGCCATATGCGTGTCCGTGATTATTCGTTGGTGACACGGTTTATCTCTTCCAGACTGGTAATGCCTTGTCTGACCTTCCTGAGTCCCGATTCACGCAGGTCAGCAATACCCTCTTTTTTCGCCTGCTCTGCGATCTGCATCGCGTTGCCACCCGCCATAATGATGTGTCCAATGGCCTCCGATACCGGCATAACCTGATAGAGCCCCACACGTCCCTTGTAGCCATCCGAGCACTGGTCACACCCCACCGCGCGATGAAGCCTGATGTCTGCGATCTCGGCCTCCTTGAAGCCTTCCTTTAACAACGCCTCATGCGGGATGGTGACCGGCTGCTTGCAAAATGCGCACAAGCGGCGCGCCAGGCGTTGGGCGATGATGAGCGACACCGCCGAGGCGATATTGAATGGTGCCACACCCATATTGGCCAGACGGCTCAAGGTCTGTGGCGCATCGTTGGTATGCAGGGTGGAGAGCACCATATGGCCGGTCTGTGCCGCCTTGATCGCGATCTCCGCAGTTTCCAGATCACGCACCTCACCCACCATGATGATATCCGGATCCTGGCGCAGAAATGCCTTGAGCGCTGTGGAGAAAGTGAGCCCGGCCCTCGGGTTGACGTTGACCTGATTGACGCCGGCGAGATTTATTTCCACCGGGTCTTCGCAAGTCGAGATATTGCGGTCTTCGGTATTCAGGATATTGAGTGCGGTATAAAGTGAAACGGTCTTGCCGCTGCCCGTGGGGCCGGTGACCAGCACCATGCCATAAGGGCGGTGGATCGCATCCATGAACAGTTTTTTCTGCTCCTCCTCGTAACCGAGGGCGTCGATGCCGAGCTGCGCGCTGGCAGGATCCAGGATACGCAGCACAATCTTCTCACCATACAGGGTCGGGCAACTGCTGACGCGAAAATCGATGGCGCGGTTTTTTGACAGCCGCATCTTCATACGTCCGTCCTGCGGTACCCGGCGCTCTGAAATGTCCAGTTTCGACATCACCTTGAGACGGGCGGCGAGACGGGGTGCAAGCACTACCGGCGGTGTCGCAACCTCGCGCAACACACCATCCTGCCGCAGACGCACACGGTAGATTTTTTCATATGGCTCGAAGTGCACATCCGACGCCCCCTTGTTGATGGCGTCGAGCAATACCTTGTTCACGAAGCGCACTACCGGGGTATCGTCAATATCGGCGGCAACACCGTCAGCGGCGGCAAGATCTTCATCGCCAGCGCTAATCTCCAGATTGAGGTCGTCCACGTCGGCGCCCGTAAGCGCGCTCATCGATGTATCGTGCTTGGCCAATGCTGCCTCAATGGCCTTGGACAGCTTGTCTTCCTCTACCAGCACCGCCTCGGTGTTCGCCCCCACATGAAACTTGATTTCATCCAGGGCCTGAAGGCTGCTCAGATCAGAAACCGCGATGAACAGTTTTCTGCCACGCTTGAACAGGGGCAATACATGGTGCTTGCGCACCAGTTTTTCCTCCACTAGTGTCGTGGGGGCGTGCTCCATGTCGACGGCGTTGAGATCCAGCAGCGGTACGCCGGATTCCTGCGAGGCGGCGACAGCAACCGCGTAACTGTTGAGGATATCCTGCCCCACCAGGTAGGAGGCCAGCGGGGTGTGCGCCTTAACAGCCTGCTCACAGGCGTGTTGCATCTGGGCTTCTGTGAGCAGGCCTCCCTGCACCAGACGGCGCGAGAGTCCGCCCAGTTTGAATTTCATGGTGGACGATGATATGGCCATGCGCTTATCACCCCGGACGCTGATGGACTACCCGCACCCCGGAAGCCCCTGATTGAACCCACTTAGCGTCACATCTTCGCATGCCTGTAGCTTGTCATACAATAGGGAAGCAAGTACCATGCCGATTCAAGTACAGCGGGGTAAATGTTGATGTTTCATGGCAGTATGGTAGCGCTGGTCACGCCCATGGGGGCGGATGGCGTCATCGACCATGAAGGCCTGGACAGACTGGTCGAATTTCATATTGAAAACGGTACTGACGCGATTGTCGCTGTCGGCACCACGGGTGAATCTGCGACCCTGGACACAGACGAGCACTGTGCGCTGATCCGCGCCATCGTGGAGCGGGTGCACGGTCGGGTACCGGTCATTGCAGGTACGGGGGCCAACGCCACCAGCGAGGCGATCCAGCTCACCCGCTGCGCCCTGCAGGGGGGTGCCGACGCCTGCCTGCTGGTCACACCCTATTACAACAAGCCCACCCAGGAAGGCCTGTACCTGCATTACAAGGCGGTAGCCGAGGCCGTACCCATCCCGCAAATCCTCTACAATGTCCCAAGCCGCACGGCCTGCGACCTGCTGCCTGCGACCGTGGCCCGCCTCGCCCCTATCCCCAATATCATAGGCATCAAGGAGGCCACCGGCGACTTGGCGCGCGCGGGGGAGATTCTTGACCGCTGTGGTGATAAAATGGATATGTATGGAGGTGACGATGCTACGGCCATGGCCCTGATGCTGATGGGTGGCAAAGGCGTCATCTCAGTCACTGCCAATGTCGCACCACGGCTCATGCATGAGATGTGCGCCGCCGCCCTTCAGGGTGATCGCGCCCGCGCCGAGGCCCTCAATGAGCAGCTTATGCCGTTACACCAGGAGTTATTCATCGAAGCCAACCCGATACCGGTCAAGTGGGCGCTCAACCAGATGGGTCTGATCCCGGCTGGCATACGGCTCCCACTCACCCCCCTGTCAGCTGCCTGCCATGCCCGCGTGCGGCAGGCGCTGATACATGCCAACATACTTTTATAAGCACAGGTTTATATCATCATGCCGTTTATCTATCGCCGTTTACGCCTCCTGCTTGCCATTTGCCTGCCGATTCTGCTGGTGGCCTGCAGCTCTATCAGCGCCAAGCTCGACGAAATTGCTTCAGACTCCAAAACCGACTATAAAAAAAGCCAGACCTTGCCGGCACTTGAGGTGCCGCCGGATCTGACCAAGTCCACCATAGACGATGCCTTGGCCGTACCCGACATCGGCCCCAGCAGCGCCGGTGCAACATTCTCCTCCTACAGCGGAGAGCGCGCCGGACCACAGCTAGGCCGCAGTGAAAATGTACTGCCCCAGCAAAACAATATTCGTGCCGAACGTGACGGCGACAAACGCTGGCTGGTCATGGAAAGTGCGCCGGAACAGGTCTGGCCCAAGGTGCGTGAATTCTTCCTGCAGAATGGTTTTCTGATCAAGGAAGAAGACCCGCGCATCGGTATCCTGGAAACCGACTGGCTCGAAAACCGCGCCGATATCCCCAAAGACCCGATCCGCTCTGTTATCAGCAAGGTCTTTGACTCGCTCTACTCCGCCGCCACCCGTGACAAATATCGCGTGCGTCTGGAGCGCGGTAAGGAACCCAACACCACCGAACTTTATCTCACCCACCGCGGTGTGGAGGAGGTAGGTCAGGGCAGTTCCACTATCTGGCAGAACCGCCCCTCCGATCCGGAGCTGGAAATCGAAATGCTCAATCGCATGGTGGTGTTTTTCGGCGTCGATGAGCAGAAGGCAAAATCACTGCTCGCCCGCGGCCAGGACGTGCCACGCGCCCAACTCACGCGCGATGCCCAGGGCCGCAGCTTCCTCAGTCTCGACGAAGACTTCTCCCGCGCCTGGCGCCGCACCGGACTGGCCCTGGATCGCGTTGGATTTACGGTAGAAGACCGTGACCGCTCGCGCGGCTTGTACTATGTGCGCTATGCCGACCCACTCAAGGAAGAAACCAAAGACGGGTTCCTGAGCAAGCTCAAATTCTGGGGCGGCACCAAGGACAAGCAGGCAGAAAATACACAATATCTGGTCAGCGTGGCAGGTGAAGGCGACAGCACCCGCATTACAATCCTGAACAAGGAAGGTGCGCCTGAAAACTCTGAAACCTCTAACCGTATCCTGGCCTTGCTGCACGAACAACTGAAATAGCCCTGCGCGCACCTACCATGCTCCAACTGCGCGGACCGCAGGCGCTGTCCGGTTTCAGGCTGGAGAAGTTGCGCGCCAGCGTGCGTGCTGTCGTACCTGGTCCGGCCACAGTCTCTGCCGACTTCATCCACTTTGTTGATCTTGCGCGTGAGCTCACCCGCGCAGAACACGCGCAACTCGAAAAGATTCTGAGCTACGGCTCCGCTGGCACCCAGACTCCGCCCGGCGCACCACTGCTGGTCGTACCGCGCCTTGGCACCCGCTCGCCGTGGTCGAGCAAGGCCACCGACATTGCGCACATCTGCGGACTCCATCAGGTGCGGCGCATCGAGCGCGGCGTGATTTACTACCTTGCAAAAATAAACGGCGCGCCGCTTACCAGCTCCGAACGCGAGCACATCACACCCCTCATTCACGACCGCATGACGGAGCAGTTACTGGACGATGCGCGTGAGGCCGGAAAGCTGTTCATGCACGCGAAACCCGCGCCGCTGGTTCTTGTCGACGTACTGAGCGGCGGCCGGGCCGCACTGGTCAAGGCCAACCAGACGCTTGGGCTCGCACTCACTGCGGACGAAATTGATTATCTGCTGCAAAACTTCACGGCGCTCGGACGCAACCCGACCGATGTCGAGCTCATGATGTTCGCGCAGATGAACTCGGAGCACTGCCGCCACAAGATTTTCAATTCCGACTGGATCATTGATGGCGTGCGCCAGGATGCGTCGCTGTTTGCCATGATCCGCAACACGCACCAGCGACATCCGCACGGTATTCTCTCCGCCTACAAGGACAACGCCGCCGTGATGGAAGGCGCGCGCGCCGGACGTTTCTTCCCGGCAGCGGGGCGCGAATACCGCTATCACGCCGAAGACGTGCATATCGTGATGAAGGTGGAGACTCACAATCATCCCACCGCCATCTCGCCGTTTCCGGGCGCGGCTACCGGCAGCGGCGGCGAAATCCGCGACGAAGGCGCCACCGGCCGTGGCGCCAAACCCAAGGCGGGATTGTGCGGCTTTTCCGTTTCACATTTACGCATTCCCGGCGCGCTGCAACCGTGGGAACAGACCGACTTCGGCAAACCGCGCCACACCGCGTCGGGCCTCGACATCATGCTTGAAGGGCCGCTCGGCGCGGCGGCGTTCAACAATGAATTTGGCCGCCCGAACCTCTGCGGTTACTTCCGCGGCTTTGAAGCACAGGTGCAGACCGGACATGGTATCGACCGGCGCGGCTACCACAAACCCATCATGCTCGCGGGCGGTGTCGGCAACATCCGCTCGGGGCATGTCGAAAAAAACGAAATCCCCCCACGCGCATTACTCATCGTGCTCGGTGGGCCGGCGATGCTGATCGGACTGGGCGGCGGCGCAGCCTCGTCTATCACCAGCGGCAGCGGCGATCAGGCGCTCGACTTCGCCTCGGTGCAACGCGGCAATCCCGAGATGCAGCGCCGCTGCCAGGAAGTGATCGACCAGTGCTGGCAACTGGGCGATGCCAATCCCATCCTCTCGATACACGACGTCGGTGCGGGCGGCCTGTCCAATGCGCTGCCGGAACTGGTGCACAGCAGCGCGCGCGGCGCGCGCATCGAACTGCGCAAGATACTGAGCGACGACAGCGGCATGTCGCCCATGCAGCTCTGGTGCAACGAGGCGCAGGAGCGTTACGTGCTGGCGGTAACACCGGGGCGGCGCGACGAATTTGCCGAGCTCTGCGCGCGCGAACGCTGCCCCCATGCCGTGGTCGGCGGGGCCACGGTGGACGAACAGCTCACGCTGGTGGATGCGCAGTTTCACAACACGCCCATTGACCTCGCGCTTCCCATGCTGCTCGGCAAACCACCAAAAATGCTGCGTGATGTACATCATGCAACACCGAAACTTTCTGAATTTAATTACAGCAAAATAGATATTCACGAAGCCGCGCTGCGCGTGTTGCGTTTCCCTGCCGTGGCGAACAAGGGTTTTCTGATCACCATCGGCGACCGCAGCGTCGGCGGGCTGGTGACGCGCGATCAGATGGTCGGCCCGTGGCAAACCCCAGTAGCAGACGTTGCCGTCACCGCAACGAGCTTCGACACCTGCACCGGCGAGGCCATGGCCATCGGCGAGCGCGCACCGATCGCGCTCATCAACCCGGCGGCCTCCGCGCGTATGGCGGTAGGCGAAGCCATTACCAATATCGCTGCAGCGCGCATCACCCAAATCTCCGACATTACGCTCTCTGCCAACTGGATGGCCGCTGCCGGTCATCCAGGTGAAGACGCAGCGCTGTACGACGCGGTGCAGGCAGTCGGGATGGAGCTGTGTCCGGCGCTCGGCATCGCCATCCCGGTGGGCAAGGATTCACTCTCGATGAAAACCGTGTGGCGCGAAAACGGTGTGGAAAAATCGGTGACTGCGCCGCTGTCGCTCATCGTCAGCGCCTTTGCGCGCGTACACGACTGCCGCCGCACACTGACGCCGCAATTGCGCTCCGACCAGGGAGACACCGATCTTCTGCTGATTGATCTGGGGCGCAACCAGAATCGCCTCGGCGGCTCCGTGCTCGCACAGGTCTATAACGAAATCGGCACGCAGGCGCCGGACGTGGATAACCCGGCGCTGCTCAATGCGCTGTTCACCGTGCTGCAATCACTCAACGAAAATAATCTCATTCTCGCCTATCACGACCGCTCGGACGGCGGCCTGTTTACCAGCGTCTGTGAAATGGCCTTCTCCGCCCACTGTGGCGTCACGCTCAGCCTCGATGCGTTGGGCAATGATCCCCATGCCGCGCTGTTCAGCGAGGAACTGGGCGCCGTTGTGCAGATACGCTGCACTGACAAAACAGCCGTATTAAAAATACTGCAAGCCGCCGGCCTGGAAGAACATACACACACCATCGGTACGCTTAACAACACCGATCATGTTGTGGTGACACAGCTGGGACAAACGCTGTTCAGCGACACACGCATCCATCTTCAACGCGCATGGTCGGAGACCTCGTACCGGATGCAGACACTGCGCGACAACCCAGTTTACGCACAGCAGGAATATGACGCCCTGCTCGACGCGCGCGACCCCGGCCTGAACGCGCAACTCAGCTTTGATCCGAACGACGACATTGCCGCGCCTTACCTAAAAAAAGGCCTGCGCCCGCGCATCGCCATCTTGCGTGAGCAGGGTGTAAACGGCCACATCGAACTCGCTGCGGCCTTTGACCGTGCCGGATTTTCCGCCATCGACGTACACATGAGCGACATCCTCGAAGCCCGCATCTCACTCAGTGACTTTCAGGGTCTCGCCGCGCCCGGCGGATTTTCCTACGGCGATGTGCTGGGCGCGGGGCAGGGCTGGGCCAAGTCCATTCTGTTCAGTGCGCGCGCACGCGATGAATTCGGCGCGTTCTTCAAGCGCACCGATACCTTCGGCCTCGGCATCTGCAACGGCTGCCAGATGATGTCGAACCTGCACGAACTCATTCCGGGCGCCGAATGCTGGCCGCAGTTTATGCGCAACACATCAGAGCAATTTGAGGGACGCTTCTCTCTGGTCGAGATTCCCGCCTCGCCGTCGCTGTTCCTGCACGACATGGCCGGCTCGTGCCTGCCCATCGCGGTGGCGCACGGTGAAGGCCGCGCCTCGTTCCGTCCCGGCGGCAGCGCCCAACAAGCGCTGGACGCCGGTATCGTCGCGCTGCGCTGGGCGGACAACGGCGGCCACCCCACCGAAGCCTATCCCGCCAACCCCAACGGTTCACCCCTCGGCATCGCCGGCCTCACCACCCCCGACGGACGCTACACCATCATGATGCCGCACCCGGAACGCGTGATCCGCACCGTGTCCAACTCCTGGCATCCGGACGGCTGGGGCAGCGACGGCCCGTGGCTGCGCATGTTTCGCAACGCGCGCCGCTGGCTGGGATAGACACTGCCCGCTTGCGCGCACTTCACAAGCGCTCGCGGTGCGAAGGAATCAATGGGCCTTTTCATTTGCCCTTTTCCAGGCAAAGTTTGGTAATCAGACAACACTGGCTCCCGTGGGGTATACCATGAAGGTTTATTCCGCAGTTATTGAACGTTGCCCGCAAACGAATCTTTTCGTGGGCTTCGTACCGGGCTTCCCCGGCGGCGCGCATACTCAAGCCGAGTCGCTTGATGAACTTAACCGTAATCTCCAGGAAGTAATCGCCATGCTTTTGATGGGTGGAGAGACGGTGATGAGCGATGCACTCATGTAAGGCCTGACACTGACTCTCATGCGTAGCCTCTTAGCTCCACGCTAGAACATAAAGAACCATGCAATCAATTACTGATGGGGGAACAATAATTCCGGATTTCTAACCCTTGTTTTACTCTTGGTTACACTGGCGCTCGGCTGGATAAGTGGGATATTCAGGACATTGATGCACAAGCCAAAGTTTAAAACCGGCCTATTGCCGGGGCCAACATTTCCCTGCACATATCCGACAGATAAGAAATTCAATCAAGAGGAGGCTCACCGAACAGCGACAGTAATTTACCTAGAAATCACAAACATTGGTGCTGCCCCTTCCTTTTTCAGAAAAGTATTTTGCTGCCGCAGACTATCCATACATACCTACAATCCGGGCAAGAAACCAGGGGGTAGTCTACTTCTAACAATCCGAAAGTTGTGGAGGTTCCAGACCTCGCGTGAAGAATGGGCAAGCCAGCATCAAGGTTCGAGTCATTGACTCTTATGGAAAGCGTTATTCGAAGTCATTTCAGTTAAGCATCGTAGAGATCGACTACGCGAAGAAGTTTAATAGAAAATTTGGAAACACTCTGAGCCTACTGGATGAACACCCAATTGAGGAATGGGATCAGTAATGAGGGTTCTAACACTGTAATTAACCAGGACGCTCTACGGGCGTTGCGTTGCTGCGATGGTGTCGCTCAACTGCGCACCGTTAGATGCTTACTCACACAATCCACATTGCAAGAAAATCGGTAGACCCACTCTCGCCGCCCCTACCTTAACGCTAGACACCCAAGCTCAGGCGACACAACTTCGCGTATTCAGCTAAGTGCAGCGTTTATCAGATCCCCAATAAATTTCTCTCTACCCCCACCTTAAAACTGCTACATTTATGCTTCTCTCATAAATAAAATCAGGAGCCCCCATGACCTTCGGCGACTCTATCAGCACCTGTTTCTCAAAATATGCCGTGTTTGATGGCCGCGCCTCGCGGTCAGAATTCTGGTGGTGGGTTCTTTTTACATTCCTGGTATCACTGGCAACAGGCATGGTAAGCGAAACATTGTCAGCACTTTTTTCCTTGGGCGTGCTACTGCCATCACTGGCCGCAGGGGCACGACGGCTGCATGACACCGACCGAAGTGGCTGGTTTCTGCTGCTCTGGCTGATTCCAATCATTGGGTGGATTATCTTGATCGTGTTGGTTGCACAAGAAGGCAAAGAGCCTAATCGTTTTTGATGATGGGGTAACGGGCCGTGGCTTGGGTTTAACCGTCAGGCGCCAGCACTCCCGGATAAAACAGCTCCGCGTATCCTGTAGAATAGACACCGCCCCACCACCGGAGAAGTCTCATCTTTCATATCGCCCTCCACGTTCTGCTGCCGCTGGTGGTGGCACAGCTATTCTTCAAGCCGGAATGGAAGATCAGTTATCTGCTGATGATGTCTACCATGCTGGTGGATCTGGATCACCTGCTGGCCAACCCCATATACGACCCGGAGCGGTGCAGCATCGGGTTTCACCCGCTGCACACTTATATACCGATAGGCATTTACGTCGTGATGAGTTTTATACCGGTGACGCGGCTGATTGGCATCGGCCTGGTGATACACATGGCGCTGGACGCCACGGTCTGCCTCTAGGCGCGGGCGCGCCTGTTATTTGAGTTTTTCTTTCAGCAGCGCATTGACCTGTGCCGGGTTGGCCTTACCCTGGCTCGCCTTCATCACCTGACCGACGAAATAACCGAACAGCGCCTCCTTGCCGGCACGGTACTGCTCGAGCTGCTGCGGGCTGTTGGCGATGACTTCATCCACCACTTTTTCAATCGTGCCGCTGTCGGTAACCTGGCGCAGGCCCCTGGCCTCGATGATCGCATCGGCATCACCCTCGCCGTGCCACATGGCATCGAACACCTGCTTGGCAATCTTGCCGGAGATGGTGTTGTCTTTGATACGCAGCAGCATGCCGCCCAGCGCCCGCGCCGTAACCGGGCTGGCGAGAATATCCAGCCCCGCCTTGTTGAGCGCGCCCAGCAGCTCGCCCGTGACCCAGTTGGCCGCCAACTTCGCCTCGCCCTGCGTGGTCTTCACCACGCCCTCATAAAACTCGGCCAGTTCACGGCTGGCGGTGAGCACGCCCGATTCATACGGCGTGAGGCCGTAGTCGTTTATGAAGCGCTGCTTTTTCTGGTCGGGCAGTTCGGGCAAGGTATTTCTCACCTCGGCGATGAAAGCGTGCTCAATCTCAAGCGGCAACAGATCGGGGTCGGGGAAGTAGCGGTAATCGTTGGCCTCTTCCTTGGAACGCATGGAGCGGGTTTCGTCTTTGTCGGCATCGTACAGGCGCGTCTCCTGCACTACTGCGCCGCCGCCTTCCAGCAGTTCGATCTGGCGTTCGACCTCGAAGTTGATTGCCTTTTCCACAAAGCGGAACGAGTTGATGTTTTTCAGCTCGGCACGGGTGCCGAATTTTTCCTGCCCTTTGGGGCGCACCGACACGTTGGCATCACAGCGGAACGAGCCTTCCTGCATGTTGCCGTCACAGATTTCGAGATAGCGCACCAGCGAGTGGATTTTCTTCATGTACGCCACCGCTTCTTTCGCAGAGCGCATGTCGGGCTCGGAGACGATTTCGAGCAGCGGCGTGCCGGCGCGATTCAGATCAATGCCGGTCTTTCCGTGAAAATCTTCGTGCAGGGATTTACCGGCGTCTTCTTCCAGATGGGCGCGGGTGATGCCGATGGTTTTGGTGCTGCCATCCTCCAGTTCGATTTCCAGCGTGCCCTTGGCCACCACCGGCAGCTCGTACTGACTGATCTGGTAACCCTTGGGCAGGTCGGGGTAGAAATAATTCTTGCGCGCAAACACCGAGCGCGGCGCAATGCTGGCGCCCACGGCGAGGCCAAATTTCACTGCCATGCGCACCACTTCTGCATTCAGCACCGGCAGCACGCCGGGCAGGCCAAGATCAACCGCGCAGGCCTGGGTGTTGGGCGGCATGCCATAGGCCGTGGCCGCGCCGGAGAATATCTTGGTTTGCGTGGCGAGCTGAGCGTGTATCTCAAGCCCGATGACGGTTTCCCATTCCATGTTAACCCCAGTAGCGAGTGGCAAGTGGCGAGTGGCGAGCTATAAATCTCCTGGCCACTCGCCACTCGTTATTTGTAGATATATTTACCGCTGTCATTTACTCAAAGCCGACGGGTACACGCGCATGCCAGTCAGTAACTTTTTGATATTGGTGCGCGATATTCAGCAGCCGGGCCTCGTCGAAATAGTTGCCGATGAGTTGCAGACCCACCGGGCGCTGCCCGGCAAACCCGGCCGGGATCGACATGGCGGGCAGCCCGGCCAGATTGACGGCAATGGTGTAAATATCGGACAAATACATGGTGACGGGATCGTCGGTCTTTTCGCCGAGGTTGAACGCCGCTGTGGGCGCGGTGGGGCCCATGATGACATCCACCTTGCTGAAGGCCTGCGTGAAGTCATCGCTGATCAAACGCCGCAACTGCTGTGCCTTGAGATAATAGGCGTCGTAGTAACCAGCCGAGAGCGCATAGGTACCGACCATGATGCGGCGCTTGACCTCGGCGCCAAAACCTTCGCCGCGTGAGCGCTTGTACAAATCTTCCAGGTCTTTCGGTTCCTTGCAGCGGTAACCAAAACGCACACCGTCGAAACGCGACAGATTGGAGGAGCACTCGGCGGGCGCAATGACGTAATACACCGGCACGGCCAGATGGGTGTTGGGCAAGCTGATGTCGTGTACGGTGGCGCCGAGTTTTTCATACTGCTTGATCGCGGCCTCGATCGACTGCGCCACAGCGGCGTCCAGGCCGTCACCGAAATATTCCTTGGGCAGGCCGATCTTGAGGCCCTTGATGGAATCATTGAGCGCGGCGTCATAGCCCGGCACCGGCCGATCGGCGCTGGTGGAATCGCGCGGGTCAAACCCCGCCATGGCCTGCAACAACAACGCGCAGTCTTCCGCCGTGCGCGCCATGGGGCCGCCCTGATCAAGGCTGGAAGCGAAGGCGATCATGCCGTAACGCGACACGCGACCGTAAGTAGGCTTGAGGCCGGTGATGCCGCACAGCGCGGCGGGCTGGCGGATGGAGCCGCCGGTGTCGGTGCCGGTGGCGGCAGACGCCAGCCGCGCGGCCACGGCAGCGGCCGAACCGCCGGAGGAGCCGCCCGGCACGGCGCTGGTATCCCACGGGTTTTTTACCGGTCCGTACCAGCTGGTTTCGTTGGACGACCCCATGGCGAATTCGTCCATGTTGGTCTTGCCCAGCATGACCACACCGGCGCGGTTAAAACGCTCGACGGTGGTAGCGTCGTATGGCGCAATAAAATTGTCGAGCATTTTCGAGCCACACGTCGTCTTCACGCCCTGCGTACAGAAGATGTCTTTCTGCGCCAGCGGAATACCCATGAGCGGGTTGGCGTTGGCTTCGGTCAGCCGGGCGTCTGCCGCGCGCGCCTGCTCCAGCGCCTGCGCTTCCGTGACGGTAATGTAGGCATTGAGCGCGCCGTTGTGCTGCTTGATGCGCGCGAGAAAATCCTGCGTCAGCTCGGTGCTCGACACTTCGCGCCGGTGCAGCGCGCGCGACAATTCTGCAATGGTTTTAGTGTGCATAGTGTAGTGACTAGTAGCGAGTAGCCGGGGCAAGGCAGCTCCTCGCCACTTGCGACTCGCGACTCGCGACTGTTTTTATTCTATAACCTTC
The DNA here is from genome assembly GCA_030680605.1 of Gammaproteobacteria bacterium. NCBI lineage: Bacteria > Pseudomonadati > Pseudomonadota > Gammaproteobacteria > Gammaproteobacteria bacterium. Next base: position 219,414 of record JAUXUQ010000010.1, on the reverse strand, counting down.
GGCACCAGATACACGCCGGCATCCACTTCCGGCGCGATGGCCTGGAAACGTTCACGCTGGTTGCTCTCGCTGACGCTATCGGGGCGCAGGCGGGCGGCCATATCCAGCGGGTGGGCCATGGGCGTAACGTGGCTGGTATCGACCGTGTTCATTTGCCCCACCAGATCAATAATACTGGACAGGTTATGGGCATAGGCCGGGATATCCTGCTGGCTCACGGCCAGACGCGCCAAATGCGCGATTTTTTCTACGTCGGTGGGTTGTAAAGACATCAGACTATCTCAAAGCGTCATCGGCCCGGCCTCGCCGGGTTCATAACGTGTAACTTATCACATTTGGCGGCTTGCCCAAAGGGCCGGCGGTTGATAGAGTGAGCTGTTTATACCCTATTTATACCCTTTGTCAGGACTGAAGATACATGTTTGGACGTTTGCGCAGGATGTTTTCCACTGACCTCTCGATTGACCTTGGCACGGCCAATACGCTGATCTACGTGCGGGGCCAGGGCATCGTACTGAATGAGCCCTCAGTGGTGGCCATCCGTCAGGAGCGCGGCCCGCAGGGCCCGAAAACCATCGCCGCCGTGGGCACCGAAGCCAAGCGCATGCTGGGCCGCACCCCCGGCAACATCAGCGCCATTCGCCCGCTCAAGGATGGCGTGATTGCCGATTTCACCGTGACCGAGAAGATGTTGCAGTACTTCATTCACAAGGTGCACAAGAACCGCTTCCTGCACCCGAGCCCGCGCGTACTGGTCAGCGTGCCCTGCGGCTCCACCCAGGTGGAACGGCGTGCCATCAAGGAGTCTGCCGTCGGCGCGGGCGCGAGCGAGGTGTTCCTGATTGAAGAGCCGATGGCGGCCGCCATCGGCGCCGGCCTGCCCATCGGCGAGGCCAACGGCTCGATGGTGCTGGACATCGGCGGTGGCACGTCGGAGGTCGCGGTGATCTCGCTCAACGGGATTGTATACTCGGCCTCGGTGCGCATCGGCGGCGACCGCTTCGACGACGCCATCGTAAACTATGTGCGCCGCAACTATGGCAGCCTGATCGGCGACTCTACCGCCGAGCGCATCAAGCAGGAAATCGGCTCAGCCTACCCCGGCAACGAAGTGCGTGAAATGGAGGTATGGGGCCGCAACCAGGCCGAGGGCGTGCCGCGCCATTTCAAGCTCAACAGCAATGAAATTCTCGAGGCGCTGCAGGAGCCTTTGTCCGGCATCGTCAGCGCAGTGCGCGCTGCACTCGAACAAACGCCCCCGGAGCTCGGCGCCGACGTGGCCGAGCGCGGCATGGTGCTCACCGGCGGTGGGGCATTGTTGCGCGATCTCGACAAGCTGCTGATGGAGGAAACAGGCCTGCCGGTATTTGTGGCCGAAGACCCCCTCACCTGCGTGGCACGCGGTGGCGGTATCGCATTGGAAATGATCGACGAGCACGGGCGCGACGTGCTGATTCAGGAGTAAAACCCGAGGACCACGAAATCGCCCGCCGCGCTCGCACCAACAAACGTTGAGGGCTTTATCAGAGGTTTGCTAGCGGTGCTATGACCAGCGAATGGTAAAAGCAGCGATTACACCGGAGCAGATGAAGCCGCTGTTCGCGCGTGGCCCCTATACCACGTTGCGGCTTCTGGTGTTCGTGCTGCTCGCACTTGCGTTGATGACGTTCGACCATCGTCAGCACCGCCTCGACGGCGTGCGTCAAGCGCTCTCCCTGCTTATCTACCCGGTACAATACAGTGTCGACCTGCCTTTCAGGGTAGGCGCCTGGATCGCCGACAGCTTCTCTTCACGCACGCTCCTGCTGCGTGAAAATGCCGAATTGCGCAGCGAGTCGCTGGTGCAGAGCGCACAGCTGCACAGACTCAATTCACTGGAAAATGAAAATGCACGTCTGCGCGAACTGCTGCAGTCCTCGGTCAAGTTAGGCAAACAGACCCGCGTGGCAGAACTGCTCGCCGTTGACCTTGACCCCTTCCGCCGCGAGGTTGTCATTAATATGGGATCTGCGCACGGCGTGACGCCGGGGCTGCCACTGATTGATGCCTACGGCCTCATGGGTCAGCTCATCCATGTCAATCCCGCATCCAGCATCGCATTGCTCATTACCGACCCCAGCCATGCCGTGCCGGTGCAGGTCGAACGTAATGGCTTGCGCACGCTTGTCGTCGGCACTGGCATCCCTGACCGGCTGGATCTCCCGTACGTGCCTACCGATGCCGATATTCAGGTGGGCGACCTGCTGGTCACCTCCGGTCTGGGCGGACGCTTTCCCCCGGACTACCCGGTCGCAAAGGTGATCAGCGTAGAACACGACCCCAGCCTGACCTTTGCCAGGATTCGCGCCGCGCCCACCGCCCGCCTGGAGCACAACCGCGAGGTGCTGTTGGTACTGAGCGAGCCGGAAGTCCCCGCGCCTGCCGATGCTCCACCGACAGAGGCGGAAACACCATGAGCCGCCCGCGTCGCGGCTGGGCCATTGCGCTCTCCCTGCTGGTAGCACTGATGCTGAGTCTGGTACCCATCCCCACCTGGGCCACACTGGTACGCCCGGAATGGGTCATGCTGGTACTTATTTACTGGTGCCTGGCCCTGCCACATCGCATTGGTATCGGCACTGCCTGGGGCATGGGGCTGCTGATGGACGCTGCCACCGGCACACTGCTCGGCCAACACGCACTCGCCTTTGCGCTCGTAGCCTACATCACGCTCAAACTCTACATGCGGCTGCGTTTGTTCACGCTCTGGCAACAGGCGCTCAGCGTTCTTGCGCTGGTGTTTATCGAGCAGATGCTGGTGCTGTGGATTACGGGCATGACCCACCAACTCCCCTGGCGTTGGGACTACCTGCTACCGACACTGACCAGCATGCTGCTGTGGCCGCCCGTATTTCTGGTGCTGCGCAATCTGCGCCGTACGTTGCGGGTCACATGAGCCACACGCTACCCGCTGGCGACAGCAAATAAACGATGGATCGTCGTATCACCGCCAGAGACCACCTGCGCGATCCGGTGCGTGAAACACGCTTGCTGCGTCGGCGCATGATTGTCGCCCTCATATGCACTGTGCTGCTCGTATTCGTGGTGCTGAGCCGGCTTGTCTATCTGCAAGTCATCAACCACGAACGCTACATCACACTGTCCAAAAACAATCAGATCAGAATCGTCTCACTGCCACCGGCACGCGGACTGATCTACGATCGTAATGGCGTATTACTCGCACAAAACATACCTTCGTTTGGACTTGAGGTGATTCCCGAGCAGGTGCAGGACATGAGCGCCACACTCGCGGCATTACAGGATGTGGTAATCATTACCGACGCCGATATAAAACGTTTCCATCGACTGCGCTCACAGAAGCGTTACAGCAAGGGCGTGCCACTGCGGCAACATCTTTCAGAAGAAGAACTGGCGAGTTTCGCCGTAAACCGCCCGCGCTTCCCGGGGGTCGATATCACTGCCGGCATGATGCGCTACTACCCTTACGCCGAACTTGCTGCGCACGCGCTGGGCTATGTCGCGCGCATCAGCGAAGATGATCTTGCACAGCTCGACCCGATCAATTACGGCGGCAGTACGCATATCGGGAAAACAGGCGTGGAAAAGACCTATGAAGACGTGCTGCACGGCAAGGTCGGCTTCGAACAGGTGGAGACCAATGCCCAGGGTCGTCTGCTGCGTGTGCTGCAACGTACCCCGTCGCAGGCCGGAGACACCCTGCACCTCAATCTCGACATTCAGCTGCAATCGGTCGCTGCCGCAGCACTGGGCCACCAGCGCGGCGCTGTCGTCGCACTCGACCCCGCTAACGGTGCGGTGTTGGCGCTGGTGAGCCAACCCGCCTATGACCCCAACCCGTTTGTGAACGGCATTGACAGCAAGGACTACAACGCGCTGAATCACTCGCCCGACAAACCGCTCTACAATCGCGCCTTGCGCGGCCAGTATCCGCCTGGCTCTACCATCAAGCCGTTTATCGGCCTGGGCGGGCTCGAACTGGGCGTCATTACTGAACAGCAGAATACCTTCTGTCCCGGCTGGTTCAGCCTCAAGGGCCATGAGCACCGCTACCGTGACTGGAACCCCAGAGGCCATGGTACGGTTGATCTGGAACGTGCCATCGTAGAGTCATGTGATGTGTACTTCTATACCCTTGCCGACACACTCGGCATCACCCGACTACACAACTTCCTGAGCCAGTTTGGTCTCGGCCAGAAGACCGGTATCGATATTGGTGGCGAACTCCCGGGCCTGTTGCCTTCTGCACAGTGGAAGAAACGCGCCCGCCAACAGCCCTGGTACCCGGGTGAAACCGTCATCACCGGGATTGGCCAGGGGTATATGCTCACCACCCCGCTGCAACTCGCCGCCGCCAGCGCCACGCTCGCCATGCGTGGCACGCACACCACACCCCGGATCGTTGCCGAAATCCATGACTCTGCCACCGGCCAGATCACCTCCCCAGCCACCCCTGACAGCACCGCCGTGCCGATCAAGAATGATCACAACTGGGACAGTGTCATCGCGGCCATGACCCAGGTGGTACACGGTCCACGTGGCACAGCCCGCGCTATTGGCATCAAATCTCCCTACACCATCGCCGGCAAGACCGGTACCGCCCAGGTATTTGGCATCAAGCAGAGCGAGAAATATGTAGAGGCAGAGGTCGATCTGCGCCTGCGTGACCATGCCCTGTTTATTGCCTTTGCGCCAGCCGAGCAGCCGCGCATCGCCGTGGCAGTGCTGGTGGAAAACGGCGGTCACGGCGGCAGTGTCGCGGCACCCATTGCGCGCAAGGTGATGGATCAGTACCTGCTGGGGCAGCCGCCTGCCGAGCCCGTCGATACCGGCAACATTGATCCCGAGCTGAATGAGTAGCATGACCAGCCCCTGGCACAAGCTGCATCTCGACGGCCCGCTGCTCGCAGGACTGCTGCTGTTGGCCAGCGTCAGCCTGCTGGTACTCTACAGCGCGGGCGGCCAGGACATGCAATTGCTGTGGCGGCAGCTGCTGCGCTTTGGCCTGGCCTTCGGCCTGATGTTCGCACTGGCACAAATACCGCCGCATCGCTATCAGCAGACCGCGCCCCTGCTGTTTGGCGCCGGCCTGATTTTGCTCATTGCAGTCCTGCTGTTCGGCGATACGGCCAAGGGGGCACAACGCTGGCTGCAGATCGGCGGATTGCGCTTCCAGCCCTCCGAGCTCATGAAGCTCGCAGTACCGTTGATGGTAGCCTGGTATCTCGGCAGCCGGCCGCTGCCACCCGGTCTGTCACGCGCGCTGGTGGTGCTGGCGTTAGTGGCCGTACCGACGGCGCTCATTGCCAAGCAGCCAGACATGGGTACGGCGTTGCTGGTCGCCGCCGCAGGCATGTTCGTGCTGCTGCTGTCCGGCCTGCGCTGGCGCGTGATCGGTGGTGCAGCAGTGCTGACCGCCGCCGCCGCCCCCCTGCTGTGGCACATCATGCATGACTATCAGCGCCAGCGCCTGCTCACCTTTCTCGACCCGGAGCAAGACCCGCTCGGCACGGGCTATCACATCATGCAATCCACCATCGCCGTTGGCTCGGGCGGGATATTCGGCAAAGGCTGGCTCAACGGCACCCAGTCCTACCTCGACTTCATCCCAGAGCGCACCACCGACTTTATTTTTGCAGTCTACGGTGAGGAATTCGGCCTGATCGGCGCGGTATTGCTATTTGCGCTGTTTCTGTTCGTGATCGTACGCGGCCTTATCATCGCCTACACCGCGCAAAACAACTTCAACCGTCTGGTCGCAGGCGGACTGATACTCAGCTTCTTTACCTATATCCTGATCAATATCGGCATGGTCACCGGGCTGCTGCCCGTAGTAGGCGTACCCTTGCCGCTCATCAGCTACGGCGGCACGTCATTAGTGACACTCATGGCATCTTTCGGTATCCTCATGTCCATCCACACCCATCGCATACGCGAACACTCCTGAGACTCATTGTGCATAAACTTAAAATATTGCTTCTGCCACTACTCTGTACACTCTATGGACCTGTCGTCAGCGCCCTGGAGGTTGATACCCGCCCTGAACTGCAAGGCTTCATCGACGAGATGGTCAGGCAGAATGGCTTTGATCGTGCTGAGCTAACCCAGCTGCTTGCGCAGGCCGAGACCAAGTCGTCCATCCTTGATGCCATCAGATCTCCTGCGGAAAGAAAACCATGGCGCGACTACCGCCCCATCTTCGTGACTCCATCCCGCATTAGCGGTGGCGTGGAATTCTGGAACGCACATGCCGCCGTTCTCGCGCGCGCCGAAAGCATCTATGGCGTGCCGGCTGAAATTATTGTGGCCATCATCGGCGTGGAAACGCGTTACGGTAAAAACACCGGCAGCTACCGGGTGCTCGATGCGCTGGCAACGCTGGCCTTCGACTACCCGCCGCGCAGCCCCTTCTTCCGCAGCGAACTCGAACACTACCTGCTGCTCTCGCGCGAAGAGCAGATCGATGCCACCGCGCCCAAAGGCTCGTATGCCGGTGCCATGGGCCTGCCACAATTCATGCCCAGCAGCTTTCGCCGCTATGCCGTGGACTTCGACAAGGACGGGCGGCGCGATTTGTGGGGCAGTGTTGACGATGTGATCGGCAGTGTCGCCAACTATCTCAGCGTGCATGGCTGGCAGCCCGGCGCACCCATTGCGAACCGGGCCCGGGTACAGGGCGACAAATACACCCTCCTGCTTGATGCGGGACTCAAGCCAGAGATGGGCATCGACCAACTGTCCCGGTACGGCGTTACACTTGATGCTACCGACCCCGCGCCTACACCCGGCTCGGGCATCGTTCGCGGCACGCTGCTGGAGCTCGAAGGCAACAATGGCCTGGAATATTGGGTAGGTATGCAGAATTTTTATGCGATTACCCGTTATAATATCAGCGCCCTTTATGCCATGGCTGTCTACCAGTTGAGCCAGGAGATTCGTGCGCAACGCCAGTAACCCTGTATCCTGCTACACGCCCCGGGGGGCATGCAGTTACCCCTTCCCCACCCGCTTGCCGCTGGCCGTCTGTTGCCTGCTGGTTGCCGTACTGTCTGCCTGTGGCACGGCACCGAAGTCAGTCGTAGCGCCTCCGTCGTCGCCGGAACGGCCCGCGCGGGATGGCGCACCCGCGAATCCACCCGATCTCGCCTCCCTGCCCGAGCCGGTGCCGCGCCCCGAGCCACGCAGCAGATATGGCAACCCGCCTTCTTATACCGTTTACGGCAAGCGCTACTTTGTCATGGAGAGCAGCACAGGCTATGTCGAGCGCGGCACGGCCTCGTGGTATGGCACCAAGTTTCACGGCCAATACACCTCCAGCCGCGAACCCTACGACATGTACGCCTTCACCGCCGCGCACAAGACGCTGCCCATCCCCTGTTATGCACAGGTCACCAACCTGCGCAACGGGCGCACGCTGATCGTGCGCATCAATGATCGCGGGCCGTTCGTGGGTGACCGCCTGATTGATCTCTCCTATGCTGCAGCGAGCCGACTCGGCATACTCGATACAGGCACCGGCCAGGTCGAGGTGCGGGTGATTGATGTCTCCACGCCAGCATCCACGGCTGTTGCCGCCCATGACCGGTCAATAGCTGCCTTACCCCAGACATCTCAGTCTGCACCTGCAGCCCCCACCTACCTTCAGATGGGCGCCTTTCAGAGTCGTGGCAATGCCGAACGTCTGCGTGACACGCTGCTGAGCAAGGCAAGCATAACTGTGCAGATCACGGAAGCGCCCAGCCCCGGCGGCACACTTTACCGTGTGCGTATCGGGCCGGTGCAAAGCGCCGAGGAAACAGACCGCCTGAGCGGTATGCTCAATCAGCTCGGATTCAGTACCCCGCAGGTAGTGATTGACTGACGCGACCCGATTCAACGCTCCTGCGTGCTTCACCCAATAATGTTACTCAAAGGCGATTGTTTATCATGATGACTATGACTCGTATGCTGTGCAGTCTTGCGCTGCTCACCGCCCTGCATGCGGTGCAGGCCGCACCCTCCACCGATACGCCTGCCCCGGCGGCACAACCCATCCCGGCGGCACCCGCCATTGCAGCACGTGCCCATATCCTGATCGACGTACACAGCCAGCGCGTCATCGCGGAGAGCCATGCTGATGAACGGATGGAGCCTGCCAGCCTGACCAAACTCATGACCGCCTACACCGTATTCAAGGAGCTCGCGGCCGGCAAGCTCAAGCTTGCCGATCAGGCCACCATCAGTGAAAAGGCCTGGCGCACGGAAGGCTCGCGCATGTTTGTGAAGGTGAACACCCGGGTTTCGCTGGAGGATTTGCTCAAGGGCATGATCATTCAGTCCGGTAACGATGCCAGCGTGGCGCTGGCCGAACACGTGGCGGGCACAGAAGCTGGCTTCGCCACGCTGATGAACCAGCACGCCAAAGAACTGGGCATGACTGACAGTCATTTCACCAACAGTACCGGTTTACCAGACCCCGAGCTCTACGTCACAGCGCACGATATCGCACTGCTGGCGCGTGCCATCATCATGGAATTTCCCGAGTATTACGCGTGGTACTCCACCAAGGAATTCAGCTACAACAACATCACCCAGTTCAACCGCAATCAGCTGCTGTGGCGTGATCAGGGCGTTGACGGCGTAAAGACCGGCTACACCGACAGTGCCGGGTTTTGCCTGGTGGCCTCGGCACTGCGTGACGGTATGCGCCTGATCTCGGTAGTGCTCGGCACCAAGGACGAGAAGGCACGCGCGCAGGAAAGCCTGGCGATTCTGAATTATGGCTTTCGCTTCTTCGAGACCCACCGTCTGTATGCCGCCGGGCAAGAGCTCTATACCCTGCCGGTCTGGAAAGGTGCCGAACGCACACTGCGTCTTGGCCTCAACAGCGATCTGTATGTCACCGTGCCGCGTGGTCAATACAGGAATCTCTCAGCCTCCATGGACATGCACGCGCATCTCATTGCGCCAGTGGCCAAGAACCAGTCGTTTGGCAACGTAACGGTATCACTTGCAGGCGATACGATCGCCAAGCCGCCGCTGGTCGCACTGCATGAGGTCGCCCAGGGCGGCCTGTGGCGCCGCCTGATCGATACTATCCGCTTGTGGTGGAATTAAAAGACAGTGCTGCACAGGTAGCGCGGCGCTTATAAATTTATGACCAACACCTCCCCCACTGTTTATCTGAATGGCAGCTTTCTGCCGCTCGACCAGGCAACGGTACCGGTGCTGGATCGCGGCTTTATCTTCGGTGACGGCGTCTACGAAGTGATTCCCGCCTATGGTGGGAAACTGTTTCGGCTGGCGGAACACCTCGCGCGCCTCGACCACAGCCTGGCCGGGGTACGCATCAGCAACCCGCTCGCACACGCCCAGTGGGACGAGATACTGAGCGAACTGCTGCGCCGTAATACAACACCGGACAACCCCGACCAGTACATCTACCTGCAGGTGACGCGCGGCGTTGCCAAGCGCGACCATGCCTTCCCCTCCGGGGTGACGCCGACAGTGCTGGCCATGAGCAATCCGCTGCCGCCGGTGCCGGACGCCTATGCCACGCAGGGCATTACCGCTGTCACACTGCCAGATATCCGCTGGAAATACTGCCACATCAAGGCCATTGCCCTGCTGCCCAACATCCTGCTGCGGCAGGAGGCGGTCGAACGCGGCGCAACGGAGGCCATCCTGATCCGTGACGGCGCCGTCACCGAGGGCGCCGCGAGCAACCTGTTTATCGTCAACCAGGGTACCGTCATCACCCCGCCCAAAGGCCCTTTGCTGCTGCCCGGCATCACCCGCGACCTGGTTCTGGAGTTGGCGCAAGCCGCCGGTATTGCCCACCGCGAGGCCGCCATCAGCGAGGCGGAGCTGCGCACCGCCGATGAAGTCTGGCTTACCAGCTCCACCAAGGAAATCATGCCGGTGACCCGGCTGGATGACACCGCCGTCGGCGATGGCAAACCCGGCCCGCTGTGGCAACGCATGACCGCGCTGTATCAGGACTACAAGCAGCAGTTGCGCAGCGGCACCCATGCCTGAACCCGCCACCGAGGTACGGGTGCGGCAACTGGGTGTGCGTGATTACACCCCGGTATGGGAGACCATGCGCGCCTTTACCGCCGCCCGCACCCCCTCGACCACGGATGAAATCTGGTTAGTACAGCACCCGCCGGTATTCACCTGCGGGCTCAACGCGCAATACACACCTGCTGACTGCGGCAGTGCTGCGATTCCCGTCGTACACAGCGATCGCGGCGGCCAGATGACCTATCATGGCCCGGGGCAGGTTGTCGCCTATGTGCTGCTTGATCTGCGCCGACGCGGCCTCGGCGTCCGCCAGCTGGTCAACGCGCTGGAGCAGTCCGTCATCGCCCTGCTCGCCGACCATGGCGTCAGCGCCAGCGCCCGCCGCGACGCACCTGGCGTGTATGTCGGCGGCGCCAAGATTGCCGCCCTCGGCCTGCGCGTGCGTCATGGCCATTGCTACCACGGCCTCAGCCTCAACGTGGCCATGGATCTCACCCCCTACGCGCAGATCCAGCCTTGCGGCCAGCCCGGGCTGCCAGTCACCGACATGCGCACGCTCGGCATCCCGGCCGACCCGGCCCAGACGGCCAGCCGTCTGGTTGCCCAACTGGCACATCACCTGGGTTACACTAGCGCGCTGGAACAGACCACCCACACCTTACCTGCCGACCCGCCCCACCCCACGGTCGGCTACTGATAGCATCTGCACATGGCCAACAACGAAACTCTGCGTGAACTGAAAGGCGCCTCCAAGATGGCGCGCATCCCGATCAAGGTCGTTCCCAGCACCACGCTGGGGCGCAAGCCGGCCTGGATACGCGCCAAATCCACCGCCAGCCCGGAGGTCGCACGCCTCAAGGGCATTTTGCGCGAACACCGCCTGCACACCGTGTGTGAGGAGGCCGCCTGCCCCAATCTCGGCGAATGCTTCGGCCACGGTACGGCCACCTTCATGATCATGGGGGCGATCTGCACTCGACGCTGCCCGTTCTGCGATGTCGCGCACGGCAAACCCGAAGCGCTGGATACCCAGGAACCCGCCAATCTGGCCCACGTCATCCAGTCCATGGGTCTGAAATATGTCGTGATCACCTCGGTAGATCGTGATGACCTGCGTGATGGCGGTGCGGAGCACTTCGTCAATTGCATACAGGCCGTGCGCCAGCAGTCACCCCAGACACGCATTGAAGTCCTGACGCCGGACTTTCGCGGCCGCATGGATATCGCCCTCGACATCATGCAGCAGGCACCGCCCGATGTGTTCAACCACAATCTGGAAACCGTGCCGCGCTTGTACAAGCAGGCCCGTCCCGGCGCTGACTACCAGTATTCACTCACCCTGCTCCAGCGCTTCAAGGCCGCCCACCCCGGGGTGCCCACCAAATCTGGCTTGATGCTGGGTCTGGGTGAAGAGCTGGCCGAGATCGAGCAGGTGATGCAGGATTTGCGCGCGCACGACGTCGACATGCTGACCCTTGGCCAGTACCTGCAACCCAGCCGCCATCACCTCGCAGTGGAACGCTTTGTCACCCCGCAGGAATTTGACCAGCTGGCTGAAACCGGCAGGCGCATGGGCTTCAGCAATGTAGCCAGCGGCCCCATGGTACGCTCATCGTACCATGCTGATTTACAGGCAAAAAACCAGCGCTCCGCCTGATCCGTAAAAAACCTCTCAACAGGCGCTTGACTTATATAACTATATAAATAAGCATGTAGTTATGAATAAGCATTATCTTCGCGCCCTTCCAACACAATGGCGATCGGTCTCCAAGGCCTTTACCGCCCTGGGCGATGAACACCGCCAGCGCATCCTGCTCACCTTCGAGCCAGGTGAGCGGCTGAATGTAAGCCAGATCGTGGCTGTTTCCAGCCTCTCACGCTCGGCCGTGGATCACCACTTGCGGGTGTTGCGCGAGGCTCAGGTATTACTGAGCGAGAAAGTCGGCAAGGAAGTGTATCTGTGGATCAACAAACCCTTGCTATTGCAGATCATGAAAGACGTGCGAGACTACGTGAAAAACAAAAGCTAGCATTACCACGACCGAATCTGTGTCGCATGTTACTGATGGAGAGAACATGTTCAGACTGCTATTAAAAACATTTCTGAGACTTTTGTTCCGCCTCGTATACCGGGTGCAAGTTACCGGAGAACTGGTATTGCCTGCGGACAAAAGGCTGCTCATCATCGCCAACCATCAGTCGTTTCTGGATGGGTTGCTGTTTGGCCTGTTTCTGCCTGTCGATCCGGTGTTCGTCGTCAACACCGATATTGCACGTGTACGCTCATTCCGTGTTGTGCTGGCATTGATAGACCATTTGACAATTGATCCGGCAAATCCCCTGGCCATCAAGAAGGTTATCCGGCTGCTGGAGCAAGGCCGCCCGGTGATGATTTTCCCGGAAGGCCGCATCACCACCACCGGCGGCCTGATGAAAATCTATGATGGCCCGGCCTTTGCCGCCGCCAAAACAAATGCCACGATCATCCCGATCGGGATTGAGGGCCTGATCGGCTCCTGGTTCAGCCGCACCCGCGACAGCTACCCGCACACGCTGTTTCCCACGGTACGCATTGCGATCCAGCCCCCCATCCGTCTATCCCTGCCCGCCACGGACAACCCCAAGCAATATCGCCAACTGGCAGGCGAGGCCTTGCGCAAAATCATGCAGGCCATGGTATTTAATAGCCAGCCGAAACAAACTCTCCACGGCCAGCTACTCACTACGATACGGCGCTATGGGCGTAACCACGTCGTCGTGGGCGACATCAAGCAAGCCGCGTACTCCTACGGGCAGATCCTGAAAATGACGCTGGCCTTGGGGCGCTTGAGCGCCAAGTTCAGTCAACCGCATGAGCAGGTAGGCATCCTGCTACCCAACATCACCAGCACGCTCTGTCTGCTTCTGGGCCTGAACGCCTGGGGCCGTGTGCCGGCCATGCTCAACTACACGGCCGGCTTGGAAGCCATGCAAAGCGCCTGTCATGCAGCCCGGATAAAAACCATCATTAGCTCGCGCGAGTTTGTTGCCAAGGCCGATCTCACACAGCAGCTTGCGGCACTGAGCGATGTCCGCCTGCTTTATCTGGAGGACATGCGCGCACGCCTTACCCTCCTCGACAAGCTGTGGCTGGTGCTGCTGGCATTACCCTTCCCTCGCCGCGCCATCAAAGCCTGCGATCCGGAGGCTACCGCCGTGGTCTTGTTTACGTCGGGCTCGGAAGGAAAACCCAAAGGGGTGGTGTTATCGCATCGCGCGCTGCTCGCCAACATAAACCAGATACGCTCGGTGATAGATTTCTCCCCGCAGGACAAGATACTCAATGCCATGCCTGTGTTCCATTCATTTGGACTGACGGCAGGCGCACTGCTGCCCCTGCTGACCGGCACCCGGCTGTTTCTGTACCCGTCGCCACTGCATTACCGCATCATCCCGGAGCTGGTATATGACCAGGCATGCACGGTGCTGTACGGTACCAGCACCTTTCTCGGTAACTATGCCAAGTTCGCCCACCCCTACGACTTCCACCGCCTGCGCTACGTGATCGCCGGCGCCGAGAAATTATCAGATGCGGTACGCAGCGTGTGGTCTGAAAAATTCGGCGTACGCATACTGGAGGGCTATGGCGCTACCGAAACCGCTCCGGTACTGGCCGTCAACACCCCTCTGGCCTATTCTGCCGGAACAGTCGGCCAGTTTCTCCCCGGCATTGAGACGCGCCTGCTGCCCGTACCCGGCATCGAGCGCGGCGGCCTGTTGCATGTGCGCGGGCCGAATATCATGTCCGGTTATTACCGGCATGAGCGTCCCGGGGTGCTTGAGCCGCCCGCGTCAGAGGCAGGACAGGGCTGGTATTGCACCGGTGATATCGTCGAGATTGATAACAATGGCTTTGTGCGTATCGTTGGCCGCGTCAAACGTTTCGCCAAGGTGGCCGGCGAGATGGTGTCTCTGGAAGTGGTGGAGCAGATCGCCAGACATGCCTCGCCTGACGCACAACATGCGGCCACGGCGCTCATTGATCCACAGCGAGGCGAGGCCATCGTACTGGTCAGCACCGACGCACAGCTCTCCAGAGAGGCCCTCCAGCACGCAGGGCGCGCACTCGGCCACGCCGACATTGCTGTGCCGCGCAGAATTCTGCATGTCACCGAACTGCCCCTGCTCGGCACCGGCAAGCTTGATTACGTTGCCATCCACGCACTGGCAGAGCAGATGTCATGAAGCGGCGGGATTTCCTGCGGGGCGGGGCCGCACTTGCACTGCCGGTGCTGGGCGTGACCGGCTGGCGGCTATGGCCGGAACAAGGTTTCATCAATCCCTGTCTCGATAGTTTACCGAGCCGTCTCGCGCAACATGAACTGGTGCAGGCCGCATGGCACGGACTGCGCCCCGAGAATGTCTGGGACAGCCATGCCCACCTCATAGGTACCGGCGACAGCGGCAGTGGTATCCGGGTGAGCATTGACATGGACAGTCTGTTACACCCGGTTCAATATGCGCAAAAGCGATTCTTTCTGAATGGCGGCTGCGCCAGCGGCGGCAGCGATGGAATTGACCGGGGTTATCTGCGGCGCATGAACCGCCTGATGGGGGACATGCGCAACGGCAGCAAGCTGCTGTTGCTGGCCTTTGACCGCTACTACACCGAGGCCGGCGCACCCGATGAGCGCCGCACCACACTTTATACACCGAACAATTACGCCCGCCAGGTGGCGCAGCAACACCCGGATTGGTACGAGTGGGTGGCCTCTATCCATCCCTACCGGCGTGATTGCGTAGCGGCCCTGGATGATGCCGTTACCCAGGGTGCGCGCGCCATAAAATGGCTGCCAGCGGCAATGGGTATTGATCCCGCCTCGCCGTTGTGTGACCGCTTTTATGCGGCGCTGGCCCGGCATGACATTTCGCTCATTACCCATGCGGGCACTGAGCGTGCCTTGCACGGTGGCAACCACCAGGAATACGGCAACCCGCTCAGGTTGCGCCGCGCCCTGGAGCACGGCGTGCGCGTAGTAACAGCACACTGCGCCTCGCTGGGCCAGGATCGCGACCTGGATCGCGGCACAAACGGCCCGTGGGTGGACAGCATCGATTTGTTCGAGCGCCTTATGGATGACCCGCGCTACTATGGCAAATTGTTTGGCGACATCTCGGCCATGACGCAGACCAACCGCGCGCACCATCTCAAACGGGTACTGCAACGTGATGACTGGCACGCGCGACTGCTCAACGGTTCGGACTACCCGCTACCCGGCGTCATGCCGCTGTTCTCAATGCGCCTGCTGGTTGACTTGCAGTTGCTGGATGCCGCCGCCGTACCCATTCTGCAAGCGCTGCGCACCTACAACCCATTGCTGTTTGATTTTGTCACCAAGCGCCAGCTACGCCTTGGCGCCAGACAGTTTGCCCGCTCCATTTTTGAAACCCGTACATTTTTCAAACCCACATGACCAGCCTTGCCAATAACACCCTGGATGTAAAACTCATGTCGCGCCCGATACTGGCCGTGCTGGTGGCACAGTTTCTGTCCGCCCTGGCGGATAACGCACTGTTGTTTGCCGCGATTGCACTGGTCAAATCACTGGCCACCTACCAAAACTGGCACGCACCGCTGTTGCAGGAGTTTTTTATTCTGGCCTTTATTGTGTTCGCGCCCTTTGTCGGGCCCTTCGCCGACAGCTTTCCCAAAGGGCGGGTGATGATGCTGGGCAATGGCCTGAAATTCTTTGGCGCCGCAGCGATGCTGGGCGGACTCAATCCCTGGCTGGCCTACGGTCTGGTGGGGCTGGGCGCCGCCGCCTATTCGCCGGCGAAATACGGCATTCTGCGCCAACTGGTCAGCACCGATCAGCTGGTCAAGGCCAACAGCCTGATGGAAGGCTCCACCATCATTGCCATTCTGCTGGGCGCTGTGGCAGGCGGCATACTCGCTGACATCTCGGTACAACTGGCGCTGGTCTCCATCACCCTCTGTTATCTGCTGGCAGCGCTCAGCAATCTCCTGATTCCGCGCCTCGCACCCGAGCACCCGTTACAGCGCACGGGCTTGCAGGTACTGGTCAAGGATTTTCGCCTTGCCTTGTCTACCCTGTACCGCAACCGTGACGCACGCTTCTCACTGGTCGGCACCAGTTTATTCTGGGGCAGCGGCAGCACCTTGCGTTTTCTGCTGGTGGCCTGGGTGCCGATAGCGCTGCTGATCAGCGACAACAAAACCCCGGCCAATTTGAGTGGAGTCGTAGCGGTGGGGATCGCGCTGGGGGCGCTACTCGCCGCCCGTTACATCACCCTGCCGACGGTAAACCGCGTGCTCTACCCCGGTCTGCTGCTGGGGTGTGTGGTCATGGCGCTTGCCTTCGTGCAGGATATCTATACCGGTATTGTCCTGCTGGTGCTGATCGGCGCTTGCGGCGGCATGTTTGTGGTGCCGCTAAATGCGCTGTTGCAGGAGCGCGGTCATGAAACGGTCGGTGCCGGGCATGCGGTTGCGGTACAGAATTTCAGCGAGAATATTGCCATGCTGGTGCTGGTCGGGCTGTATACCCTGATCATCGGCACGGGCGTATCAATTACGTATGTCGCATTCGGCTTTGGCGTGCTCATTCTGTTCGGCATGCTGTGGTTGTACGTCATGCGTCGCTGCACTACGAACCCGGATTGAACTGCGAGTAATTATCGAATTTCCAGCGCAGTGGCAATGCATCTCTCGTCTCAACCACTGTTGCGAGCGAAAACTGCACCAACCGCTGGGCACCGGGAGGCTCTACAGCATGCGGCGCGTCTTTTCATGGCGCACTCTGTCTTCCTGCCTCGACCTGCGGAGCTTGGTACCGAACCATGCCAGCACAAAAGCCATCGCGACAGACACACCCCATCAGTTCCGCCCCGCCATCACACCGCCGTCTACATCCCAGATCGCGCCAGTCACCCAGGCTGCGCGATCGGAAAGCAGGAAACAGATCACTTCGGCAACATCCTCCGGCGTACCGATGCGCCCGATAGGATGAAATTTGTCAAAACTTTTGAGCGTCTCCTTGACCTTGCTCGGCTCAATGAACGCTTCGTAGACCGGCGTCTCGACCACGGCGGGAGCAACAGCATTCACTCGAATCCGATACTCGCCCAACTCCATGGCGAGATGCTGCGTAAGGCTGTGCAATCCAGCCTTGGCCATGGAATACGCAGATGACGGCGTAGCGAGCACCGCCTGATGTGCCCACATGGAGCCGATATTGACAATGCTCCCGCCCTGTCCACGCTCGACCATCTTGCGCACCACCGCTTGCGTGATAAAGAAGTGGCCCTTGTTTATGGAAAGGTACTTTTCATAATCTGCCGCAGTGTGTTCAACAAATTTCTTCGGCACAAATACACCTGCGGCACTCACCAGGTAGTCATAGGCCGGCGCATTGTTAACGGCCTCTATCACTCGTTGCACATCATTCAGCGTAATATCGGCCTGGATGGTAGCCACCTTACCGAGCAACTTGTACGCGGCGCTGAGCTTGTGCGGACTCTTGCCCAGGATGGTCACTGCGACATCCTGTTTCATGAGCATCAGTGCGACCGAAAGACCGATTCCACTGCTACCGCCGACGATCAGTGCAGTTTTCTGTGCCATGAGATATCCCTCCATTAAGAGCCCAAATGTAACCTGCGCTGCCCTGCAATACCTCAGGAGAATAACAGCATCCGCATACCAAGCAATGCCAGCAGTAAAGAAAAATAAATCCTGAGCTGACCAACAGGCAGCGTGTGTGCGAGCCGCGCACCCAGCGGCGCAGACAACACGCTGGCGAGCGCAATACCGGCAAAGGCTGGCCAGTAGATATAACCCGTACTCCAGGCCGGCAATTGCGGCGTATTCCAGCCGGTGATGACAAACCCCACCGTACCGGCGACGGCGATAGGCAGGCCACAGGCGGCGGACGTGGCCACCGCCTGCCGTATGCCGGTATTGCACCAGACCAGAAACGGTACGGTGAGCGTACCGCCACCGATACCGATGATGGCGGAGACCTTGCCGATGATCGCCCCCGTCACGCTCATGCCGGGCCAGCCCGGTAACTGACGGTGCGGTGCAGCCTTGATACCAAAGGCCATTTGCGCCGCCACCAGCAGCTCAAACACGCCAAAAATAATACGCAGTGTGGCGTTGGGCAGTTGATTCACGATGTAGGCCCCAAACAGGGTGCCCGCCACAATCCCCGGCGCGAGCTTTGCCACTATCGGCCACAGCACGGCGCCGTGCTGATGATGGGCGCGCACCGAGGACAGCGACGTAACCATGATGGTGGCAAGCGAGGTGCCTATCGCCATGTGCATAACCACCGTTGCGGACATGCCACTGCCGTGAAAGATAAACAGCAACGCTGGCACTATAATCAAGCCGCCACCGACGCCAAACAAACCCGCCACGACACCGACAAAGGCACCCAGCAACAGGTACAGCAGCAGAATCTCCATGCCGCTATTTGATCCACACGGTCTTGATGTTCACAAACTCCAGCAGACCGTGGCGCGACAGTTCGCGGCCATAGCCGGACTGCTTGATGCCGCCGAAGGGCAGACGCGGGTCGCTCTTCACGATGCCGTTCACAAAGGCCGCCCCGCATTGCAGCGCGCAGGCAATGTACTCACCGCGCGCGCTGTCCTGCGTCCACACGCTGCCGCCCAGACCAAAACAGCTGTCATTGGCAATGCGCACGGCATCGCGCTCATCGCGGGCACGCAGCACGCACGCCACCGGCCCGAACAACTCCTCGTGCCAGGCACGCATGCCGGGCTTGACCTGATCCAGCAGTGAGGGCGCGTAATGATTGCCCGGCCCCGGTAACGGCGCACAACCAGTCACCGCTAGGGCGCCCTGCGCAATGCTGTCGCTGACCTGGGCGTGCAATTCATCACGCAGGTCGGCACGCGCCAAAGGCGCCAGTGTGGTCGCTGCTGCCAGCGGGTCACCCGGACGTAACCTCTCCACGGCCGCCTTCAAACCCTGCACAAACACATCGGCGACGCCCTGCACCACGATCATACGCTTGGCAGCGATACAGCTCTGCCCGGCATTCAGGAAACGCGCGGTCACCGCCTGCGCCACGGCGACCTCCAGATCGGCATCGTCGAGCACGATAAAGGCGTCCGAGCCGCCCAACTCCAGCACCGTTTTCTTCAACTGTCCGCCTGCAGCGGCGGCCACGGCACGCCCTGCCCCGATGCTGCCGGTGACGCTCACCGCCTGTACCCGTGGATCGGCAATCACCCGCTCGACCTGCTGGCTTTCAATCAGCAGCGTGCGAAATACATCCGCCGGAAACCCGGCGGCACCGAACAACTCCTCAATGGCGAGTGCACACTGCGGCACATTAGCGGCATGCTTCAGCACCACGCTGTTGCCCGCCATTAGTGCGGGCGCGGCGCAGCGGAATACCTGCCAGAAGGGAAAATTCCACGGCATCACCGCCAACACGGTGCCGAGTGGTTCATAGCGTACATAGCTCCGTGTCGCGTCACTGGCAATAATTTCCGGGGCGAGAAACTGCGCACCCTGCTCGGCGTAATACTCGCAACCCGCTGCACACTTCTCTATTTCCGCCTGCGCCTCCGCCAGCAACTTCCCCATCTCCTGCGTAATCAGGCGCGCCAGCGCCTCTTGGCGCGTACGCAACAGCGTCGCCACCTGGCGCAGCAGTGCCGCACGGCCTGCCAGTGGTTGTGCCGCCCAGGCCGGTGCAGCCCGCGCCACCTGCCGCAGACATTGCTCCAGTGCAGACTCGCCCCAGGGCTGCACCGTCTTGAGCAGTGCGCCGGTAGCGGGATTGATCGAGGTGAACGTCATTACCGGGTTCCCCAGAGTGCTTGTTAGCGCTAGTATAGCGCCATGAGATTATGCTGCCGCAGCCTGCCCGCCTTATTGTTGTGTATCACCCCGTTCATCTGGACATCAGCACATGCTGACGGCGCGAACACGCTGGAACAGCAGCGCTCCGGCTTTCTCGCGGCACGTCAGGCCCTGGACAAGGGCGACATGAAGACCTATCAGCGCCTGGCCGACCAGTTGCGCGATTATCCCCTGTACCCCTATTTGCGCTACGACGAGTTGCGCCAGCGGATTGCGGATGTTCCGGAAGGCGAAATACGCGACTTCCTCAGCCGCTACAGTGACTCGGCGGTAAGCAGCCGGTTACGTGCGGCCTGGCTCTCCGCCCTCATCAGCGCCAAACAGTGGCAGACCTATCTGCAGGAGTATCGCCCTTATCCCAATGAACAAGGTGTGGCGCTGCGCTGTTATGAGTTACTGGCACGTTACCGCGCCCACGAGGGCCCGCCTGTACCGCCCGGCTGGTTTGCAGAGGTGCAGGAGTTGTGGCTGACAGGCAAATCGCAGCCGGGCGAGTGTGATGGTGTGTTCAAGCTGTGGCGTGCGGCAGGACACCTCACACCCGATCTGTCGTGGCAGCGTATCCGCCTCGCCATGGACAACCGCCAGACGGATTTCGCCGACCTGCTCGCCAAGGAGCTGGGCGCGGACGAGCGACAGTGGGTACAGCGCTTTCAGCGCATGCACAACAATCCCGGGGACATGCTTGTACACGCCGACTTCAAGCGCGACACACCCAAGGCCCGTGACATCGTGCGTCACGGCGTCAAGCGGCTGGCGCGCACTGATGCGGCCCAAGCCGCCGTACACTGGCAGCGCATCAAGTCTGGATATACCTTCAGCCCGGAAGAAATCGGTGTCACCGAACGCGATATTGCCGTTTCTGCCGCACTGCAACGCCTGCCACAGGCGCTGGATTGGCTGGCAGCCATCAACCCCGATCAGGCCGATGAGCGTGTGCGTCAGTGGCGCGTACGGGCCGCGCTCGCCAGGCAGGACTGGCGAGCAGGACTGGCCGCGCTTGACGCCCTGACGCCCGCAGAGCGCGAAGACGAACAATGGCGCTACTGGCGCGCACGCGCTCTGGAGCAGGCCGGATCCGCCACGGCAGGCGTCGGGCCACACGCCAACCCGGAACAGCTGTATACCTCTCTGGCGCAGAAACGCAGCTACTATGGGTTTCTCGCCGCTGACCGTCTGCAGCAACCTTATGTATTCAATGACCGGCCTATCGAGCTCACCGAGGCCGAACTGGGCAAAGTGAGCACACTCCCGGGAATCATGCGCTGCCGGGAACTCTACCAGCTGGATCTGATCCCGAGCGCGCGGCGCGAGTGGGACTATGTCACAGCAGCGATGGGTGAACGTGAGCGGCAACTCGCCGCCGTAATTGCCAGCCGCTGGGGCTGGCATGACCGCAGTATCTTCACCCTGGCCAAGGCCGAACACAATGATGACCTCGAGTTACGCTTTCCTACGGCATTTCGCGACCAGGTGCTGGCCAGTGCAGAACAGCAGGGTCTCGATCCTGCCTGGATCTATGGCGTCATACGGCAGGAAAGCGCCTTTATGCCGGATGCACGCTCCAGCGCAGGCGCACTCGGGCTCATGCAACTCATGCCAGCCACCGGCAAGCAGACGGCAAAACTGCTGAACTCCCCCCTCCGCCACATCAACGACCTGCTCGAAATCGACAAAAACATTCAAGTCGGCAGTGCCTATCTACGCCATGTGCTGGACAAAAACAATGATCACCAGGCCCTGGCGACGGCATCTTACAATGCCGGCCCGTCACGCATCAGGCAATGGCTGCCGGATAGCACACAAAAGGCCGATATCTGGGTGGAGAATATTCCGTTCACGGAGACGCGCAATTACGTCCAGCAGGTGATGGCTTACAGCGCCATCTTCGGCCACCGCCTTGGGCGTGCTATCGTACCCCTGCGTGAGCGTATGCCGGACGTTCCAGCGTACGGCGAATAGTCGCTCCATACTACCTACTGCCGGGGTTATCCACGTGCGCGAGAAAACGATTTGTGTCCTGGGTGGTACGGGATTCGTTGGACACCACCTTGCCCACCGACTGGTGGAGGACGGCTATCGCGTGCGTATCCTGACGCGTCGGCGCGAATGCCATCGCGACCTGCTCATCCTGCCTGCGCTTGACCTCGTCGAGGCAGACATTCATAACCTGCGCACACTGGCCGAACAATTCACCGGCTGTGATGCGGTTATCAACCTGATCGGCATTCTTAATGAAAAAGGCCATGATGGCAGCGGATTTCGTGCGCCGCACGTCGATCTTCCGGATAAAATCGTGCGTGCCTGTCTCGCTTCAGGCATCGAGCGCGTGCTGCACATGAGCGCGCTTAATGCTCGCGCCCGCACTGCACCCAGCCATTACTTGCGCACCAAGGGTGAGGGCGAGGATTTGCTGCATACCGCACCTGACCTGCGAGTCACCAGCTTTCGTCCTTCAGTCATCTTCGGCCCGGGTGACAGCTTCATCAACCGCTTCGCCAATCTGCTGCGGCGGATTCCCTTCATCCTGCCACTGGCCTGCCCGCAGGCGCGTTTTGCACCGGTGTATGTCGAAGATGTGGTTGAGACCCTGGTGCGCGCCCTGCCGGACTTCCACACCGTCGGCAAGCGCTATAACCTGTGCGGCCCGCGAACATACACGCTCCAGCAACTGGTTGAATATACCGCCCGCGTACTTGGCATAAAACGCCGGATACTTGGGCTCAACGACAGGTTGTCGCGCCTGCAGGCCGCTGCCTTCGAGTATCTGCCGGGCAAACCGTTTTCGCGCGATAACTACCTCTCCCTGCAGGTTGACAGTCTGTGTCACCACGACTTCCCGGCCATCTTCGGCATCACACCCACGCCGCTGGAGTTTATCGTACCGGACTATCTCGCGCCGCGCGGAGTCAGGACGCGCTACCCCGGCTACCGCACTCACGCCAACCGGGATTAGACGCCGTGCATATCTACCAGGTGGGCGGCGCGGTACGCGACAAGCTGCTGGGCCTGCCGGTGCAGGATCGCGACTGGGTGGTGGTCGGCGCCACACCCGCAGAAATGCTAACCCGGGGCTTTAAACTGGTCGGCGCGGATTTCCCTGTATTCCTGCATCCCGAAACACACGAGGAATACGCACTCGCGCGCACCGAGCGCAAGACTGCACCTGGCTACAAGGGATTTGCCGTGCATGCAGCACCCGACGTAACACTGGAGGATGACCTCAAGCGACGCGACCTCACCATTAATGCCATCGCCATGGATGAGCACGGCCACCTCACCGATCCCTTCAACGGCGTGACCGACATCAAAAACAAAATCCTGCGCCACGTGTCGCCCGCATTTTCTGAAGACCCGGTGCGCATCCTGCGTGTTGCCCGCTTTGCCGCCCGCTTCGCCGGATTTCGCGTGGCTGATGAAACGCAGGCACTCATGCGCACAATGGTTGACAACGGCGAGGTGGGTGCGCTGGTACCCGAACGTGTGTGGGTGGAACTTGAGCGCGCGCTGGCAGAGAAAACCCCCACCCGGTTTTTTGAGGTGTTGCGTGCCTGCGGCGCACTGCAAAGATTATTACCCGAAATCGCGCGTCTTTACGGCGTGCCTCAGCCGCAAAACCACCACCCGGAAATTGATACCGGCCTGCACACCATGATGGTGCTGGAGCAGGCTACGCGGCTGTCGCCCGACCCGCGCGTGCGCTTCGCCGTGCTGATGCACGATCTTGGAAAGGGCACCACACCCCAGGAGCAGTGGCCAAGGCATATCGGTCACGAAGCACGCAGCGTGGAGCTGGCACAGGACATCTGTACACGGTTCCGGGTTCCGAATGACTATCGTGACCTTGCCGTACTCGTCGCCCGTTATCACGGTGACTGTCATCGGGCGGCAGAACTGCGGCCTGATACCTTGCTGGAAAAACTGGAAGCACTGGATGCCACCAGGCGCCCGGAGCGCTTTGAGCAGTTTCTGCTGGCGTGTGAGGCCGACGCACGCGGTCGCACCGGCTACGAAGACGCACCCTACCCGCAGGCAGATGTCTTCCGCCAGGCACGCGACGCCTACGCCAGTATTGATCCGCAGCCGCTTGCGGCGTCCGGCCTCAAGGGCGAGGCCATTGCCCGACAACTGCGGCAACTGCGCATTGAGGCGATACGGGCGCTAACCTGACACGTTACAACTTGCCGCGATTGTCCCGCATTGAAAATCCGAGCAGCGGAGTATCGATACCGCGCGTGAGCGCGATCACCTTGAATAGCTCACCCATCTCATCCGGCAGGGTCAGTCGCTTGACCTGCTGCATCAGCGCCAGTTGCTCCGCCGTACTGCCTGCACCACCCATCTCGCCCACCCTGTCCATCAATCCACACGCCAGCAGAAAAAATGCCTGACTGGTGTAGCCAGCCACATCGAGGCCAGCCCCATGACCGGCCTCGGCCACGGCGGTAAAATCCACGTGCGCGGTAATATCCTGCAAGCCGGGGTAGCGGAAGGGATCAGCATGCGCATGGTGGCGATAGTGGCATTGCAGTGTGCCCTGCACACGCTGCGGGTGGTAAAACTCGTGACGAGGATAACCGTAATCAATCAACAGCAGCAGGCCTTGCTCGATCACCTGCGCCACACTGCTAATCCACGCAGACACCATAACGCCTGCCTCTGACTCCAGCACTGTCGGCGCACCCTGCATAGCAGGCAACAGGGTATCGATATACGCGGCCAGCTCAGCATCACTTACCGGTCCATGGCGCCACACAAAGCGTCCGGCTTCATGCCCGACAAGGCGCTCACTGACAACACCCTCATCGAGGCGAAAGCGGTGTACCGGCATCGCATCCAGCACTTCGTTTGCCAGCACCACACCGCGGAATCCCGGCTGCGGCAGCCCATCCAGCCAGCGCACCCGCTGCATCAGGTGAGGCACACATTGCTCCAGCCTGACCTGTTGCCGTGCACGCAGTTCGGCGCTGAGCTCAAGAATCAGGTATTGTCGTGGCAGACAGCCCAAGCGCTCGCACTCGATCAACACATCACACGCCATCGCACCGGAACCCGCACCGACTTCGAGAATGTCACTCTCCGGCACCTGCCTCAGCACCTGCTGGCACTGGCGTGCAATACAACAGGCAAACAGGGCTGATATCTCTGGCGCAGTGGTGAAATCACCGCCTGCCCCGAATTTCTGAAAGCCTGCGCTGTAATAGCCAAGGCCGGGGGCGTAGAGCGCAAGCTCCATATAGCGCGCGAAGGTCATGCGCCCGCCTGCCTGCTCGATCTCGTGGCGGATCATCTGCTGCAAACGTTCGCTGTGCGCCGCCTCGGACGCATCCGGTGTGGGCAGGTCTCTCGGTGCCATGTTCATTCGGAAGTGATTTTATGCGGAAACATTTTAGGTTACGCTAGCCGCATGCAACAGAAAGACGGCAAGGGGTATCATGCAGAATAATACAAACCCGCTGAACGGGAAAGTGGCGCTCATCACCGGCGCAGCGCAGCGCATCGGCGCGGCCATCGCTGAAGCACTGCATGCCGAGGGCCTGAATCTGGTATTGCATTACCGCCGATCGAAACAGGCAGCACATGCTCTCCAGCAAAAACTCAACGCCCGGCGCGCCGACTCCGTGGTACTCGTACAGGCCGACCTGCTCGACAACGCGAAGGTAGCCCGCATGGTACAGAACTCCATCCAGGCCTGGAACAGGCTCGATGTGCTGATCAACAACGCCTCCAGTTTTTATCCGACCCCGATCGGCTCAGTAAATGATGAGCACTGGAATGAGATCATGGGCAGCAATCTGCGCGCGCCGTTTTTTGCGGCACAGGCCGCCGCGCGCGCGCTCGGCGAATCCAGCGGATGCATCATCAATATCGTCGACATCCACGCCGACCGTCCGCTCAAGACCTACCCCGTCTACAGCACGGCCAAGGCCGGGCTGGTGATGCTGACCAAGGCGCTGGCCTGCGAACTCGCGCCTCACGTGCGCGTGAACGCTGTCGCGCCCGGCGCCATTCTGTGGCCGGAAGCACTGGACCAGGTCACTCAGCAACGCATCATTTCGCGCACGCTGCTCAAGCATCAAGGCCAGCCTGGCGACATCGCGCGCGCGGTGCTGTTTCTGATCCGTGATGCAGGCTACATCACCGGTCAGGTGATTACCGTAGATGGCGGACGCTCCATCAACGCCTAACTGTTTGCCGCAACATCGAGGTCGGCAGGAAAATCCACCCGCACGAGTTTCTGCTGGCCTTTATCGAAGCGCTGCCACAACTCCTGATACGTCTGCCCATCCTGCGGGTGACGCCACTGGCCGGCGATCTCTGCCAGCGGCCATAACACAAAGGCATATCTCAAAATCTCCGGGCGCGGCAGCTTCAGGCCGGGCTCGTGCAGCACGAGGTCGCCGTAGAGCAGGAGATCAAGGTCGAGGGTGCGCGAATTGAAGCGCGCGGCACCGCGTGCGCGGCCGTGCTCGTGTTCGATGCGCTCCAGCGTGTGCGCCACCGCGTGCACGTCCTCGGCGGTATCGAACCCCACCACCAGATTGTAAAAGTCATCGCCCGCAAAGCCCACCGCCTTGCTGTCGTAGACGGACGACACGGTGAGCGGGCCATAGTGTTCGCGCAATGCGGCAAGGCCGGCGCGGGTATTGCGCTCGCGCTCGATGTTGCTGCCCATGCTTACGTAGACGCGCGTCATGGACGCTCACCACGCTCGATAATCACGCCCACGTCCATCGCACCCCGCACCGCGCCCTTCTTGTTCACGCGCACGCGCACCCAGGCGACGTTAAACTCGGTGAGTACAATTTCCGCCACGCGCTCCGCTATCGTCTCCACCAGATGGAACTCGCTGTGGCCGACAAAATCGATCAACCGCTTCGACACCGCCTTGTAATCAAGCGTGTCCGCGATGCTGTCGCTCGCCGCCGCCGTGCGGATATCCGCCGCCATGTCGAGACCGAGGGTAATGGTCTGCTTGACGCGCCGCTCCCAGTCGAAGATGCCGATAACCGCGTCGATCTTCAGGTCGTGCAGGTAGATAATATCCATAGGGCAGGCGATCAGGATGAGTGAGTGGCAGGAACCGCGTGAGTGTATACGGACAGGCGCAGGAATGAAATCACTCACGGCGCAACAACTGCTGCCCGCGACTCATCTTACGCCAGCTGGCCAGCACCGCACCAGCCACGCAATCAACAGCGGCAACAGCAACCACTGCAGCAACGGCGCAAGACCAGTTCCTGTAATTGGCAACACCGGCATGACGGCGGAATACTCCCACCGGCTCCATGATCCCGTGGCAAGCGCCTCAAATACTACCGTCATGACCAGGCCCGGCACAAGAAACAGGGCCAGCGCACCGGCCGTGGGCTGGAGTATCCAGCGCCGGCTCTGCCGCACCAGCGCGACCCCCCAGAACGACACCAGCAGCATCAGCGCATCGCCCGCCGACACCTGCGCGCATTCCAGGCTGGCCT
This sequence comes from Gammaproteobacteria bacterium, assembly GCA_030680605.1. Classification (NCBI taxonomy): domain Bacteria; kingdom Pseudomonadati; phylum Pseudomonadota; class Gammaproteobacteria; species Gammaproteobacteria bacterium. The sequence goes on along the minus strand of JAUXUQ010000010.1, from coordinate 192,012 downwards.
GCCACACAGTTACCGTGACAGGATACGTAAACAGCGGCATCTGCAGCATCTCCCACAGGAGGTTGACGAGAAACGCGTAGATCAACAACATGAACTCGATTCGAAGCATGTTTTTCTCCGTCTGGCACGTGCGTTTTGTGCGAAAAAAAACGTGCATGGCCGTTGCCGGGCTTGACCCGGAACGCGCAACCGGTTCCAATGGGCGCACCATGGACAGCGTACCTGCAATTATTACTGTTACCCTGCTCGTTGCAGCCTATCTTGCAGGCTCGGTCTCGAGTGCGATTCTGGTAAGCAAACTTTTAGGCCAGCCCGACCCACGCGTCAATGGCTCCGGCAATCCGGGCGCCACCAATGTGCTGCGCCTGGCGGGCAAGCGGGCGGCAGCACTGACGTTGCTCGGCGACACGCTTAAGGGTCTGATGCCGGTGTTGATTGCAAAATATCTGGGGCTGCCGTCACTGGCGCTGGCCGCGGTGGCTCTGGCCGCCTTTCTCGGCCATCTGTATCCGGTATTTTTTGGTTTTCGCGGCGGCAAGGGCGTGGCCACCTTCCTCGGCGTGCTGCTCGGACTCACTTGGTGGGTAGGCGGTGGCGCCATACTCACCTGGCTTGTCATCGCCCTGCTGACGCGCTATTCGTCACTCGCAGCCCTCACGACAGCTTTTCTGGCACCCTTGTATATGCACTGGATCGGCGCCCCGGCCGAGTTTATGCTGGTGGCAGTTGTCATGACCACCTTTTTGTTGTGGCGGCATCAGGGTAATATCCGCAACCTGCTCAGCGGCACGGAAGCCAGAATCAGCCTTTCCCGATGAAAATGGACTTCTTCAAAATTTTCAATGTCATCACCGGCCTGGTGCTTGGCGTGATGCTGGCCTTCATTACCCTCGGCATCATCATCGGCGTGGGCATGCTGTTTCTCAACCTGGGCGATTTGATCGGTACCAATGATCTGGCGCGGGAATATCAGCGCATCATCTCGGACGTACTCACGCTGTTCATTCTGATTGAGTTGTCACGCTCGCTGGTGGATTACTTCACCACCCGGCGCCTGCGCATGACGTTCATCGTCGACGCCGGCATCGTGTTTGTGTTGCGCGAGATCATGATCAAGCTGTTTGAGCACCAGATCACCACGGATGAGATCTATGCCCTGAGCGCGCTGCTGTTTGTGCTGGGCGCACTGCGCATCGGCTCGGTGCTGGTGTATCAACGCGAAAAGAGCATGCTGGACAACGTACCCAAGGCACCGCTGCCCTAGTCAGCCGTGCGCACCTTGAGTATCACGCCACCCTCCTGCCGCACCACGGTTTCGATCTCGGCGCCCAGTTCGGAAAGATTACGCGCCAGGGCACGCTCCACCCGGTAGGGATCAAACACCAGGTGGGTCACCCCGGACAGCATCTGTAACTGTGCCACGCTGTCTTTGGCCGCCGGGGGTAGCGGCAAGGCATCGCGGCGGGTGACCAGCATGGTGCGCGCCGGCCATTGACTCGCTACCCGAAACGGCTGTTTTTCATCTCCCGCCTCCAGTACCAGCGCCTGCAACAAGCGATCCTGCGCCGCCAGCGGGGCAGCGCGGGCATACGCTGCCTGTTGCCGGTCCTGACTCATGAACAGCGTGGCCACGACGATCACCAGCAGCAACACCCCGCCGCGCTGACGCCACAGCCCGTCACCGCCCCAGGCGCTGTTCAGCGCAATCAGTTGCGGCACGCCGTAGTAAATCACGGCAGTGAGCGCGAGCAGCGCCCAGGTATTGTCCGTCGCACTCAGCCCCAGCACCAATCCCAGCACCAGCATCAGACCGGTGGTGTCATGCAGCCAGGCCGTGCGCTTCACCCACAGCACCCACACGGTCAGTACGCCCGCCACAAAACCCAGCCAGTACGCCGCATCGCCCACGGTGGTGCCGGGCGTAGTGAGCAGCCCCGACAACACGGGGAGCAGATTACTCCACCACGCCAGACCCGACCAGCCCATGCGCACCAGCACGACGGCAACCACCGCCACCGCCAGCCCGATAAAAACCTGCCGCTGCTCCCGGCGGCTGAGTGGCGCCTTGTGCCAGCGCAGGGCGAGCGCGAGCGGGTGCGCCAGCCCTGCCGGGTGCAGGCTCACGCTGATGGCCGCCAGCACCATCTGGGCAAAATATTTGCCTCCCAGAGGCCGTGGCTCGGCGCGATAGGCCTCATCCAGCCAGGCGCCCAGTGCAAACAGCGCCACCAGATAAATGCCCGCGCCGAGGCTGTTTGCGACATATAGGGTGATCGGCGCAATCAACCACAAACCGGTCGCGATCAGGGCGGCCTCCGGGCTCGCCGTCCGGCTGCACCAGCGGTAAAACAGCAGCCCGGCGCCAAAGGTGATCAGCAACGTAAACACCTTGGCCGCCAGCAGGCTGCCTGACCAGTAGACCGCCACCGGGATGAACAGCACGGCGCGAAAATCCGGCACACCGAAGGTAAACACCGGGCTGGCCACGCTGTCGATCAGCGTCCAGTTCAGCAACAGGGCATGCGCCGCCCCCTCCTCGATGCCATAGCCGTCCTGCCGCAACAGCAGCAAGGCCAATCCACCCCAGATCAGCAGGGCGGCCAGAACCCAGGCACGGGCCGGAATACGGGCAATCAGGTCGGCGAGCATGTTTCCTTCCAAAGGTTACGTTAAACTGTCGCAGTATATAGGAGAGCCCCGGGACCGCCCACCTGAACCGATAGCGGCCGGCGCGGTCTTAACCATTGATGCCGTATCCTCCAGCCAGCCAGGACTACCGCTTGAAGCTGCGTCACTTGTGCACCCTGTTTCTGCTCGCTGCCCTTCAGCAGCCCACCCAGGCCGCTGCGCTCAACCTCAATCTGCCGGACATCGGCGACACGGCGGGCAGCAGCATCTCGCCTGCCGATGAGCGCCGGATGGGTGAGGCCTTCATGCGCGAGATCCGCCGGTCGCTCAAGATCATGGACGACCCGGAGGTCAGCCAGTACATCAACTCGCTGGGCTACCAGCTGGCGGCGCACAGCGATAACCAGTCGCTCGACTTTACCTTCTTCGTGGTGGACGACCCCTCCATCAACGCCTTTGCCGCGCCCGGCGGTTTTATCGGCATGCACAGCGGGTTGATCATGGCGACCGAGTCCGAGGGTGAACTGGCCTCGGTGATCGCGCACGAAATTGGGCACCTGACCCAGCGCCACCTGGCGCGCCGGATTGAGGCGGCCAACAAGATGAGCCTGCCCAGTACCGCGGCCTTTCTCGCCGCCATCCTCATCGGCACGCAGAACAGCCAACTGGGCCAGGCCGCACTGGCCGCAACCCAGGCAGGTACCGTGCAGGCGCAGATCAACTTCACCCGTAGCAACGAAGAAGAGGCCGATCGGGTAGCCGTGCCGATGCTGGCGCGCGCCGGCTTCGACCCGCGTTACATGCCGGGCTTCTTCGAGCGCCTGCAAAAGACCAGCCGTTATGTCGGGGCCAGTGTGCCGGAATTCCTGCGCACCCACCCGGTCGACGAATCGCGTATTGCCGACACCCGCAACCGCGCCGAGCAATACCCCTACCGCCAGCTCAGCGACAATCTCAACTACCATCTGGTGCGCACCAAGCTGCGGGTGCTGAAGGAAGTCAACCCGAAGCAAGCGGCGCAACGTTTTGCCGCCGCACTGGAAAGCGGGCAATACCGCAACGCGGCCGCAGAACGCTATGGCTACGCGCTGGCACTGTCCGCCAGTGGCGAGTATGCCGCCGCGCGCACCGAACTCAACGCCCTGCTGGCCACGGACAGGGAGCGCACGGCCTATATTAATGCCCTGGCCCAGGTCGATCTGGCGGACAACCGTATACCTCAGGCACTGCGCGCCTATGCCGACGCCCTGCAGTTACTGCCCGGTAACCCGGTGCTGACCCTGAACTACAGCCGCGCCCTGTTGCGGGCTGGCCAGCCGGATCAGGCACGCCGCCTGCTGGGTGATTTCGTGCGTCGCCGCCTGCCCGACCCGGCGCTGTACAAGCTGCTGGCCGATGCCGAGATCGCCGCCGGCCAGACCGCAGCTGCACATCAGGCGCTGGCCGAGCATTACTATCTCAATGGCCAGACCGGAGCCGCTGTCGAGCAGCTCCAGGCCGGTATCAAGGCCGCAGACAGCGACTTCTACCGCAGCTCGCAGATGGAGGCGCGGCTGAAACAGCTCCAGGACGAGCTGTCCGAGGAGGACAAACACTGATGACGCCCCACCCCCACATCGGCTATAATTGGCGTTCAGTTCCGCAGGCTGACTTTCCCGGCAAGCCAGGAGTACCACACCCGTGATGGACAATTCACGCCGACGCTTTTTATTGGGCACGCTGGCGAGCGCGTTGGGGGGGATGCTGTTGTACCTCCCGCGACTGGCGGTCGCCGCCTGGCCCGTCGAGGCCTTCCGCGAGAGGAATTCCCATGGGGCGTTGCGCGCCCTGTTTGGTGACGGCGAGACGGTAGAGGCCGGTGACAAGATACAACTGAGCGTCACGGATCTGGCCGAAAATGGCGCCGTGGTGCCGGTCACCATCGAAAGCTCTCTGCCCCAAGCCGAGGCCATCCTGATTCTGGTGGAGAAGAACCCGAGCGCCCTGGTAGCCCACTTCAAGCTTGGATCGAACGTCAACCCGTTCATCAAAGCCAACATCAAAATGGCGCAGACTTCGCACGTCACGGCGGTGGTCGTGGCGGGCGGCAGGCGCTACAGCACGCGCAAGAAAGTCAGGGTTGTACTGAACGGCTGCGGCAACTGAAGACTGAAGCAGGCAAAAAACTCTATGTCAGATACCATCAAGCTACGCGCAACACTGGAAGGTGATGTCACCACCGTCAAGGCCCTGATTCTGCACGTGATGGAGACCGGCCTGTTCAAGGACAGAAAGACCGGTGCTCCGATCCCCGCGCACTTCGTCCAGGAAATCACCTGTACGCATAATGGCGCTGTTGTGTTGTCAGCTGACTGGGGCATAGCCGTCTCAAAAAATCCCTATATTGCCTTTAACTTCAAGGGCGGGAAAAAAGGCGATACCATCGCATTGAGTTGGGTAGATAATCTGGGCGGGCGTGACGCCCTCGAGACCACCATAAGCTAACGTGCAGGCGCGTCGCTGAACACGCGGCGCACAAACTATAATAAAATCGTCTGCCCAGCAGACACGTGTACATTAAAAAAGCCTTCCCTATGCAGATCGGACCCTACACACTTCATAATTCTCTGGTGCTTGCACCTATGGCGGGCGTTACCGACCGGCCATTCCGCCAGTTGTGCAAGCGCCTGGGCGCAGGCATGGCCGTCTCCGAAATGGTGTCATCCAACTCCCTGCTGTGGGGCAGCGAGAAGACCCGCCGCCGCGCCAACCACGAAGGCGAGATCGAGCCGCGCGCGGTACAGATTGCAGGCGCCGACCCCAAGCTGATGGCCGAAGCCGCCCGCTACAACGCCGACAACGGCGCCCAGATCATCGACATCAACATGGGCTGCCCGGCCAAAAAGGTATGCAACGTCATGGCGGGCTCGGCCCTGCTGCAGGACGAAACACTGGTCGCGCGCATCCTCGAGGCTGTAGTCAAAGCCGCCGACGTACCGGTCACCCTGAAAATCCGCACTGGCTGGAACAAGGACAACCGCAATGGCGTGGTGGTGGCCCGCATCGCCGAGGCCTGCGGCATCCAGTCACTGGCGGTGCATGGCCGCACCCGCGCCTGCGCCTACACCGGCGAGGCCGAATACGACACCATCGCCGCGATCAAGGCCGCGGTCCGCATCCCGGTACTCGCCAACGGCGACATCCGCACCCCGGAACAGGCCAAACACGTACTCGACTATACCGGCGCCGACGGCGTGATGATCGGCCGCGCCGCCCAGGGACGGCCTTGGATTTTCCGCGCCATTACCCACTATCTCACCACCGGCGAACACCTGCCGGAGCCCGGCATACATGAAATTCGTGACATCCTGCTCGATCACATGCGCAATCTGTACGCATTTTATGGTGAGCATACCGGTGTGCTGATGGCCCGCAAACATTTATCGTGGTACAGCAAGGGCCAAAGCGGAGGAGCGCTGTTCCGCCAAACCATCAATGCCGCCAGCGGCCTCGAACAGCAGGTGGCGCTCACCCGCGAGTTCTTCGACCGACTGGTGGATGGTGCAAATCAAACGGAGCTGGCAGCATGAGCAGCGCAACACACCACGGCAAGTCTGCACTACCGTGCGACAACCGCCCCAATAAACCCCTGCGCGACTGTATCCGTACTGCGCTGGAAACCTACTTCAAGGATCTTGACGGCCACAAGTCAGGTGACCTCTACCAGATGGTCATTTGCGAAGTCGAACAGCCCCTGCTGCAAAGCGTGATGCAACATACGCATGGCAACCAGAGCAAGGCCGCCGAGATACTGGGCCTGAACCGCAGCACCCTGCGCAAGAAACTCAACCTGCATGGCCTGGAATAAGCCGCTTTCACGTTTGAACACTGCATGCCCCTGATTAAACGCGCCCTTATCAGCGTCTCCGACAAGACCGGCATCATCGAATGTGCACAGCGCTTGCAGCAACTCGGCGTTGAAATTCTCTCCACCGGTGGCACCGCCAAACTGCTGGCCGCGAATGGTGTCCAAGTCGTTGAGGTCTCCGACCACACCGGCTTTCCCGAAATGATGGACGGCCGCCTCAAGACCCTGCATCCCAAAATCCATGGCGGCCTGCTGGGTCGACGCGGCATGGATGAGACAGTGATGGCGCAGAACGACATTGCTCCTATCGATCTGCTGATCGTCAACCTCTACCCCTTCGAGGCCGCCATTGCCCGGCCCGGCTGCAGCTTTGTCGAGGCGATTGAAAATATCGACATCGGCGGTCCAGCCATGTTGCGCGCGGCGGCCAAGAATTTTGCCGCCGTCACGGTGCTGGTCGATGCAGCGGACTATGGCCCGCTGCTGGACGAGATTGCAGCCCACGGTGGCATCAGCGACCAGCAGCGTTTTTTGCTGGCGGTGAAGGCGTTTGAACACACCGCGTGTTACGACGCCGCCATCGCCAACTATCTCGGCACACTCGACAGCACCGGTCAGCGCGTTACCGTCTTCCCGCGCACCTATACCGCCCAGTTTCGCAAGACCCAGGTGCTGCGTTACGGCGAAAATCCGCATCAGCGGGCCGCGTTCTACACCGAGCATCAACCACCGGCGGCCTGCGTCAGCAACGCGAGTCAAATCCAGGGCAAAGAGCTTTCATTCAATAATATCGCCGACGCCGACACCGCGCTGGAATGCGTAAAATCATTCACCGAGGCGCCGGCCTGCGTGATCGTGAAGCATGCCAACCCCTGCGGCGTGGCACTCGGCAAGACGCCGCGCGAGGCCTATCAGCGCGCCTACAGCGCCGACCCCACCTCGGCCTTCGGCGGCATCATTGCCTTCAACGAGCCGCTGGATGCCGCCACGGCGCAGACCATCCTCGAACGGCAGTTTGTCGAGGTCATTATCGCGCCCGCCTACAGCGACGAGGCGCGGGTACTGCTTGCCGCCAAACCCAACCTGCGCGTACTCGCCTGCGACCCCTGGTCTGCGGCGCGCATCGCCAGCTTCGACTATAAGCGCATCAACGGTGGGCTGCTGGTACAGGATCAGGATCTCGGCATTATTAATCCCCAGGACTTCAAAATTGTTACCCAGTGCGCGCCGACGCCAACACAGATGCAAGACCTGCTGTTTGCCTGGAAGGTGGCGCGCTTCGTCAAGTCCAACGCCATCGTCTACTGCAAGGACGCCATGACTACCGGCATTGGCGCCGGCCAGATGAGTCGCGTCTACAGCGCGCGCATCGCCGCCATCAAGGCCGCCGACGCCGGTCTCACTATCAATGATTCCGTACTGGCCAGTGATGCCTTCTTCCCCTTCCGCGACGGCCTGGATGCCGCAGCGGCAGCCGGCGTCAGCGCCGTGATCCAGCCGGGTGGTTCGATGCGCGACCCGGAGGTCATCGCTGCCGCCAACGAGCATGGCATTGCCATGGTCTTTACCGGCATGCGCCACTTCCGGCATTAACACATGCAGGTGCTTGTCATTGGCGGCGGCGGACGCGAACACGCGCTGGCATGGAAAGTTGCACAGTCGCCCAAGGTGCGCACAGTTTTTGTCGCGCCCGGTAACGCCGGTACGGCGCATGAACCCAAGCTGGAAAATGTCACCATCGCGGCCGATGACATCGGCGCCCTGGCCAGCTTTGCGCACGAGAACGCCATAGCCCTCGCCATTGTCGGCCCGGAAGTACCGCTCGCGCTCGGCGTGGTCGATGCCTTTACTGCGGCAGGGCTGCGCTGCTTCGGCCCTGTGCGCGCAGCGGCACAGCTGGAAAGCTCGAAAACCTATGCCAAGGACTTTCTCGCACGCCACCATATCCCCACCGCGGCCTATTGCGCCTTTACTGACATCGATGCCGCCTGTACCTATGTAGCGTCTGTCGGCACGCCCATAGTCATCAAGGCCGATGGCCTGGCCGCTGGCAAGGGAGTGGTGATCGCACAGAACGAGGCCGAAGCCACCAGCGCCATTCGTGACATGCTGGGTGGCAATAGCCTCGGCAGTGCCGGTCGGCGGGTGGTGATTGAGGAATTCCTGGTTGGCGAGGAAGTGAGCTTCATTGTGATGGCGGACGGCAGCCACGCCCTGCCACTGGCGACTGCGCAGGATCACAAGGCGCGCGACAATGGTGATCGCGGCCCCAATACCGGCGGCATGGGGGCATATTCACCCGCGCCGGTAGTGACACCGGAACTGCATGCGCGCATCCTGCGCGAGGTGATCGAGCCCACCCTGCGCGGCATGGCCAGCGAAGGCAACCCTTATACCGGCTTCCTCTATGCCGGGCTAATGATTGCCCAGGACGGCAGCCCGCGCGTACTGGAATTCAATTGCCGGCTCGGCGATCCGGAGGCTCAGCCGATCCTGATGCGCCTGCGCTCCGATCTGGTTGATTTGTGTAACGCGGCGCTCGACCAGCGCCTGCACGAGATCCATGCAAAATGGGACGAGCGCGCGGCACTGGGTGTGGTGCTGGCCGCAGGCGGCTATCCCGGACCGTATCGCAGCGGTGATGTCATCCACGGCCTGGATCAGATACCGCCTGCCGACAGCATGTTGTTTCATGCCGGCACCCAGTTGCGTGACCATGTGGTGACAACGGCGGGTGGACGCGTACTGTGCGCCTGCGCCTTGGGGGATACCGTGGGTGAAGCACAGCGGCGTGCGTACACGCTGGCCCGGCTCATACACTGGAACGACATGTATTACCGTACCGACATCGGCCATCGCGCTATCGCGCGTGAAGTCCTGGGCTAACCGGGCATACTAGCCAGCAGCCTTTCCTCCAGTGCGCTCAGATTGGGTATGATGGCGGTCTTGCCATTCACGATCACGTGGCAGTAGCTAAGCGGGTGCAGCTCGGTCTCGTGCTCGACCATGTCAAGGTTGGCTTCACTGACCTGCAGCAATTGCGGCATGTTTTGCACCACTACCCCCCAGAAATCCAGTTGGGCATTGTCACCCGGGGCACTCAATACCACAATCTTCGTCTGCCGGCTTTCCGCAGGGATCTGCTCACCGCAGGCGACCTCAAATGAAACCACCGCAATGGCACGATCCCGCCACGCAATCCGCCCCAGCAGCCAGGGTGGCACCCCCTCCATCGGCTCCAGTGCGCCAAAGCGTATCACCTCGGCGATGACAGTGCTGGGTAGCAACAAATGCTCATTCCTGAGCGGCAGTAACTGACAATGGACTGCTGATTCGGCAGCGCTCATGCAGTGCGCTCCTGCTGCATTGGCAACGGATGTGCGACTGCAGCAACCGAAGTTGCGTAACGCTGCGACAGCCGTTGCGCAAGAATTTCCGGCGTACCACTGAAGCTCACAACGCGGGTCAATCGCGCCTGATCCGGCATACTGCTCACAAGGCAACTGGCGTAATCCTGCGCCCACACCTCACCACCCTGCGCAGCAATGGCACGCACACCCTCGGCACCATCATTGCCCATACCGCTGAAGATTATTGCACCACTGCCCTTGCCATAACGCCGGGCAACTTTCGCCAGCACCGAATCTATGGACGGACGGTACAATACATCATTTTCGGCAACCGGCGTGCACCGGATGCACCCTGCAGAGTCAAAATCAATCTCCTCGTCCACGGGCGCGAGCACTACCTGCCGCTGACATAGCGTTGCCCCCGCCTGCACCGGCAGTACTTGGTAGTCTGAAACCTGATTCAGTTGCCGAGCCAGCAAGGCAATGAACTTGATGCCGATATGTTGCGCCAGTATGAAGGCCAGCGGCAAGCCAGGCGCCAGTGCTGCCAGAAACTTCTTTAATGCATGCGGGCCGCCGATTGAAGCGCATAGCACCCAGACATCAACGGCTGCCGGCAGCACTCCACTGCCAAGGCTCTGCGCACTGACGGGCGTGGCCACAGGCCGCGGCAACAGCGTGGATACCGGTAACTGGCTACGGGTTTCAGCCGCGATCACTGCCAGCTTGCGCGCCAGGCGTCGCCCCCAGTCCCCTGTCGGCATTCCGGCACTGAACCGCGTCGCAGCACTGTCGTTGAACAGCATAGGTAATACATTCTGCCCCAGTAAAGACGCAAGCACTTCTTCATCGAAGCAGGCGTCATCGCCCAGGTCAATGAGCAGCACCTCGGCCTTGTGTTCTCGCGCCAGCGTCAACAGTTCGTGGCTGGGCGACTGGTTGAGCACCACCTGCAAGTCATTGCTGGCAAGTATTCGCCCCAGATTCATGCGCTGCTGCTCCGAGCAGGAGACGATGGCGATGCGTGGCAGCGGGCCTGGCATGGACGCCACCTCAGTGCCGAGCTTCCACATGTTCGGCCAGCAAGGCATGAATATTGTTCAACAGGTCTATCTCCTGGAAGGGCTTTCCCAGATAGCGGTTCACGCCCAGTGCAAAGGCACGATCGCGGTGTTTGTCACCGGTACGCGAGGTAATCATCATGATCGGCACATCGCGCAGACGCTCATCGCCACGCATATGTGCGGCGAGCTCGTAGCCGTCCATACGCGGCATTTCGATATCCAGCAACATTACATCCGGCACATGCTGTTGCAACAATGTAATCGCATCCATACCGTCCTTGGCTGCAAGTACGGAAATATTGTGGCGCTCGAGCAGACGGGTGGTTACTTTGCGCACGGTAATGGAATCATCCACTATCATGACGGTAATACCCTCATGCCCTGCCTCCCCCGCAGCCGATGGCACTGTGGAGGACATGGCACTGCCATCCAGCATGATAGCAATATCGAGCACCAAGACCACACGCCCATCGCCCATGATAGTGGCTCCGGTAATACCCCTTATGGTGCTGATCTGCACGCCCACTGACTTCACTACGATTTCACGGCTCCCGATCAGACCATCGACATGAATTACGATGCGCTTCTCACCCGTACGCAGCAACAAGGCTGTCGCCTTTCCCCCCGGTCCCGGCAATTGCGGGTGACTTGCGTGCAGCATCGTTCCCAGATGTAAAAACGGGTACTTCTGCCCTGAAACACGATATGTACGCTCCTCGCTCGCGTATACCTGTTTCAGCTCCTCATGTGAGATACGCATAACACGCTCGACAGTGGCGAGTGAAACAGCGTAAACGTCGTCACCCACTTGCACCATCAATACATGGCTCACTGACAATGCAAGGGGAAGGCGCATGGTGAATGTGGATCCTGCACCTCTCTCTGACCTGATGGAAAGAGTCCCCCCAAGCTGCTTGATAGCGCTGCTCACCACATCCATACCCACACCGCGTCCGGAGATCTGTGTGATCTCCGGCGCCGTACTGAATCCCGGTTCAAGAATGAACTGCATCAGTTCGCTGTCAGTTACCTGGGCGTGCTTGCTCAGCAAGCCGCGCTCGATAGCCTTGGTGCGCACGCCCTCCAGATCAAGACCGCGCCCGTCATCGCTGATACTGACAGCGACATGGGTGCCTTCGCGCACAAGTCTCAGGCTGATGGTACCCGTTTCCGGCTTACCCATTGCCAGCCGATCTTCCCTGCCCTCAATACCGTGGCCCACGGCATTACGCAGCATGTGCTCCAGGCCAGGCACCATACGGTCCAACAAAGTACGATCCAACTCATTTTCCGCGCCGGAGACGTGCAGCTCGACCTGTCTTCCCAGTTCTTCACCTGTCTGACGCAGGATACGACGTAGACGCGGCAGCACCGCGGAGAATTGCACCATGCGCGTACGCAACAGACTCTCCTGCAGGTCAGTATTCACTCGCGCCTGCTGCATCAGGAGCATCTCTGATTCACTCACCAGGCCCTGCAGCAACCCCTGAATGCTTGCGATGTCGCTCACGCTCTCCAGCAAGCTGCGTGAAAGTTGTTGCATCTGGGTAAAACGGTCAAGCTCCAGCGGGTCAAACTCCTGCTCATGAGGCCGCCCACTCTCGGCATAGCGGAACAGGATTTGCGTTTCTGTTTCAATTTCAAGCCGGCGCAACTGATCGCGCAGACGCGTTCCAGTATGCTCCATCTCCACCAAGCTGAATTTGAATGCGGTTATTTTCTGTTCAATGCGCGAGCGCAAGATACTCAGCTCAGCAGCGTGGCCAACCAGATTATCCAGCATATCTGAGCGGACACGTATCTGTTCACGCTGAGCGTATGTACCAGCACGGCCATCCTCCATCTCCACAGGCTGTTCTTCCATAGCCACAGGAAACCCGGCATCCGGTTCTGAATTATGTGCCCCCTGCGCGGTGACAGGGGGCATGGCGGGAGCGGGATGTAACGTCTCATTGATCTGCGCAATAAGGTCACCGGCAGCGGCCGGTGGCTGGCCCATACGCAGACGGTCCAGCATTGCGAGCAACCGATCATGGGCCTGCTGAATCAGTGCACTGATGGCATCTGAGGGCAGAATCAGCCTTTCTAGCATAGCGGTAAGCAGAGACTCGAGACTGTGACTCAGATCACTCATCTCGGTAACATCCGCCATACGCGCGCCCCCCTTGAGGGTATGGAGCTCGCGCCGCAGCTCCTCCAGAAGTTTGCGGTCAACCGGCTGCTTTATCCATTGCTGCAGAACAGCATCACTGGCATCCAGGGCCTCCTTTGCCTCATCCATGAACACTGCCGCCATATCGCTATCGCGCTCTACGTGTTCCGGGACCGGTACGACAGGGGCAGCAAAACCAGCCTGCAGGCCATGTTGCTGCCGCGCCCTGACGAAAAGATCGGTAATGTGCATCCGCAGGGCATTACTATCGGGCTGCATATTACCGGGGGACTGTAATGCATAAACTCTGGCCTGAATTGCATCGCACACCCTGTTCAGCGCGTCCAGAGCCTCGCCACTGAACGCAGTGTCCGTATCACGCAGTACCTTGACATATTCTTCCATTACATCGCAGAGAGCAGCGATGTCAGACACGCGGGCCATAGCCGCGCTACCATGCAGTGTATGAAACCTGCGCACCAGGTCTTCGTCCACCTTGCATGCGGCATCGGTTTCGCAGCGCGAGATAAATGCCCGCAGAGCCGCAAGATGTGCAGTGGTTTCCCTGCTGTATATCTCAAGCAATACGGGATCCATCACGGGTTCTATGTACGTTGCCGGCCGCGACACAGTGACAACCGATCCCGCTGCGGCAACTTGCTGTGCGGCAGGCATGACTGTGTTCATTGTGGCCGCCTGATTCGGCTGGCTTAGTACACGTGCGCGCTCCACCAAGCCCGGAATATCTCCCAGTGATGCTGCATTTCCCTTGAACTCCTCCACCAGCCCGGGTAGCTGGCTTGCTGCTTCCTCTACAAGGGTGATCAGCCCCGGCGTGGCAGCTACAGTGTTGTCTATGACGCGGTTGAGCAGATTCTCGAACGACCAGGCGAACGCACCCAACTCTGATGCGCCCACCAGCCGCCCACTGCCCTTCAAGGTGTGAAACGAGCGCCGCAATGTATGCAGCGCATCCTGGCCTTCATGATCGTCCTTCCATATCTGCACCTGGCTCCTGATGGAGGCAACCTCCTCATCGGCCTCTTCCAGAAACACCGCCATGATCTCGTCATCGATTTCTTCCATGCGCAACGGCCTGGCTGGCGCGGAAAGGAATACAGACTCCGTCACGCCCTGCTGCAACTGCCGACCCCCAGACACCGCCGCATCCTCGCCGGCCATCTCTGGCTGGACAAGCCGCCGCGCACAACCCAATGCCTGCTCGATAATGATTTCTCGTTCAGCGCGGCCTTCACCCAGCGCCTCAAGATAATACTCCAAGGCGCTGATGGCCTCGGTCAGCGCATCCAGCTGCTGCGGCTTGGGCACAGCCTCACATCCGATCAGTTCCAGTGCGATAAAATCGTGGCACACCTGCAGCACTTCAACGGCGCGCGTGAGTGACAGCATGGACAGACCACCGCCGACCTGCAGCAGCAGCCTGGGTATGTCTGCAAGCAGATCTCGCTGCCGGGGCATGCCAAAAAATGCCGCCAGACTGTCTTTAATACGGGAGATGTCCACCTGCGCCTCACGTATCACAGCATCCTGCATCTCGCGGTATTCCGCGTTCGGCAAGCAACCGGCATCCTCTGCGATACCATCTGCCACCGACGCCTCATCTGCCATAGCCTTGACGATATCCGACTCCGTCAGCGCAGACTCAGCCTGCAGTAAGGCACCCGCCATCTCCAGTAACGCAACCTCACCGGGCGGCACAACACCGCGCGCAATGGCGGCAACGACATTCATCTGCTCCAGTATCAACTGGCGTGGCGCACCGAGATTCAACATACCGAGTGTATCAGCCACCCTGCGCAGGATTTCCTCCAGCGGTAAAAGCGCGGACAATTCCTGCGTTTCATTGCGTACAAATATGTCGACTCCTTCCTTTACCTTGGAGATATCTTCATGCAATACCGTGAATACAGATCTCATCAGTTCCCGATTCGGGCCCGTGAGATACGCGCGCTCAGCATCAATTGTCTGAGCACACGGCAATAGCACATCAAGGCGAAAGGCCTGTCGAACCTCATTGACACGCGCGCGCGCAGATTGTGTTCTCCCGATATAATAAAGTAGACTCTTGAGCAGCTCCGTGGGAGGTTTTGCGGAAAACTCCTGCTCACCAGCATCTATCAGTCGCTTTATTTCGCGATCAATCTGGCCCAGCAACTGTTTGGCCGCCCCCCCTGCATCATTGTCGGCATCGACAAGCGTTTCAATGAAAGCACCGGCCACCCACCAGACCTGGGCCACCCTGTCTGTGCTTGCAGCCTGCTGCAACTCATCGACGATAACGGCAAGCTGATGCAGGCTTTCCACCGCATAGCGGCCCCGATACCAGTTCAGTAATGTATGCTGGTAGATGGGCCGCAGCTTGAATGCAAGCTCGCGCGCATCCCTCCTTGCCGTAGGTTCACCAGCACGTTCGGGTGAAGAGGCTGCAGGCGCTGGCACCACTGAGGGATCCGGCATAAACAGCATGCTTTCAGACAACAACGGAAGATCCCGCACAGCGCGCAGCTCATTAAGCAGAGGCAATATGACAATCGGGCTATCGACGTGACCCTTCTGCAGGCGCTCCAGATAATTAGGCAGATGCAAGATGGCTCGCATCAATATTTCATAAGCCACTTCTCTGACATCATCTGTCTGCCTGGTTTCGGCTTCCACCAGCCAGCGCGCGAGAAGCTCCATCTCTTCCGCCAACAGCACCGCACCATAGAACTCAATCATCTTCAGTGTGCCGTGCACCTGATGCAGATGCGCAATACAAAAGCGCATCTGCATCACATCCTTCGGATCGGCTACATAGGCCTCCAGGGTATGGCGTGCCTGCCTCAAGGTCTCGTCGATCTCTGGCTTGACCCAGTTGAGCGCACTGTAATCTGCCAACCTCGCCACCTTCATGAGACGGGACGGTAATACGCCAAACTGGCTTCGCAAGACACACGCCTCATATCCGGATGAGGCCATGGCATGCTCTCTGCCGGATTTGGCACCCTGCCGAGGATATCTGCGCGCTGCTGCTGACTGAAATAGACAAGTACATTCTGACAAAAAATAGCGCCGATTCCGGCAAGGGTGGATAAAACTGGTTTCAGGGAATTGGCACACTCGATACGCATGCGATTACCCAGACACTCACCTATCTGGCAGTGATCATCCACCACCTGGATAAAATAGCGCCTCAGCGAGGCAGGCTCACGCACACCCCGTTTATGCCTGTGAAATGCCCCCCAACCTGCTGCCCCGGGCATTGCAGGACGGATATAGGTACGAACCTCCAGCAGCAGCCTGATCCGCTGCGCGAACTCTGCATCACCCATGCCTGACACACCAGCCAACCGACAGTGTGCCGTATTCTTCATGTACCCGGAGAGCATCCGCCCTCAACCCGGTAACTTGAAGCCCGCAACCGAGGTGCGTAGATCATTCGCCAGACCAGCGAGACTGCCGATCGAGGCCGCAGTTTCATTCGAGCCCACCGAGGTTTGGGCAGCAATTTCGCGGATGGAACTCATGGTATCTGAAATACTGGCCGACGCAGATGACTGCTGACGCGCGGCGTGCGAAATATTCTGCACCAGCTCCGCCAGGTGTACCGATACGCGCTCTATTTCCTTCAGCGCCTCGCCTGCATCTTGCGCCAGTCGCGCTCCGTTCACCACACCGGCAGTACTTGTTTCCATGGAGGCAATTGCTTCATTGGTATCGGCTTGGATCGTCCTCACCAGGGCCTCAATCTGTTTGGTCGCGCTACCAGAGCGTTCCGCGAGGCGCTGCACTTCGTCCGCCACTACCGCAAAACCGCGGCCAGCTTCACCGGCCATGGCGGCCTGGATAGCGGCGTTGAGCGCCAGAATATTGGTCTGGTCGGCAATATCATTAATCAGTTCAACGATGTCACCAATCTCCTGTGAGCTTTCGCCCAGACGCTTGATGCGCTTTGATGTCTCCTGTATCTGTTCACGGATTGCATCCATACCCTGAATAGTGCTCTGCACCATATTCACACCCTTGTCTGCGATCGCCACCGAACGCAGCGCCACCTCTGATGACTCCGCAGCATTGGCAGACACCCGCTCAATGGACGCCGCCATCTCATTCGCCGCGTTACTCGCCTCCGTAATCTGCTGCGCCTGGTTATCGCTCGCCTCGGCGAGCTGGATCGCCGTAGCCTGCGATTCCTGGACGGCTACCGACACCTGTGCCGTGGTCTCGTTGATGACTGTCACCAAACTGCGCAGGGCGTCGATGGCATAGTTGACGGCATCGGCAATCGCGCCAGTGAACGCCTCCGTCACAGTCGCGCGGGCGGTAAGATCACCTTCCGCGAGCCCACCCATTTCATCCAGCAGGCTGCGAATTGCCGCCTGGTTGCGGCGGTTCTGCTCGGTACTCGCCTCCAACCGCTGGAGGGCATCGCGCTGCAGCTTGTAACCGAGCACAATCAGGGTAATCAAGGCAAGCGCACCCAGTACGTAACCGTACCATGGCAATATCAGACGCTGCCCCTCCAAGCCGGCATAGGCACCCACCAGTTGCTTGCCGTCCTCGAACAGTGTGTGGCTGACCCGACTAATAGATGTAGCAGCATCCTGGGTCTTGAATATGTCCGGAAATTTTTCCAGGATCAGCAGGTCAAGATCAAGTATGGCGCTCAGCATGTGTGATATTTCCCGCAGCTGTTTCTGAATCTCGGAATCCGGGATCGCGCTGATCCTCATAGCCGGATTGCCACTCCGCATTGCTTCCAGGGTTGTTGAAAACAATGACACCGAGCGACGGAAAATATCCGCAGCCTGCGCTGCTTCCTGTGAAGTTTGTGCACCTTGAAATACGCGGTTTACGCTGGAACTGATGCGCTCAATCAATAGCACCTGACCACTGGCTGCCAACAGGTCTTCCGCGCCCACACCTCGCTCCTTCATGGTTTGTATCAGGAGCTCCGAGGCCGTGACAAGCTGAGGCACCACCTCATTGGTCGTTGCCACGAATGCGGCCGCAGACTCAAGCAGAGCCTGGTTCAAGAGAATGGTATCGATATTGCGGCGCACATCCTTCCATTGCTCAACCACCTTGGACAGGGATGCGTTAACCGTTGCGGGCGAGGACGGCAAACCAGTTGCGGCATCACCCAGCCGGAGGCGGTTTAATATCTTCCCGGCCTGATCGCGTGCATTGGTCAGACTTTTGAACACCTCAGGCCGGGCATTGACAGTCACCGCCGCTACGGCATCCTTGGCCGTTGTTTCTGCAAGCAGGCGCAACTCACTCGCATCCGTGAGATATTGCTTGTCATGCGCCGCCTGACGACCCAGGTACCCAAAAACGAGCGCCAGCAGAACGATGAGCGTCACCAGCAGAGCAATCAGGTATCCCAATCCCAGATCGAGGCCGCGAACCTGCCCGGCGGCTTTAGATTTCACTTGCATAACAGACTCCCTGTTCACACTTTTTAAAGATACCGTACCGATGGCACGGTCGACCTGTCGCCCTCCAGTCGTTACACTGCCACCTGCAGAAACTGAGGACTGTGTGTCAGCCGATGCAGGCTGAACACACGCCAGTATCGCCCCGCCTGCAGAAAAGCGCCTTGCAGGTACGGCTGGATCGACGCCTCCACCCGAGACTCTTCTGCACAGCGTTCTTCTTCACAAAAATGCTGCAGCCCGTAGACCGAATCAACAACCAGGCCAACGTAGATATCACCATCACGCACTACCAGCACACGTGTACGGCGCGCGATTTGCGCGCCACCCTGGTCTGCCAGATAGCCCGCCAAACTTACAACTGGCAGCAGATTGCCGCGCACATTGGCTATACCCTTAACCCAGGGCTTGGCTCCCGGCACTACCGTCAGGACCGGGTATGGCATCATTTCGTGCACCTCGGATAATGGCGCCACCAAGTCCATCTCGCCCAACCGAAAACCGATTCCGGTCCAGGCCCGCTTCACGTCTAGCTTGTGCGGCAGATCTCTTGCACGCAGACGCCCGCGCGCTTCCATATCGCGCAGCAGCAGCAACGGCTGAAGACGGGGGCGGTGTTCCATGGCCCGGTCGATCAGCTCCCCAGTGCCGCCTTGATCTTGTTGATCAGGTCAGTCTCTGCTACCGGTTTGGTAATGTAATCACGCGCGCCTTGACGCAGCCCCCAGACACGATCCGTTTCCTGATCCTTGGTGGTCACAATAATGATAGGAATGGAGGCCGTTTCCGGTATCTTGGCAATCTGTCGGGTAGCCTGGAAGCCACTTATTCCCGGCATCACAATATCCATCAGGATAAGGTCAGGCCTTTCCTCCCGCGCCCTGGCGACGCTTGCCTCACCCGTCGTCACGGCAAGGGTCTGGTAACCGTTGCGCTCCAGCATGGTTTGCAACACATGGGTATCAGTGGGGGAATCGTCCACTATCAATATGCGGGCCATGGGTGGCATGTTCCTCTAACAATTCTAATGCGAATAACAACAGCACGCTGTGGCAGGGTGCCGCAGGCCGCTAGCAATGACGTCTACCGTACTCAGCAATGCGCGTCGATAACATGGCGCTTGATCGCGCCGAGCAACTCATCCTTGGTGAAGGGCTTGGTAAGGTATTGTGCCGAGCCCACAATGCGTCCGCGGGCCTTGTCAAACAAGCCGTCGCGGCTCGACAACATGATTACTGGTGTATGCCGGTAGGTCTTGTTGTGCTTGATAAGCGCACAGGTCTGGTAGCCATCCAGACGCGGCATCATGATATCCACGAAGATGATCTCGGGCTTCTGGTCGGCAATCTTGGACAGGGCCTCAAAACCATCGGTGGCCGTGACCACCTCGCAGCCTGCCATTTTCAGCAGCGTTTCGGCGGTGCGCCGGATGGTCTTGCTGTCATCAATTACCATCACCCTCAACCCACTGAAGCCGTCTTTTTCTGCGTCAGCGCTCATCCTGTCGCTCTTGCCCCAGCATGGGATCCCCTATGTTTGGCATGGTAGGATATTAACCTCGATTTCACAACTGTGCTCCATGGCGTTTTCCCGCCCTGACCAACGGGACTCCACCCCGGGAAAGCTCTCATGTTATGATGCTTGTCGTCTCCGGCGTGCATCGAAGCTGACAACCCCGGGGATGGCGAAATACCCCATTAGAGATTATCTGATGCGTAGTGAAGCGCTGCATGCCGTTCCCCACCTCACCACGGCGCTCAATGGCCCGCTGCAACTGATAGAGAGCCACCTGCTGGCCCAGCAGGTGCAGATTGAACACTGGCTACGTCACCAATGGCTGACAACGCCCGCCCCCTTTTATGCCTCGGTTGACCTGCGTAACAGCGGCTTCAAGCTGGCACCGGTCGACACCAATCTGTTTCCGGCCGGCTTCAACAACCTCAACCCAGCCTTCCTGCCGCTGTGTATCCACGCGGTACAAACGGCCATCGAACGCACCTGCCCACGCGCAGCCAACATACTGATTATCCCTGAGAATCACACCAGAAACCTGTTTTATCTCGAAAGCCTGGCCACCTTGCGCGACATTGTCAGGAAAGCGGGATTTGCGGTTCGTATCGGTTCGCTGCTGCCCGGCCTAGAACAACCGCTGGATGTGATACTACCCTCGAAGCGCAGCCTGCAACTGGAGCCCATACGCCGCAATGACGAACGCATCAGCGTAGACGGCTTCACCCCCTGCATGGTGCTGCTCAATAATGATCTGTCCGCCGGACGACCGTCCCTGCTGGAAGGCCTGGCGCAACCCGTGCTTCCGCCACTCTCCCTCGGCTGGGCCAACCGACTCAAATCCGACCACTTCGAGCACTACAAACAGGTGGTCGCAGAGTTTTCCAGTCTCATCGATATCGATCCATGGCTGATTGATCCGTTATTCCGCCGCTGTGGTGAAATCAACTTCATGCAGCGCGAGGGCGAAGACTGCCTCGCCACCAATGTCGACGCCCTGCTTGGTGCGATCCGGCGTAAATACGATGAATATGGCATCGAAAAGCAGCCCTTCGTGGTGGTAAAGGCCGATGCCGGCACCTACGGCATGGGCGTAATGAGTGTGTACAGCGGTAGCGAGATGCGGGAACTGAACCGCAAGGAGCGCACCCGCATGGCAGCGGTCAAGGGTGGCCAGGCCGTGAGCAAGGTCATCATGCAGGAGGGCGTATACACCTTCGAGACACTGGGTGAAGCCGGTAACGAGGCCGTCGCCGAGCCGGTAGTCTACATGATCAACCATTATGTCGTGGGCGGCTTTTACCGTGTGCACAAAAACCGTGGGACGGATGAAAATCTGAACGCCCCCGGCATGCACTTTGAGCCACTCGCCTTTGCCGAGTCCTGTACCTCACCCGACCAGACGCAGGAACCGGACGCCAGCCCCAACCGTTTCTATGCCTACGGCGTGATCGCGCGCCTGGCACTGGTAGCTGCGGCGAGGGAATTGCAAGCAGTGGCGAGTAGCTAGTGGCTAGTGGCTAGTAACGAGGGGACACCCAAAGACTGGTTATGAAAGATTTTTCTCGCCACTCGCCACTCGCTACTCACCCGCGCATCAAGCTTGGCGTGGTGATGGATCCCATCGCGGATATCAACATCAAGAAAGACACTACCTTCGCCATGCTGCTGGCGGCACAGCGCCGCCACTGGTCGTTGCATTATATGGAGCAGGGTGACCTGTTTCTGCGCGACGGGCGCGTGTTTGCACAGATACGGACACTGAGCGTGCAGGACAACGCCGAACACTGGTTTGAGCTTGGCGCTGCGGAATTCACTGCGCTCGATACGCTTGATATCATCCTGTTGCGCAAGGATCCGCCCTTTGACATGGAGTATCTCTATACCACCCAGCTGCTGGAACGTGCGGCAATAGCGGGAGTACAGGTCATCAACAAACCCCAGGCGCTACGCGACTGCAATGAAAAGCTGTTCGCCACCTGGTTTCCGCAGTGCACACCACCGACGCTGGTCACGCGCAACGCTCAGGCACTGCGCGCCTTTGTGACCGAACACGGCGACACCATCTTCAAACCCCTGCACGGCATGGGCGGCGCGTCGGTATTCCGCCTGCGCAGCGGCGACCCCAACATTAATGTCGTGATCGAAACCCTGACGCAGAATGGCGCCAGCCTGATCATGGCTCAGCGCTTTATTCCCGAGATCAGCGCCGGCGACAAGCGCATCCTGATGATTGACGGCGAGCCCGTGCCCTATGCACTGGCCCGTATTCCCGCTGCTGGCGAAACCCGCGGCAATCTGGCCGCAGGCGGACGCGGCGAAGGCGTGCCGCTGTCTGCCCGCGACCGCTGGATCTGCGCCGAAGTCGGGCCGGAGTTGCGCACGCGCGGACTGCTGTTCGCGGGCCTGGATGTGATCGGTGATTATCTCACCGAGATCAATGTCACCAGCCCGACCTGCGTGCGTGAACTTGATGCGTTGTATGGACTAAATATTGCAGACACTTTTCTCGATGTGGTTGAAAAACAAGTGGCGAGTAGCGATGAAAATCGTGCATAACCGGCTTTTTATTGCACCCTCTCCACCCGCCACTCGCCACTCGCGATTCGCACCACTCTGCTGCCTCATCGCACTGCTTACCACTGTATCGTGCAGTAAGCCGGAGCCCTTGTATCAGGAGCAACTGCTGGCACTGGGTGCGCTGGTAGACATCAGCATCTGGGGCCTGGAGCCTGACGCCGCCCGGCGGGCGGCCGATGCCATCACGGCAGACTTCAACCACTTCCACACCACCTGGCATGCGTGGCTGCCCAGCCCACTCACCCGCATCAACACGCAACTGGCCACGGGTCAGACATTTTCCGTTGACCCCGACATGATACCGCTGCTTGAACGGGCGCGCGCCCTGTCCAGCGCCAGTGATTACCTGTTCAATCCCGCCATCGGCCAGCTATTCGCGTACTGGGGATTTCAGAGCGACGAACCCAAAGGTCCACCGCCGGATCCTGCCGTCATCAGCGCACTGCTCACACAGCACCCGACCATGGACGCTGTGGTGATAGAAGGCAACCAATTGCACAGCACCAATCCAGCCGTACAACTCGATGTCGGCGCCATCGGTCAGGGTTATGCGGTGGATGTCGCCATCGCGCACCTGCGCACACTGGGCGTCGAGAATGCGATAGTCAATGCCAGCGGCGATATTCGCGTGATCGGCAAACACGGTGACCGCCCGTGGCGCATTGGCATCCGTAACCCGCGTGGCAGCGGCATCTTCGCCTCCATCGAACTGCAAGGCGATGAGAGCATCGTTACCTCCGGCACCTACGAACGTTATTTTGAGTACGCGGGCAAACGCTACCACCATGTGCTCGATCCGCGCACCGGCTATCCCGCGCAAGGCACACTGTCGGTCACCGTGCTGGCGCACGACGCCACCACCGCAGACGCCGCGAGCACCGCACTGCTGGTCGCAGGCGTACACGACTGGCAGCGCATCGCACACGCCATGGGCGTCAAACACGTGATGCTGATCGACGCCCAAGGCACCGTGCATATTGACCCGGCGCTGGCAAAACGCATCCGCTTTGAGATCGAACCGGCGCCTGAACTTGTCATCAGCCCTGCGCTATAATGCTTGCACTGAACCGGGCCGATAGCGTGATCCTGATTGCAGCGCTGGCCTTGCTGGCATTCCTGTACCTCCGCTTCTGGGGTGACGCCACGCAAGGCGAACAGGCACGTATTCTGGTCGGCGGCAGCGAGTTCAGCGTGGTGTCGCTGTATAAAGACCAGCGGCTGCATATCCCCGGCACGCTGGGGATCAGTGAACTCGAAATCCGCGCCGGCAAGATTCGTTTCGTCGACGCTCCATGTCAGGGCAAGCAGTGCATCCATACCGGCTGGCTGGCACTGGGCGGTGAAGTCGCGGCCTGTCTGCCCAACCGTATCACCGTGCAGGTGATTGGGCGTGAACCACGCTTCGACGCCATTAATTTCTGATGCAATACCCGGGATCATGCTCACCGGCCTTTTGCTGTACCTTGCCACGCGCCGATAAAATATGACTGCCTTCACCACCACCCGCGAAGACCATCTGATTGCCTGGCTCACGGCGCTGGCCATCTGCATTCACATCGCGGAAAGCGCACTGCCTTCGCCCCTGCCCGGCATTAAACCCGGGCTGGCCAATGTGGTCACAATTGCGGTACTGCTGCGCTATGGCTGGCGTATGGCGGCCTGGATTACGCTGTTGCGGGTACTGGTCGGCAGCCTGCTGCTCGGCACCTTCCTCTCTCCCACCTTTATCTTGAGCCTGTCCGGAGCGGTCTGCGGCATACTGGCGCTGGGTGTGGCCCATGCCCTGTCAACCCGCCTGCCGGGCACGGGTCTCGGTGCCCTCGGCTACAGCATGCTGGCCGCACTTGCGCACATGGCCGGCCAGTTTTTTGTCGCCTATGCACTGTTCATCCCCCACCCGGCACTGCTACACCTGCTGCCCGTATTGATGACTGCCGCCCTGCTGTTCGGGCTGGTCAGTGGCAGGGTTGCACAAGCCCTGCTCGACAGGGTAACTTGAAGCCATGTCTGTCACTGCCACACTGCCCCTGCCAGCGCCTGTCACCGCCTATGACAGGCTGGGGCTCACGTTGTTTTTCGCAGTGGTTGTGCACGCACTGCTTATCCTCGGTGTGCGCTTTGATCTCATCACGCTACCGCTCAAAAATCCTTTCCCCAGCATGGAGATCACGCTGGTCGACCAGCGCACACCGGACGCCCCCGCACACGCCGATTTTCTGGCCCAGGCACAGCAACAAGGTGGCGGTAACGTCGATACACCCACACCGCTGACACCGCCACCCGCCGCCCAACCCGCGCCGCAGGAACCTGCTGCGGCGGCACAACCGCAGCCTGAAATCACACCCGTCCAGCCCACGCCGAAAAACAGGCTCACAGCAAAGACGCCGACACCCCGTGAGGCCATACCGGATGAAGCGGCCTCTGTAGCGCCTGCCGAAACACCATCTGCTGCCGAACTTGTCGCGCGCAGCATGCAAATCGACAGCCTCTCTGCCGCGCTCGACGAGTCACGCGCCATCTATGCCAAACGGCCACGCCAGACATTCATCTCTGCTGCCACACGGGAGTACAAATATGCCAGTTACATGGAGGCCTGGCGGCGCAAAGTGGAGACCATAGGCAATCTGAATTATCCCGACGAGGCACGCCGGCGGAACCTCTCCGGCAGCCTGATACTTGATGTGGCCCTCAATACCGACGGCAGCATCAACAACATCACTTTGCGGCGTTCCTCCGGGCACAGGGTGCTGGATGACGCGGCCATCGCCATCGTGCGCCTGGCCGCCCCTTTCGCCGAATTCCCGGACAATATCCGCAAGGAAACAGATGTGCTGCATATCACGCGCACCTGGCAATTCCTGCGCGGCAACCGCTTGTCGGGCGGCGGCTAAGCCTCCGCCTGTGTCCTCTGCAGGCGCGCCATGCTACAATGCGCAAGTCTTATGAGGGCGCCCATCGAGACATGGAACCCGGTTACCTGAAAAACCATTTCCTCATCGCCATGCCAATGCTGGCGGACCCCTACTTTTTCCACAGTGTCGTCTACCTCTGCGAACACAGCGCAGAGGGTGCCATGGGTATCGTCGTCAACCAGCCCTTGGTCGTTACGCTGGGTGAGGTGCTGCAACATACCACCATTGCAACCCCTACCCAGGATGCGAAACAGCACCCCGTCTATCTTGGCGGGCCGGTGCGGCGTGACGCATTGTTTGTCATCCATCAACCACTCCAGCGCTGGGAATCCACGCTGGCCGTGACGGACTCTGTTGGCGTCACCACCTCGCCGGATATCCTCAGCGCGCTGGCGACGGATGAATTCCAGGGCCAGGCCTTGGTAGCGTTAGGTTATGCCGGCTGGTCTGCCGGGCAGCTGGAGCAGGAAATCGCTGACAATGCCTGGCTGAGTGGCGAGGCCGCTATCGACATCCTGTTCAACACCCCAGCCGAACAGCGCTGGGCGGGGGCGGCAGCATTGCTGGGCGTGGATATCAGCCGTCTCTCCGGTGAAGTGGGTCACGCATGACGCCACGTACCTTGTTGGGCTTTGATTACGGTACCAAACATATCGGCGTCGCCGTTGGCCAGCAAATCACCCACACTGCCACCGCACTGGAAACACTCTCGCTGCGCCACAACAAACCTGACTGGACAGCGATCTCGCGCCTCGTGGACGAATGGCGGCCGGAGGCCTTTGTCGTCGGCCTGCCCCTCAGCCGTGACGGCAGCGAAAATGCGGTCTCCCGCGCAGCGCAGCGCTTTGGCCAGCAACTGCATGAGCGCTATCGTCTGCCGGTACACACGATAGATGAGCACCTGTCATCGCATGCCGCAGCGCAGCTGGCAGGAAAGCCCACAGGCCGCAGGGCGCACGGCGCAATCGACATGCTCGCAGCACAGATCATTCTGCAAACCTGGCTCAATCATCCCTCACCCGGCCCTGCGCCATGACCACAATACCAGACACCCACGCACTGCTCGCCGACATGGCCGAGGCCTTGCGCCAATTGATCAGCGCAGAACGCAAGACAGAACCTGTGATGATCGGGATTCATACTGGCGGCGCCTGGATAGCGGAACGCCTGCATACACTGCTGAATATGACCCAGCCCCTGGGCACACTGAATATCTCATTCTATCGCGACGATTTTACCCGCATCGGCATGCATCCGCAGGTCAAGCCTTCCTGTCTGCCATTCAGCGTCGATGAGCGCCACATCATACTGGTGGATGATGTGCTGCATACCGGGCGTACAATACGTGCCGCGCTCAACGAAATTTTTGATTATGGCCGACCAGCCAGCGTGACGCTTGCGGTGCTGGTCGAGCGTCCAGGACGCGAACTGCCGATAGAGGCACAGATAGTGGGCTGTCACATGGCATTGGCCGACAACGAATACGTGAAGCTGGGCGATCCGGGTGATCTTCGCCTCACGCTGCAACGCAGCACCCCATGAGCAGCAACATGCAAATCGACAGCGACGGTCGCCTGCGCCACTTCCTCACACTGGAAGGCCTGAGCCGCAACTTGCTCACGGAAATTCTGGATACAGCTGAATCCTTTGCCACCGTGGGCGAACAAACGGTGAAAAAGGTTCCCTTGCTGCGTGGCAAAACCATCGTCAACCTGTTTTTTGAAGCCAGTACCCGCACCCGCACGACATTCGAACTTGCCGCCAAGCGTCTCTCTGCCGATGTCCTCAACATCAACGTAGCCACCTCCGCCGCCGCCAAGGGCGAAACGCTGCTTGATACGCTACGCAACCTGGAGGCCATGCATTGCGACATGTTCATCGTGCGCCATCCCGAAAGCGGCGCAGCACACTTCATCGCCCGCCATGCTGCGCCTCACGTCAGCGTGATCAATGCCGGTGATGGACGGCATGCACACCCTACTCAGGCGATGCTCGACATGTTTACCCTGCGCCGTCACAAGCCGGATTTCGGGCAACTGAGTGTTGCCATCGTGGGCGATATCCTGCATTCACGCGTGGCACGGGCGCAAATCCATGCCCTGACTACCCTGGGTGTGGCCGAGGTGCGTGTGATTGCACCCAAGACACTGCTCCCGGCACACGTGGAAACACTTGGCGTGCATGTGTTTCACGAGCTGCGCGAAGGATTACGCAACGTCGATGTGGTGATGACGCTGCGTCTGCAACATGAGCGCATGCAGGGGGCCCTGTTGCCGAGTGAGCGTGAATACTTCCATCTCTATGGTCTGACAGCGGAAAAACTGCAATACGCCAAAGCCGACGCCATCGTCATGCATCCGGGACCGATCAATCGCGGTGTGGAAATCGACTCACTGGTAGCAGACGGCAGTCGCTCGGTGATACTGCAGCAGGTTACGCACGGCATCGCGGTGCGCATGGCCATCATGACGCTCGCCATGCGCAGCGGAAAGGACGAATAATGCGCATCCTGATCAAGGGCGGCCGTGTCATCGATCCCGCACACGGCATCGACAAGTTGCAGGATGTGTATGTCGCCGACGGTCGCATTGCAGCGCTGGGCAAGCCTCCCGAGGGCTTTCGCCCCGACCATACGATCGATGTGCGCAAGCACATCGTATGCCCCGGCCTGGTGGATCTTTCCGCCCATCTGCGCGAGCCTGGCGCCGAGCACAAGGCCACTATCGCGAGTGAGACCCGTGCAGCTGCTGCAGCGGGCATCACCACCCTGTGCTGCCCGCCGGATACCGATCCGGTCATCGACACGCCTGCGGTGGTAGAGCTGATCCGTCACCGCGCCGAACAGGCCGGATTCGCACGCGTCATTCCCCTGGGGGCGTTGACCAAGGCACTGGCCGGTGCTGAGCTCACCGAAATGGCCGCCTTGAAGGCAGTGGGTTGCACCAGCCTCACCAACACCCGCCTGCCCATTAATAACTCACTGGTGATGCGGCGTATCATGGAGTACGCCGCAACCCACGACATCACGGTATTTCTGCACCCCGAGGACAGCGCACTTGCCAATCACGGCTGCGCACATGAAGGCGCCGTCGCCACCCGTCTCGGGCTGCCGGGGGTTCCGGAATCTGCCGAGACCGCTGCGCTGGCACGCGATCTGGCGTTGATTGAGCAAACCGGGGTACGTGCCCACTTTTGCCGCCTCTCCAGCGCCCGCTCAGTGCGCATGGTGGCCCGCGCGCAGCACGAGGGCCTGTCAGTCACCGCCGACGTATGCGCCCACCCGCTTTACCTCACCGAAATGGACATTGGCCTGTTCAACAGCCACTGTCATGTACTGCCACCGCTACGCACCCTGCGTGACCGCGATGGCCTGCGTAACGGCCTCGCCGACGGCACCCTGGGTGCGATCTGCTCGGATCATCAGCCGCATGAACCCGACGCCAAACTGGCACCTTTTACCGAAACCGAGCCCGGCATATCCGCACTCGAAACCCTGCTGCCGCTGACCCTGCGTCTGGCCGATGAAAACCTGCTGTCCCTGCCGGAGGCGCTTGCATTCGTCACCAGCAAGCCTGCACAAATACTGCGTATTGAGGCAGGCACACTGGAGCCCGGAAGGATTGCGGATATCTGCATCTTCGACCCGGAACACTACTGGACGCTCACTGAGCGCACGCTCGTCAGCCGCGGTCACAACACACCGTTCCTCAACTGGGAGCTCAAGGGCCGTGTGACGCATACGCTATTAGGCGGAAAACTGGTACACCAACTGTCGCCATGACCGCCCAACCCCATCGCGCCACCCTCTTCGTCGAAGACGCCGAGGTGCTCTCGCACCAGGCCCGCGCCGGCAACCAATACATCCTGCGTCTGCATGCACCCGACACCGCGGCCCGTGCGCTGCCGGGTAACTTTGTGCACCTGACCTGTGACCCACAACTGCCCATGCGCCGCCCGCTCTCGCTCATGCGTGTGGACGCGAAGGGTGGCTGGGTAGAACTGCTCTACAAAATCACCGGGCTGGGCACACGCCTGCTGGCACAACGCAAGATGGGCGAACGGCTCAGTCTCCTGGGGCCTATCGGTGTCCCCTTTACGGCGCATGCGAACAAGCCCCGTGCGCTGCTGATCGGCGGTGGTGTCGGCATTCCGCCCATGGTATTTCTGGCCGAGCACTTGCGCGCGCAGAAACTATATCAGCCGTTTGTCATCATGGGCTCTGAGATACCCTTTCCCTTCACCAGCCGTCCGTCAAAAATCATCGTGCCAGGCATGCCTGAGGGTGTGATCGCCGCCATGCCTTTGATGGAGGACTGGGGTATTGCCAGTCGGCTCGCCAGTCTGCAAGCTTATCCCGGCTGCTTCGAGGGCTATGTTACCGAACTGGCGCGCCACTGGCTCAATGCCTTGAGCACCGCACAGCGTGCCGAAGTAGAGCTGTTTGCCTGCGGGCCGCAACCCATGCTCAAGGCCTGCGCGCAGCTGGCACGCGATTATGGGCTGCCGTGTCAGGTATCACTGGAGGAGTTCATGGCCTGCGCCGTAGGCGGCTGCGCAGGGTGTGTGGTCAAACTTCAGACCGCACAGGGGGCAGCAATGAAACGTGTCTGCGTCGATGGGCCGGTGTTTGATGCAGCGGCGATCATGGAGTTCACCTGAACCCGATCAGTGTTTGTCCGCATCCACCAGTGACAGTCCCTCTGTCGCATCGCCCAGCTTCTTGACACCGTCCTTCTCGTTGAGTTTGACCATCAGCCGCAGCTCATTGGGTGAGTCAGAGTTACGAATGGCCTCATCGTAACTGATCTCACCCGCCGAGTAGAGTTCATATAACGCCTGATCAAAGGTCTTCATCCCCAGCTCGTTGGAACGTGCCATCAGCGCCTTCAGCTCATGTACTTCACCCTTGAGGATAAAGTCAGCGGCGAGTGGTGTATTTAAAAGTATTTCCACCACCGCACGCCGGCTCTTGCCGTCTATGGTCGGGATCAGACGCTGGGAAATCACGGCCTTGAGATTGAGAGACAGATCCATCAGCAACTGGGCGCGCCGCTCCTCCGGGA
Organism: Gammaproteobacteria bacterium; assembly: GCA_030680605.1. NCBI lineage: Bacteria > Pseudomonadati > Pseudomonadota > Gammaproteobacteria > Gammaproteobacteria bacterium. Next base: position 161,469 of record JAUXUQ010000010.1, on the reverse strand, counting down.
AGAAATTGATGATGCGATCCATGGCCTGATTGGCATTGTTGGCGTGCAGGGTGGACAGGCACAGGTGGCCGGTCTCGGCAAAGGCGATGGCATAGTCCATGGTTTCGCGCGCGCGTATCTCGCCCACCAGTATCACATCCGGCGCCTGGCGCAGGGTGTTCTTGAGCGCGGCCTCAAAACTCTCGGTATCCACGCCTACCTCGCGCTGCGTCACGATGCAGCGGCGATGCTGATGGACGAATTCAATCGGATCCTCGATGGTAATAATGTGGCCTGTGCTGTTCTCATTGCGGTAACCCACCATCGCGGCCAACGAAGTAGACTTGCCAGAACCGGTAGCACCGACAAAAAGCACCAAGCCCCGCTTGGTCATGGCGATATCCTGCAGCAGGGGTGGCAGATTCAGTTGCTCGAAATCCGGAATCACAGTTTCAATCTTGCGCAGCACCATGCCTGTACGCTGCTGCTGTATGAATACGTTCACACGGAAGCGCCCGATGCCCTCGGGATTGATGGCAAAATTGCACTCGTGGGTACGCTCAAACTCCTCGCGCTGCCTGGCATCCATCAAGCCCAGGGCCAGGGCGCGCGCCTGCTCGGCGCTGAGTGCATCCTGTGATACCGGTGCGATGGCGCCATGCACCTTCATGCTGGGAGGCATGCCCACAGTAATAAACAGATCCGATGCGTTTTTCTGCACCACCATTCTCAGCAGTTCATTAAAGTCCATCGTGCAGTGCCTACCTGAAGGTATCCTTGTTCATGGCGTAGCTGCGCGCCTCCGCTTTCTCCACCAGGCCTTTTGCCACCATGCCCTGCATGCACTGGTCGAGGGTCTGCATGCCTACGGCCTGCCCGGTCTGGATGGCGGAGTACATTTGCGGCACCTTGTTTTCGCGAATCAGATTGCGGATCGCTGCTGTGCCGATCATTATTTCGTGTGCTGCAATACGGCCACCGCCCTTCTTCTTCAACAATGCCTGTGAAATAACTGCACGCAGACTCTCCGACAGCATGGCACGCACCATGTCTTTCTCGGCCGCTGGAAACACATCGATTATGCGGTCGATGGTCTTGGCAGCAGAGCTGGTGTGCAACGTGCCAAATACCAGATGCCCGGTCTCGGCAGCGGTAAGAGCCAGACGGATGGTCTCCAGATCCCGCATCTCCCCCACCAGCACAATATCCGGATCCTCCCTCAAGGCCGAACGCAAGGCCTCATTAAAACCCAACGTATCGCGATGCACCTCGCGCTGGTTTATCAGGCTCTTTTTGCTTTCGTGCACAAACTCGATGGGGTCTTCTACCGTAAGAATATGCCCAAACTCCCGGTCGTTGATATAGTCGATCATCGCTGCCAGTGTGGTGGATTTACCCGAGCCGGTGGGGCCGGTGACCAGCACCACACCACGCGGCTGATCAATGATCTCCTTGAATATCTTCGGACAATCCAGCTCGTCCAGGGTTTTTATTTTGGATGGAATGGTTCGGAACACGCCGCCTGCGCCGCGGTTATGGTTGAAGGCATTGACACGAAACCGCGCGAGGCCAGGGATTTCAAACGAAAAGTCAGTCTCAAGGAACTCCTCGTAATCCTTGCGCTGCTTGTCATTCATAATATCGTAGATCAGAGCGTGCACCTCTTTGTGCTCCAGCGGCGGTAAATTGATGCGCCGGATGTCGCCATCGACACGAATTATGGGCGGTAATCCGGAAGACAGATGCAGATCCGAGGCGTTATTCTTTACACTGAAGGCGAGCAGTTCTGCAATATCCATAAACGTCCTGCTGGTATGATGTCCCCGGGAAGTAACTAAGGTACAACGGACGCCCCATGCTTGCAACATACTCTCTTGCCGCCCGCATCGCCGCCGTGCAGGAGCGGATCGTCCGGGCTGAGCAGCGCTATGGCCGCGCACCGGGCTCTGTAGATTTGGTCGCAGTCAGCAAGACCGTAGCAGTCACCACCATTGAGACTGCCTGCAATACGTGTGGGCTGCGTCGGTTTGGCGAAAACTATCTGCAGGAGGCCCTGCCAAAAATCAGCGACGAACGGTTACAACGCTTACCCATCGAATGGCATTTTGTCGGCCCTCTGCAAAGCAACAAGTCTCATGGCGTTGCAGAACATTTCTCCTGGGTACACAGCGTCGACCGCCTGTCCATCGCACAACGGCTTAGCGCGCAACGCCCCGCCCACTGTCCACCCCTCAATATCTGTCTGCAGGTCAACATCAGCCGGGAACCCGGGAAATCCGGCATTGACCTTGAGCATCTGCCAGAGCTCGCCGTGGCCGTTGCCGGTTTGCCGCACCTGCACCTGCGCGGCCTGATGACGCTACCGGCACCCTGCCACGAATTTGAGCAGCAACGCCTGCCGTTTCGTGCCCTGCGCACGGCATTTGAAACTCTGCGCCAGCGTGGACTGACACTGGATACGCTGTCCATGGGCATGTCGGGGGATTTCGAGGCCGCCATCGCTGAGGGGTCTACACTGGTGCGTGTGGGTAGCGCAATTTTTGGCAGCCGGCCATAAACTCTGGCGCCTGTAACATTCCATACGCTACACTTGAACCCATGAAAAACACCATTGTCTTTATTGGCGGCGGCAACATGGCGCGCAGCCTGATCGGGGGGCTGATCGCCGATGGCTGCACGCCCGGAAAGATCTGGGTTACGGATCCCGATCAGGACAAGCTCAACGCACTGCAACGCGATTACGCGGTGCATACAGCCACTTCGAATCACGATGCCGTGCTGCATGCCGAGATACTTGTATTTGCCGTCAAGCCGCAGGCACTGAAAATAGTGGCATGCGAGCTCGGACCTCTGGCACAGAAACACCGGCCATTGGTCATCTCTATTGCTGCCGGAATCCGCGAATCGGCGCTGTCCAACTGGCTGGGCGGCAATCTCGCACTGGTGCGGGCCATGCCCAACACACCCGCACTGGTCGGTAGCGGTGCCACCGCGATGCATGCCAACGCCCGGGTCTCGGAGGCACAGCGCAGCCAGGCCGAAAATATCCTGCGCGCAGTAGGCCTTACCCTGTGGCTCACGGATGAATCCCAAATGGATGCGGTCACCGCCCTGTCCGGCAGCGGCCCTGCCTATTTTTTTCTGGTGATGGAAGCGCTGGAAGAAGCCGCCATCCGGCTCGGCCTGCCGCGCGACACCGCGCACCTGCTGACACTGGAAACCGCCTTCGGCGCCGCCAAAATGGCCCTGGAGAGCAGTGAGGACTGCCGCGCACTGCGCGTACGCGTCACATCGCCGGGAGGCACCACAGAGCAGGCCCTACGCGTGCTGCAAGAAGGTCATATCGAGACCCTGTTTGAATCGGCGCTGCGTGCAGCACACGCGCGCTCTGTAGAGCTTGCTCACCTGTTGGGAGAGAGTACATGAGTGGCGGATATTTCAGCAATGCCGGGGTGTTCCTGATACAGACCCTGTTTCATCTATACATCCTCATCGTGCTGTTGCGCCTGTTACTGCAGCTGGTACGCGCCGACTTTTACAACCCGCTTTCACAGTTTCTGGTCAAGGCCACCAATCCTGTCGTCGTACCGCTGCGGCGCGTCATACCGGGGCTGCTCAATATCGACCTCGCCTCGGTACTGCTGTTGCTGGCATTGAAGATGACGGAACTTGTGCTGCTTGGCCTGCTCGCCGGCCACAGCTGGAACATCGGGAGTTTATTGCTGGTTTCGGTGGCCGAACTACTCGGACTTCTGTTTCATGTATTTCTGTTTTCGATTCTGATACAGGTCATCCTGAGCTGGATCCGCCCGGGCGAACACAACCCGCTGACCGCCCTGTTACACAGCCTGAATGAACCACTGCTGGCACCGGCACGTCGCATGGTGCCTCCAATGGGTGGGTTGGACCTGTCTCCTATTGTAGTATTGATCGCATTACAGTTGGCCTCAATGCTGATTGTCGCACCCCTGCGCGCCTTGGCGCTGGGATAAGGACGGGCAAACCTTACCGCTAGACCACCTCTGGCCCTGGCGATACAGCTGGCGCACGCACTGCCTCGAGCGCCAACTCGTACACTGCCATACTCGCCCTCCAATATAGTCAGCTGCGCGTCCACCCCTAACCTCAAGCAGGCAGTAATATCCGACCTACCGTAAGGCACGGCACAACAGCCGATGTGTATCTGCGCCGCCATCTACCGCGAGCACCTAGCACCCTTCTTACTGCTTGCCGCTGTCGTTCCTGATACTGAAGCTGCTGGCTTTTAAAGAATATTTCTCAACAGGCACGCCATTGCCATTAAGACAGGCGCCCAAGAAAAAGAGCTATGGATGTCAAACACCCATAGCTCCAAAAAACTAGGAGCGTAACCTTGCATAAGATTTCGCACATTTATAGCTTGCATATATGATGCCATCATATATGGCGCGGGAGAAATTAAATACTAATAGTGTGGATTTATATGGTTGGACGCTGCTTAGCCTGTTGCCAAGCATCGAATTAAACAGCGCTTAGGTCAAATGTAGAGAGGCTTGGTTCAGCTGGATTTCGGCTTGGCGTATTGTGCACGTTCGTCCGCTTCACGCTGCTCGCGCCGATCATCCATGCGCGACTCTTCACCCCGGCACCGCTCCACTGCCTTGTCCAAGGCAAGCGTCTTGCCATGCAATGCAAGCCAGTGTACTTTTTGCTGCTCGTAGTTGAGCGCCGCCTCCTGCAGCCGTTCACGCTGACTCCCGACTGCCTGGTCGAGCTTGGCAATGAATAACAGGTACTCCTGCATATGCCCGGAGGCAAGGCCTGCCGCGCCCGCCTCATGCAAACGCCGCTGATATTCATCGCGGTAGGAGAGCAACTCGGACAATCGCTCCTCACCCTCACTCAACATGCGTTGTGCCTGAGCCAGTATGTGCGACGCGCTGAGCTCTCTTGCTTCAGCGATTTGGGCAATAGGTGAAAGCCGCTGTGATTTTGTCATTTCTGTGATCTTCGAAGGTAAGTGATACGTTTAAACCAGATCCTTGACATCCTGCTGGCTCAATACCGGTTCCACGTCAGCCGTCTTGATCAATTGTGCCAGGTCGTGCAAGCTGTCGTTGAGTGTCACCTGCTGGTGCATGTCCTGCTGCAGGAAGTCGATCAGCCGAGGGTTGATCGCTATGGCCTCATCCAGCTGGCGATCACTGCCCGGCGTGTACGCACCGACACTGATAAGATCGCGCCCTTGTTGATAGGTGGAATACAGCTGCTTGAAACGCCGCGCCTCCTGCTGGTGCGCTGGCGTCGTGATATCCGCCATGGCACGGCTGATGGAGGCTTCGGTATCGATCGCGGGATAATGTCCACCCTCGGCCAGCCGGCGCGACAGGACGATGTGGCCATCCAGGATGGCACGCGCGGCATCAGCGATTGGGTCGCTCTGATCGTCACCTTCCGTAAGCACAGTGTAAAAAGCCGTGATGGACCCTCCAGCGATATCCGCATTGCCAGCCCGCTCGACCAGTTGTGCCAGCTTGGCAAAAACCGATGGCGGGTAACCCTTGGTCGCTGGCGGCTCCCCGATTGCGAGGCCAATTTCACGTTGCGCCTGGGCATAGCGCGTTAGCGAATCCATCAGCAACAGCACCTGCTGGCCCTGGTCGCGAAAGTACTCGGCGATGGTGGTAGCCAGTGCCGCGCCCTGCATGCGCAGCAGGGGCGGATTGTCCGCCGGTACCGCCACCACCACCGCGCGGGACATCCCCTCAGGACCGAGGATATTTTCAATGAACTCCTTTACTTCACGTCCACGCTCGCCAATCAGCCCCACTACGATCACATCGGCGCTGGTAAAGCGCGTCATCATGCCGAGCAGCACACTTTTACCCACGCCACTGCCGGCAAACAAACCCATGCGCTGGCCACGGCCAACACTGGCAAGTGCGTTGATGGCGCGCACACCGACATCGAGCGGTTCGCGAATAGGGCGCCGCGCCAGCGGGTTGATGGTTCTGCCTGTAAGTGGCATGCGCTTTTCCAGCTGCAGCGCACCAAGCCCGTCAAGCGGGCATCCTGCACCATCCAGCACCCGCCCCAGCAGCGTTTTTCCCACCATGGCTTCATAGCCACCTTCCTCCGGAATTACACGGGCATTGGCACTGATCCCGCGCGTATCTCCCGTTGGCATCAGAAACAGTTTATCGCCGGAGAATCCCACTACCTCACTTTCAACCTTGCCTCCATCCGGACCGATAATCAGGCACCGTGCGCCTATCGCAGCCCGGCAGCCTACGGCCTCCAGCGTCAGTCCAACCATGCGCGTAAGCTTTCCCTCTACCACCAGTGCAGGCGGGACCTTGATTCGCTCACGCAGCTGCGCAAGCCGCATACTCCATAGTGGTGCACGATCGAGTCCGGGAGAAGCGTTAGCGTGACGCTGTGTCATGTTCGCGTCCGCCCCCCATGAGATTGGCGATCAGTGTGGCCAGTCTCGTCTCCACGCTCGCATCGATATAGGATGTATCTGTGACTACCCGGCAGCCGCCACGCGTCAGCACCGGATCTTCGACGATGCGCCATGATGCACTCTCTTCGCCCATCGCCAGCACATCCCGCAGCAGTGCTGCATCCTCAGGATGCACGTTCAGACGCGCGTTCCGTGCAACTACCGGCAAGCTGGCCATCGCCTCCCGCACCACCGCCACCACCTGGCCAGGATCGGCCTTTATCTCACGCCGCACCATCTGCTTTACCATTGTCATCACCAGCAGCAGCAGTTCTTGCTCCACCTGCTGGTCGAGATCGATGAAGGGGGTATTTAACTTTACCATCAACTGATTCAGTCTCTGGGCATTCGCATGCAGCTCAGCCTTCCCCGCAGCCAGCCCTTCACGGTGCCCCAGCGCAAAGCCCTCGTCATAGGCCTGTTTCTGCAGCAGTTCGAGCTGATTCGCGGTGATCTTGCCCGAGCCATTAGCTGCGATTTCTGAAACATGCACCCAGGGGGCTTCGCCTTCTTTATAGTCACTAAGCTCCTCACTTGGTATGACCCTAGACATACTCTTCGCCACCGCCGCCCAGCGCCAACTGTCCGGCATCTGCCATGCGGCGTGCAACGGTCAGGATTTCCTTCTGCGCCGCCTCTACCTCTGACAGTTTCACTGGCCCCTTGGCCTCGAGGTCGTCGCGCATCATTTCCGATGCGCGCTTCGACATATTTTTGAAAATCTTGTCCTTCATCGCCTGGTCTGCGCCCTTCAACGCCAGCAGCAGATTTTCCGACGACACCTCGCGCAACAGCGCCTGGATCCCGCGGTCGTCCACTTCCAGCAGGTTTTCGAACACAAACATGTGATCCTGTATCTTCTGCCCAAGCTCGGCGTCGTTCTCCTTCACCTTCTCCAGAAGCCCGGACTCGACTGAGCTATCCATATTATTCAGTATGTTGGCAGCAGTTTTGATACCTCCCACCGAGGATGACTTGACGTTACTCGTGCTGTCTCCGGAAAACTGCCGCTCCATGATTTCATCGAGCTCGTGCAGCGCCGAGGGTTGAATCCCATCCAGCGTAGCCACGCGCATCAGAACATCGACACGCACCCGCTCAGGGAACAACGCCAGCACCTCGGCAGACTGATCGCTGTCGAGGTAGGACAGCACGATGGCAATGATCTGGGGATGCTCAAGACGAATGATTTCCGCCACCGAACGCGGCTCCATCCACTTGAGGGCCTCCAGGCCTTTGCTGTTGCTGCCAAGCAGTATGCGGTCGATAACACCGCCGGCCTTGTCTTCGCCCAGCGCCTTAACCAGCACATTGCGGATATAGTCATCCGAGCCGACACCCAGAGCAGTCTGATTGTCTGCGGTGCTACAGAAATCTGCCAGCACCACACCCACCTGATCCTTGGAAATATTGGCGAGTGCAGCCATGGAGGTGCCCACCTTCTGCACCTCCTTCGGCCCCATGTGCTTGAGTACTTCCGAAGCATATTGCTCACCCAGCGTAAGCAACAGTATTGCCGCACGCTCGGAACCTGGAAGTTGCGTACTGACCTCAGCCATCGCTTGCCACCCAGTTCTTGACAACCTGCGCCACGCGCTTCGGATCCTGCGCGGCAAGCGCCTTGGTTGCGTTCAGATTGGTCTCGTAATCATTGGCAGGAGCTGGCAGTCGGTTACCTTGACGCCCTCCTGCACCGATACTCACCCGGTCATCCATCAGCATCTCCTGGTCCAGGGCCGGTCCTGGCAGCGCCCGAGTGGCCAGTCCGCTCAGCACCGGACGCAGCACGCCAAAGACAATGAGGAGTATAAACGCACCGGCCATGATGTTCTTGCCCGCCGTTGCCACCCATGGCTTGCTGAAGAACGAGGGTTCCGGCAGCGGCTCTATCACCTCAGGGGCAGTAAACGAGGCATTGATGACATTTACCGTGTCACCGCGCTTTTCGCTGAAACCCACCGCCTCCTTCACCAGGGTGGTGATGCGCTCAAGCTCTTCAGGCTGCAGAGGCGTCCGCACCAGTTCCTCGTCTTCATCCAGAACCTGACGGTCATCCACCACCACCGCCACCGAAAGACGGCGTATGGTGCCGGCAGGGTTGCGGGTATGACTGATCGTCTTGTCGAGTTCGTAATTGCGCACGGTGTTGTTGCTGCTGTTCATGGGCACTGGCGGCGCAGATGTAGCGTCAGCCGGCGGATTAACGGTATCAACGTCCGTCGGCTCCTGGACAGTGGCAGCTACCGGCGGCTGATTTGACAATGCACCCGGTACGCCGGTGGCGCCCGCGCTGTTTACGGTCTGTTGCTGATTAGACTGCTCGCTGCGTAGTTTTGGTTTCTCGGCATCAAAAATTTCTGCGGTCTGCTCCGTCTGTGTAAAATCAAGGTCAGCCACCACCTGCGCCCGCATCTTGCCGACCCCCGTAATAGGGGTAATGATTTCCTCGATACGACGGATATAGGATTCCTCCAGTCGCTGCGCGTATGCCAGCTGGCTGGAACTCTGACGCATGTCGCGTGAACCGTCTTGCACCGTGAGCAGCTGTCCCTTGTGGTCAATCACCGTCACATTGCCCGTTGCCAGGTTGGGGATGCTGGATGCCACCAGGTGCACAATGGCTGCCACCTGGCCCTCTTCCAGGTTTCTCCCGGCATACAGGTTTACCATCACTGACGCAGTGGGATCCTGCTTGCTGCGCAGAAACACCGACTGCTTCGGAATTGCCAGGTGAACACGGGCACTTTGCACATTGCTGAGCGCACCGATAGTACGCGCCAACTCGCCTTCCAGGGCATGCTGATAACGCGCCGCCTCCATAAACTGGCTTGTACCCAGACTCCGCTGTTCATCCATGATTTCGAAGCCGCCGGCTGTGCCTTTTGGCAAGCCCTGAGCAGCCAGTTTCAGGCGCGTATCATACACACGCTCGGCCGGGATCAGTATGGCACCACTGCCACCCTCCATCTTGTACGGCACATTGAGCTTTTGCAGGGCGTCTACCACATGGCCCATATCCTTGTCCGCGAGGCTGCTGTAAAGCGGACGATAGCCTGGCTCCTGCGACCACTGCACCAGCATGACACCCAGCGATATGCTGGCCGCGAGGCCCAGCATGAGCATCAACTGACGCACCATTGGCAAGCGCATGAAACCTTGCATCGGGGCTGAATAATCCATTTTCATATTAAATACAGTTGCGAGTGGATAATAGCAAGTAGCGAGCACATGACAGCAAGCTGTTATTGCTCACCACTGCTTATACCTGCATGTTCATGATGTCCTGGTATGCCGATACCAGCTTGTTACGCACCTGCGTCATGGCCTGAAAAGAAATACTGGCCTTCTGCAGCGCCACCATCACTTCCGACAGGTCAGCCTTGCTGTTGCCGGTCTCGAAGGCAGATGCCAGCTTGCTGGCCGTCTGCTGCGTTTCGTTGACCTGGTTTACGGCATTCTTCAGCAGGCCGGAGAAATCTGTGCTGGCTGCCCCTGTGGTCGGTGGCGACAGTCCCTGGGACTGTGCCGCCATCGTGCGCAGCTGTGTAAGCAGCTGTGTAGTGTCAATATCATTCATGTGCGCCTCCTGATCCCAAGCCCTGCGGTTATACCCGCTTGAGGTCGTGTTACTGTGCTCCTGTTATGCATTTTCCACACCAAACCGGGCCTGGGTCTTGAATGGTTTCGTTTGCGCGGAATCCAGCACCGAGCCTGGCAGAAAAACACCGGCCTCACGCAGACGCGCCAGCTTGTAGCGCAGTGTGCGTTCGCTGATACCCAGACGTTCTGCCGCGTATTTCCTGCTGCCCCGGCCAGCACGCAACGCCTCGACAATGAGATCCTGCTCACGCGCCTTGAGGTCGTGCCCCAGCACATCACCCTGCACGGTAACGGCTGTCTCAGTGCCTGAAGGCCCGCCCTGGTCGATATCGAATGACAAGGCCTCGACCCCAATCTTGTCGCCGCAATGCAGGATCAGGACACGCTGAATCAGATTGTCGAGTTCCCGCACATTCCCCGGCCACTGGTGGGCCAGCAGCTTCTGCTCCGCCGCTGGTGTAAATTCCGGCCTGGTCTGGCCTGCGGCGCGCGCGTGGCGCGCAAGAAGATGGGTGGCAAGCGGCAGAATATCCTGGATGCGTTCGCGCAGGGGCGGCAGGTAAAGCGGGAATACATTCAACCGGTAAAACAGGTCTTCGCGGAAACGTCCTGCGGAAACCTCCTCCCGCATGATCCGGTTCGAGGTTGTGAGAACACGCACATTGAGTGGTATCGTCTTGCGCCCACCCAACCGCTCTACCTCGCGCTCTTGCAGCACACGTAGCAGCTTTGCCTGCAGGCCAAGATTCATTTCGGATATTTCATCCAGCAACAAGGTACCGCCATCGGCCTGCTCAAACTTGCCGGGGCAGGCCTGGTAGGCACCTGTGAACGCACCTTTCTCATACCCGAACAGCGTTGCCTCCAGCATATTGTCGGGTATTGCCGCACAATTGATGGCGATAAACGGCTGCTTGCTGCGCCTCGAGTGCTGATGAATAAAGCGTGCCAGCACCTCCTTGCCTGTGCCGGATTCTCCACCGATCATCACGGTTGCATCACTGCCCGCCACTCTCCGGGCCAGCTCCGTAATCTCGCGCGTGCGCGCATCCCTTGTCGTCCACTCCGGACCAGCAGTCGTGTCCCGCACCACAAAGCGTGTAACGCGCTGGATCAGGGCTTCGGCCTCGAATGGTTTCACAAGATAATCCACCGCGCCATCACGCATGGCTTCCACTGCATGCTTGATGGTTCCATAGGCCGTCATCAGCAACACCGGTAAATCAGGCCGCTGCTGTCTCAGTTGCTTGAGCAGGGTATGACCGTCCATACGGTTCATCTGCACGTCACTCACCACCATGCCGATTGCCGGGCCACGCTGACTATCGCCCAACAGCTCCAACGCGGCACGCCCGTCTGCGGCAGTAGCCACACCATAGCCCGCCTGCTGCAGTGTGTCGCACAAGGCTTCACGTAGCGAGGCATCATCTTCAACAACCAGAACTGTGGACGAACTCATGGGGTGCTCCTTGTTGCAGTGTTGGATAAATCGGGATGGGATGTGGCGCTGTTCAATGTCGTCGTGCGGACACCGCTTGCCATTGCTTCCCCGGGGGAAAAGACCGGCAGGCTCAGAATAAAAGTACTGCCTTTTCCGGGCACCGACTCAAGCCGCACACTGCCGTGGTGGGCATGTACGATAGATTGCACTACGGCAAGTCCGAGCCCGGTGCCGTCGCAGCGCGTGGTAAAAAACGGCTCGAAGATGCGCTCGCGTATCTCCACAGGCACGCCTGGCCCGTTGTCACTGAGCGCAATCAATACCTGCGGGTAGCCTTGCCCATCGACGACAGACCGCGCACCAAGAGCAAGCTGGGCTTTACCGTTACACGCCTGCATGGCATTGGTGGCAAGATTCTGCAGCACACTCAGCAAGGCCTGCTGATAACCGTGCAACAGTGTATTGTGCGTTTCGTCCACGATGGTCAGCGAACACTGACCGGCTGATATGTAGGTTTCCATTGCCTGCGAAAACTCATGCAGCAACGATCCAACCGGCAATGGCTCCACCTCTCCGCCACTGCCGTCACGTGCAAACAACAACATATCGTTAACCAGCGCCTCCAGATGGTGCAGGCGAGAGCGGATTTTTTCAGCGTAACGCCTTACTTCCTGCGGAGCATGACCCGGATTGAGGAGTTGTTCGCTATAGAGCAGTGCTACCGCAAGCGGTGTACGTATCTGGTGGGCAAGACTGGCGGTCATTTCACCCATGGCCGAAAGACGCTGGTGGTGGCCCAGACGCTCCTGCAACACACGCGCCTCAGTCACATCCTTGAACAGAAGAATGCGTCCCGGCTCAGCGCCGAGCGTGCTTTGCGACATATGAACGCGCCGCCCATCACGCAGACTGAGCTCCTGCTGTTCGACCAGGCGCGGAACAAATGCGCGGTCAAACACCTCGGCCCAGCGCCGCCCCATCAGCGGCTCACCCAGAAAATCACACGCGACAGGATTATACTCGGCGATACACCCTGATCCATCAAGCACCACGACAGCGGCGGGCAATGCATTGAGCAGGGTCTCCAGCCTGCTTGCCAGACGTTCCTTCTCTGCAAGCTGTTGTAATCGCTCACTGCGCGCTGCGGCAAGCTCGGCATTGAGCCGTGCCGTACGCTCCTCGAGGGCCTGATAGGCGGTGGTGAGTTGTGTCGATAACTGGTTGAAGATGCCGAACGCCCGCTCCAGGTCGCGGTTGGTCGAGCTATCGTGCGGGTCTTGTCGGTGTTCGCTCTGCATGGCACAGGTCATCTAGCAAAACCTGTGCCGCAGTTACTCACTCTCTATAAAACAGAAGGTTACAAACAGCGCCCCCTATTGCGCCGGGCTGGCTTGTCAAAAATCCGACGTTGCGTCGGCACGGCTCAACCCGAGCTTGCGCATCTTTTCCACCAGCGTGGTGCGCCGCATCTTGAGCAAGGTGGCAGCGTGCGCCACCACACCGTTCGACTCCTCCAGCGCCTGCTGAATCAGCGTAGCCTCCAGCTGTTGCATATGCTCCTTGAGGTCAATGCCCTTGCGTGGCAACCGTGGCTGAGCATCGTGCGTAGCCTGCAGTAGCGAGGGCATCACCACCTCTTCATCCACTGCGGATTCGGCAGACGTGGCGTCGTCGCCCGCCCCTGCACGGAACTTTTCGGGCAGGTCCACCACATCCACTACCCCATAGGGGTAGAGGATGGCAAGGCGTTCGATCAGGTTGGCAAGTTCACGCACATTGCCTGTCCATGGGTACTGGCACAGAACCAGAACGGCTGCAGGCGTCAGCCGTACCGAACCACGTTTTTCGTGCTCAATACGCAAAATCAGCTCATTGACCAGCAGCGGTATATCCTCAATCCGCTCGCGCAGCGGGGGCATATCAATGGGAAACACATTCAGACGGTAAAACAGGTCTTCCCGAAACCTTCCGCTGTGGATAGCCTCTTCAAGCTTGATGTGCGTGGCGGCGATGATACGCAGATTCACGTGGATTTGCTTGTTGGAGCCCACTCGCTCGAACGTGCGCTCCTGCAATACGCGCAACAATTTCACCTGCATCGACAGGCCCATATCGCCAATCTCGTCCAGAAACAAGGTACCGGACTCGGCGAGTTCAAACCGCCCCTGGCGCGCCGAGATGGCACCGGTGAAGGCGCCCTTCTCATGCCCAAACAGCTCGCTCTCCAGAAGATCGGGAGGGATTGCGCCGCAATTCACCGGCACAAAGGGTTTGTCGCGACGCGAAGAGTAATAGTGGATATTACGCGCCACCACCTCCTTGCCCGTACCTGATTCTCCCAGTATGAGCACAGTGGCATCCGTCTCGGCGACCTGCTCGATGAGCTTGCGTACCGCGCGAATGCTGCGACTGTTGCCAACCAGACTGCGGAATACCTCCAGCGGCCGCTTCGTATTGCTCGGTTCATGACTGTCACGGTAAACCTGGGCCTGTTGCAAGGCATAGCTAAGCTGTGCGTACTTCAGCGGTACATCTACGCGTCCAAGGGTACCGGAAACAAGTTCTTGAGAAATGTTGTACTTATCGGCGCTATCGACCAGCAACAGCACCGGGGCCTGTGGCGACCACTCCTTGACTTCACCCAGCACTTCGATGCGCGACCTTATCGAACCGCAATTCCCAAGCAATACGATGTGTACGCTGCCAGCCAGCCCGACAGCGTCACGCCAGCCTTTGCTCTCAGCAGCAATAACCACCGCATGGTCTATGAACTCAAGAATAGTCGTGAGCTCTTTGCGCCTTGTCGCGTCCGATTCAATCACCAGAATTGTCGTTACTGCGGGCATACAATTCTTTCCTTAAAGTAATATCCCGGGCCTCGCCCCATACTCAGGCCGCCACCCGGAAGCATATCGGTTACCCCGTCGGCAATCTGCCAGTCGCCGACAATCAGTTTCTGAAATTGCTACAGAGATTCTAGTTCTGTGGTAAGTGTATTTAATACAGACACATGAAAGCAAGATACCCTGTGGTCAGCAATTATACAAGGCAGTGCGCGGATCAAGCCGCACGCGAGTCAGGCGGGGAGCTGATTCAGGAAGGGGTGGCGCTACGCCGTGCGTGCGCAATACGGCGGCGGTGGTGACGAAAAATGATTTTCTCCAGCAAGTCCTGCACGGACTCACTTGTATCCTCGAACATGACGACAGTGCGCATCCCTTGCGCCAAGGGAGTCACACTGCGCACCCGGCCCAGCAACCGGAGCGCACGCGGGTAGCGCGCGCTGAGGTAAAGTTCGATGCCGACAAGCCCGCCTGGAGCAGGCGCTTCTGCCGCCTCCCACTCGACACCCTGCATGCCCAGGCGCACCAGCACCCTGGCAGGCTGATCATGGTAGTAGGACAGCACTTCGCCGACAAGATCAAGCACAAGATTGAGCTTGAAATCCATACGCGCCAGCTCGTGCGCCACATTGGCGGAATCCTCGGCAAGCTCACCGCGAGAGTCGCCCAGCATCAACAGCGTGCGCAATATATCAAGATTGGACTCCGCCAGCGCAATGGCCTCGGATTCGTCCGGCCTTGCCTCTACTGCACTCCACTGCAACGCAAGGTGATCTTCATACACCAAGCCCCCCGCAAGGGGGTGTGTATCCGGATTATTCATAATACAGCCCGTCCCTACGCAGATATTGACTTTTATAGTGCCGACACCGGGTGTCGCCTGCTATTGATTTCGGGTGTACGCCTGCTGTGCCTGCTGTGCCTCGCGGAAGTGCCTCAGTTCGACCTCTATAGTACTCCGCTCCTGTTCCGCAATATTGAGTATATTGTGGTTTATCAACAGCAACTCCTGAACATGTCTGGCAGCCTCTATACTTCTTGCGCTGGATGGAGGCCGCAAGGTGGCAAGCATGGCAAGCGGTTCCGCCCGCTGCTGCTCCAGCTCCGTAAACACACCCCATTCACGCGCCTGCGCAGCACTGTACATGGCCTGTGTCAGCAGCACAACCGTATGCAATTGCTTGCAGCCATCGTCTTCGCAAGAAATAAACCCGGCAGGACTCGTATCCATTAATTGTCCCTGTATCAGGAAGTGCCGCCAACCGGCGCGGAATCCTGCTGCGCTATCGCAACCCAGGCGTTTCTGATTTCCATCAGCAGCCCGGACACCTCGTCCAGCAAACGTATATCGTTTTCGCAGTTGGCACGCAACAGGCACCGATCCATGTAGCTATACAGTTCGTCAAGATTCTGTGCCAGTGCACCGCCAGCCTCCTTGTTCAGGCTCGCGCGCAAGCCATCCAGAATCGTAATGACACGGCTGATGCAGGCTCCCTTCTCCACTGTTTCACCACGCGACATATGACCTTTCGCAATAGCGATTCTTTCCAGCGCACCATCAAGCAGCAGAGCGATAA
The DNA here is from genome assembly GCA_030680605.1 of Gammaproteobacteria bacterium. Lineage (NCBI taxonomy): Bacteria > Pseudomonadati > Pseudomonadota > Gammaproteobacteria > Gammaproteobacteria bacterium. The sequence continues at coordinate 145,545 of JAUXUQ010000010.1, read as the reverse complement.
GTCTGTGCCGGCTGGCGTCAGTGATACCCGTCTCGACCCTGACATCGTTGTACTTGCTTAATGCGCCGCGCATTCCCGAGAAAGCCATCGTTCACCCTTTTCCTGTGTTATTTAAGATTCTGCAGTTGAGCAAGCTGCTGAGTGAGAAAATCACCCGTACTCTTCAAGCGTGATATCGCCAAATCAAGACTGGTGAATTGCGCACGCAATCGCCGCTCCACGCCCACCAGACGGAGGTTAAACGCCTCTCTCTGGCTGGCAATATCCCTGATGCTGCTATTAATGCCATCGGTGCGACTGCTCACTGCTCCATTCTCACCCAACAGGTTAGCGGCCAATTTATCCAGTTGATAAGCGTAACCCTGGGAATAATTCACTGTGCCACGGCTGCCGGTGCTGCCACCGATGATTTGCAGACGCAGCCCTTCAGAGTCATCTCCCACGACACCCGTAAGAAACTGCCCGGAACCACCCGCCGCGACACCATTGATAGTCCCTGCCACATCCACGCCTGCAGCGCCGGCACCGACACTGAACCCGATCGTGGCACTGGTATTAGTGTCCACCGTACTGAACTCCACTTTGGAAACAGAACCATAGCGGTTCGATGTAACCACAAAATTCGTGCCGTCATGGGTTACCGTCACCGTCCTGCCCGCTGCCGCCAGCGCACTGTCACCATTGATCTTGGCCTGTATTTCGGCGGCCAGTGCGGCTGCCGTAGCATAGGAGTTCTGCGCCAGACTGATGGTGCCCGAACTGACTCCATCGATCTTGACACTGAAATTGTTATTGTCAGCATCAATAGTAATCGGGAAAGCGGGAGTAGCCGCTGCATTGTAAAGGCCACGCGTCGCAAGCGTGGTCAGCGCTACGTCATAGCTGCCGGGCTTGGTTTTACTGTTACCGCTGACATAGGACACCAGGCTGTCGCTCGCCTTGCCCAGCGCTGCGAACAGACTGGCAACGTCATTGAAGTTCGATTCGATGGCGCTCTGCAACTTGACGGCATCTATGCTCAGGCTGCCGTCCTTCTGAAAACTGACACCTATGTGCGAAAGCAGCGTGTACTCGCCGTCAACAAACTGCACCGCACTGTTCAGTGAGGCACGTAACTGCTGCTGGATAGAACGTGCACCGGCATCGCCTTGCAGTATGCTGGACCTCTTGGTACTGGCATTGAATTCAGTCAGACCAGTCAGCGTCTGCTGTACGCTGTTATAGGATTTAACAAAATTCTCCACCGATGTCTTCACCGCCGCCGTATCGCGCGTGACCACCAGTGATGCGGCTACCCCGGTGGCGCTCGGCTTCACCAGGTTAAGCGTGACGCCCTGAATCACATCGGTAATGGTGTTTGATGATTTTTTAATGCCGCTAATGCCGTCAACGTTCAGCTCTGCATCCTGTGCCGCAACGGTCTGCACCGGGTTCTGGGCACCCTCCGGATCGTATGCCAGCAGGCTGGCGAGGGCGGCATCGCCGCTCACAGCGATGCGCAGGCTGTTGGCCACACCGCTGCTGCCGGAACTCAGCACCAGGCGAGCAGGCGCGGAGGCCGTACCGTCATTGACAATGGAGGCCGAGACCCCGATGCCGGCCGCATTGATGGCATTGCGTATACCTTCCAGGGTGTTGTTGGTGCTGTCGATGGTGATCGTTTTTGAACCCTGGGCCGGGTTCAGCGTATAACTCGCGCCTGTATAGCGTCCGTCGCCCCCCAGCGTGCCGCCGCTGATGGTGCCGAAATCAAAGGTGAGCGTGGTGGCAGTGCCTGTACCTATTGTTGCCGTGCTGCTTGCCTGACCGGCACTGGCAATCTTGTGTATCTGGGCGAGCTTTACCACCTCAATGGCATAATTACCCGTGATCGCCGTCGCAGAGCCGGTAGCCGTGTAAACCGTGGTGTCTGCAGATGTGGCCTTGAAGGTCTGGAATTTGGAGAGATCACTCAGGCTCCGTATCGCCGTTTGCAAGGATGACAGCGCGCCCTTGATGGATCCGTAGGCCGAGAGCTTTGCCTGATAGCCGGCCTCCTTTCTGTCGAGATCAACCAGCGGCTGACGCTCCAGGCCCAGCAGCTGACTGACAATGTTGTTTACATCCAGTCCCGAACCGATTCCTGATGCTACAATTGGCATGTGCGTTTCCTCGCGTCACAACCTCAGCCTGTGGCCCTGTCCGGTAAATCAGGGCGGGCGGACTTTCTCCGCCCGCCCTGACACTTTAAAGCAGATGTGACGGATAGGGCTAGCTTAACGGTTTGCTCTGTACTTACGAAGCAGCGGGTTGCAAATTCAATACCAACCGGATGATTCAGGCCTTGGCCCGGAGTATCACACCCTGATTCGTCTCCAGACTGTGAGCTATGGCCAATGCCTCCTCCGAAGGAATCTGGCGTATTACCTCCTGTGTTGCCGAGTCCGTGACCGTAATCACGGTGTGCCCGGTTCCCTCGTCGATACTGAACCGCAAATCACGGCGCAGGTTCTGCACATAGTCGTTCAAGCGACTCACAGCCTGTATTAACTCGGTCTCGGCGGCCTGTGTGGCTGCCAGTTCGACACTGGCATCAGCCGGCAGGTCATCCGCTTGTTCCGGCAATTGTTGCCGCGAACTTGCCTGTTGCTCTGGTTGTCCATGTCCCGCAGATCCAAATCCCGCAGACCGGGTTGCCGTCACCTGTGTAACTATAGGTGTGGGCATGGCGTTTACCTCTTCTCACTTCACCTAAGAAGTGCGTCCGGGGCCAGAAAAAACCCCGGACACGTTCCTGTCTACGCTGCCTCCCGGCTTAACGCAACAGCGACAGCACTTGCTGTGGCAGTGAGTTGGCCTGGGCCAGAATCGCCACACCGGCCTGCTGCAGTATCTGACCGCGGGTAAGGGCTGCGGTTTCGGCCGCAAAGTCAGCATCCAGAATTCGGCTACGTGACGATGTCAGGTTTTCCGAGGTGGTTTGCAGGCTCGCGATCACCGATGCAAAGCGGTTCTGATAGGCGCCCAGTTCCGCACGCGAGGTGTTCACCGACGACAAGGCCGCATCTACGATGGACAGTGCCGCGTTGGCGCCCGTGACGGAGGAGATGTCTACTGTCCCCAGTGCCGCGGTGAAGTTGACCGTGGTGGTCGTAGCCTGCGAGTTGCCGGCGATGATGCTGGAGCCTGCAAACGCAGTGTTGGCCCCGGTGATGGTAATACCATCGACTCCGTTGCCGCTCAGCGTGAGTGTGCCACGGCTGGTCTGGGTCCCGGTCAGCCCGGCGAAGCCGCCCGCCGCATTCCCGGCCAGCGTTTCCGTGAGCACCAGGTTACTGCCATCGGCCTTGCTGAAGGTGAGAGTCCCGGCCGCCGCAGTACCCGTGTAGCTGATGCCGGCGGTCGTCAGGGCCGCGGCATTAGTCGTCACGGCGCTGTCAATGTAGGCGCCGGTGACGTTCGGGCTGTAGGTCGGGTTGCTGGTCTGGGTGCTGCCCGCCACCGTGGTGGTAAAGCCACCCGTGGCGCCACCCGTCAGGGCCTCGACGACCGACAAGCTGGTGCCATCGGCCTTGGTAAAGGTCAAGGTGCCGAGTGCGGCCGTACCGGTAAAGGAAATACCCAATCCACTGAGTGTCGTGCCAACACCCCCCCCAAGGGCGGTATCGATGGCAGCTGCCACATCGGCCGGGCTGTAGGTCTGGGTGTAGGTGGTCGGGGTGGCACCGATGGTGGTGAAACCTGCGGCCGCATCGCCGCCGAAGGCCTGGGTGACAGTGAGGCTACGGCCGTCATCCGTGGTGAACTCGAGGTCGCCACCCACAACGGATCCGTTCACGGTGATGCCGGCAGCGGCAAGCGCGGCGGCATGAGTCACCGTGATCGCGTTGTCGAGGTAGGCATCATCGATTGTGGTCGCCTGCGGATCCACGGCATTGACCAGGGTCACGCTGCCCACGGTCAGGGTAAAGGTCGCGCTGCCTGCCGTGGTACCGGTAACCGTGGTGAAGGCATTGAGGTCGGTACCGGTGGTGGTGCTGGAGGTTACCGCCTGATTGACCACATTGGTCCCGTCGACCGTCAGGCTGTAATTGCCGGCGAAGGTGGCACCGATCGTCACGTTCTCGCCGGCGATGGCGGTGTAACTGCCGAGCGCACCGGAAGTGGTTGAGGAGGTGATCGCCTGGTTGTTCACAATGTTGACGCCGCCAACCGACAGGGTATAGGCCGCACTGCCGCCAGCCGTGCCGGTGAGGCCCGAGAAGGCGCCGAGCGAGCCGGAGCTGGAGGCCGAAGCCGTCGCGGTGACGCTGGTCAGACCGGTCTGGGCATTGATGGCATTGGCAATCAGGCGTGCATCCTGGGCCACGGTGCCGATGTCGCGGCCGTTGATGATCAGGTCACCTGCACCCAGTGCCGCAGTCGGCGCACCGCCACCAGCGAGTGTCGTGGTCGAGTAGCTGCTGGAAGAGGTACCGCCCAACACGCTGGTACGGACACTGGCGATGGAAGCGATGCTGATGGTTTGGCCGGAGTCGGCACCTACCTGGAACTGCTGGTTGGAAAAGGTGCCATCAAGCAGCGCCACACCATTGAACTTGGTCTGCTGTGCCACGCGATCGATTTCGGCCAGCAACTGCGACACTTCGTTCTGCAGCGCGGCGCGGTCGCTCGAGCTGTTGGTGGCGTTGGCAGACTGTACCGCCAGCTCACGAATACGCTGCAGGTTGTTGGTTTGCTCGGCGAGCGCGCCTTCTGCGGTTTGCGACAGCGAAATACCATCATTGGAGTTACGTGCGGCCTGGTTCAAGCCGCGGATCTGGGTGGTAAACCGCTCGGCGATAGCAAGGCCGGCAGCATCATCCTTGGCGCTGTTGATGCGCAGACCTGAAGACAAGCGCTGCAGCGAGACCGCCAACTGCGACTGCGATGTATTCAGGTTACGCTGGGCATTTAACGAAGGTATATTGGTATTGATAATTTGAGGCATTTCTGTTTCTCCTAATCCGCCCGAGCCGGTTTTGGCTGAGCTTGCAAGTTAAGTACAAGCTGGCCCGGGTCGGGTCAGCGATTGCTCTACGGACTGGTTATCGGGACAGCGGGGGGAAACTTTAGGATGATTCTGTATCCGGACGGCAATACCGTGGAACGGGCACAACCGGCCCGGGGTTACACAACAGCAGAGGCCAGACCACCCTTCTGCTCGAGCCAGCATTTGCGATCGGCGGCGCGCCTCTTGGCCAGCAGCATGTCCATGAGTTGCGTGGTGTTGTCACCGGACTGCACCGTGAGCTGTAGCAGGCGCCGGGTCTCGGGGGCGATGGTGGTTATACGCAGTTGTGCCGGATTCATTTCGCCCAGCCCCTTGAAGCGCTGCACGTTGACCTTGCCTTTTTTGCCTTCGGCCGCGATCCGGTCCAGCACGCCCTGTTTTTCGGCCTCATCCAGGGCGTAATAGACCTCTTTAACGATATCAATGCGGTACAGCGGCGGCATGGCGACATAAATGCGGCCCGCCGCCACCAGCGGGTGAAAGTGGCGCACAAACAGTGCGCACAACAGCGTGGCAATGTGGGCGCCGTCGGAATCTGCGTCGGCCAGGATACAGATCTTGCCGTAGCGCAGGCCTGCAAGATCGTCCGAGCCGGGATCGACACCGATGGCGACGGCGATGTCGTGCACCTCCTGCGACGACAACACCGTGCCCGGCGCGACCTCCCACGTATTCAGTATCTTGCCGCGCAGCGGCAGGATGGCCTGAAACAGGCGATCGCGCGCCTGCTTGGCGGAGCCGCCTGCCGAGTCGCCCTCCACCAGAAACAGCTCGGTTTGACCCAGATCTTGCAGGGTGCAGTCGGCAAGCTTGCCCGGCAACGCCGGGCCGCTGACAATTTTCTTGCGCACCACGTTCTTGCTTTCGCGCAGACGGCGCTGTGCATTGTTAATGGCAAGCTGGGCGATGGCCTCGGCCACATCGACATGCTGGTTCAGCCACAGGCTGAAGCTGTCTTTCACCACCCCGCCGACAAAAGCGGCGCATTCGCGCGAGGTCAGGCGCTCCTTGGTCTGGCCGGAAAACTGTGGGTCGAGCAGCTTTACTGACAAGACATGGCTGCATCGGTCAAACACGTCCTCGGGTGCGAGCCTCACGCCGCGCGGTAACAGGCTGCGGAATTCACAGAAGTCGCGCATCGCCTCCGTCAGACCGGTGCGCAATCCGTTCACATGCGTGCCACCCTGCGCAGTCGGAATCAGATTGACGTAACTCTCGGTGACGATCTCGCCGCCCTCAGGCACCCATGCCAGCGCCCACTCGACCGCCTCGCTGTTGCCCTGCATGGCGCCTGCATAAGGTTCGGCGGGCAATACAGGCATGCCTTGCAGCGCTTCAGCCAGATAAGCCCTGATGCCCTCATCGTAGTGCCAGCTTTCCTGCTCGCCGCTGGCTTCGTCGCGGAAGCCCACATGCAGGCCCGGACACAACACCGCCTTGGCACGCAACAGATGCTTCAAGCGCGATACGGAAAATTTCGCTGCATCGAAATATTTTTCATCTGGCCAGAAGCGCAGCGTGGTGCCGGTATTATTTCTTGCCACGGTGCCGGTCACCTTGAGTTGCGAGCGCCTGTCGCCACCGGCAAAGCCCATGTGATACTCCTTGCCACCGCGCCGTATCCAGACCTCCAGTTTTTTCGACAGTGCATTAACCACCGACACGCCCACACCGTGCAGGCCGCCGGAGAATCGATAGGCCTTGCCGCTGAACTTTCCGCCCGCATGCAGGCGTGTAAGGATCAGCTCCACGCCGGATATTTTCTCCTCCGGATGGCTGTCCACCGGCATGCCACGCCCGTCGTCGCTAACTTCGAGCGAGCCATCCTGGTACAAGGTCACCCCAATGCGCGCAGCATGGCCACCGAGCGCTTCATCCACGCTGTTGTCTATCACTTCCTGCGCAAGATGATTGGGACGCGTGGTGTCGGTATACATGCCGGGCCGCCGCCGCACCGGGTCGAGCCCGCTCAGGACTTCAATGGCGGAGGCGTCGTAGTCAGCTGACATGGTCAGCCGGTATAGCGCGGGGGATTGGGATGCTTCAGGCGTTCGATGATGACATGCGGCTGGAGTGGAAGCCCGCGCTCATCACACAGATAGTAGCGCAGCAGCTCGCTGCGATAGTTGGTGGGCCCGCTGCGGGTGAGTATCTTTTGCCAGGAGGACGCCAGGCTCTGCTGAAAACCGCCAGCACCATTACCGTAGGCGTAGGTCTTGTAGCGCGCCATTTCGCAACGTATGCCTTCAAACAGGATGTTTTGCGCACCACTGTCTGAGGCGATGACGGCGGTGTAGGTGACCACGCCATCGGCATGGGTCGTGAGGGACTTGCTGTCAATATAATGTTTGAAGTTGCGCTGCGGGCCATCCACGGCCAGCCGGATGAGGTCAGCCTCCTGCGGTGGCGCGGGCACTGGCTTGACGTCCTCTGTCCACGGCGCGGGCTCATCGTAGTCATTCTCATACGCTGCCGCCGCTCCTGACATACCCGGCAGCAGCGTCACCAGCAACAGCAGCAGCGAGGGTGTACGCACAGGGCTCAGGCCAGGTCCTGCACTAACGACGCACGTACATCGTCTGCGATAGGGTCAACCTGATGGCAGTAAGCCGGGTGCTCGATGCCCACACCGATGGCAACACCGGCCTTGGCCGCCGCCACCATCTCCGGCGTCAGCTCAAAACGCAGGAAGTGCACTGACGAGGTCTTCTGTGCATTCTCGCGCTCCAGGTCTTCATCGGCAACCGCCCACACATGCGCGTACTCGCCCACCTTCACCCACACCCGGTCTTCAATGCCTATCATGCTGGCCAGTGCAGTACGGCGCTCCCCTTCGTCATCATACTGGATCATGAAGGTTGCCTTCCAGTTGCTGCCATCCGGTATCAGCGGGTTGTAGGCCTCGATTTCTTCAAGTATCCCTTCGTCCTCGAAGATGCGTTCTACCCGCAGCATTTCCTGCACCTGGTAGTGCATGGTGAGCTGGTCTTCAAAGTAGAGCGTGGCATGCGGGCCTACCGGCACACGCCTGTGCGTTTTGTGCGCCATCACCTTGGCGCGAAATTCGTTGCGCATGCGCGCATACTGCTCAAGCGGGTACAGCATCTCACGGCTGAGCTTCTTCATGTTTTGTATCCCCTTCACGACTTGTGCTTCGCCTCCAGCGCAGCCAGCGGCTTGTCCGTAAACAGATAATCGCGCAACTCCTTGTCGAACACCGGGTCACGCCGACGAATCCATTCCAGCATCATGGCCGCGTGCTCTTTCTCCTCATCGCGGTTATGCGCCAGCACGGCACGCAATTCATCATCGCTACAGGCGTCCACCCGCTGGTTGTACCAGTCCACCGCCTCCAGTTCCTCCATCAATGAGACGATGGCGCGGTGCATATCGCGGGTTTCGGTACTTAATGTTTCTGCTGCTTCGTGAAAACCTTCGTTGGCCATGATCATCAGACTCCGTAAGCAATCCGCAACAGGGTGACCGGGTGGGTGGGTGGTGTACCGTTCGCCAGCCCCTCCTCCAGATGATGGCCGGCAATCGGGCAGTCGCTCGTGTAGTAATCGGCGCTGGCCTTCGCAATACGCTCCACCACCGGCTTGCCGATCTTCACCGCATGGGCGTGAAACTCGCTTTTGACTGCATAGGTACCATTGTGACCGGAGCAGCGTTCTATCGGCTCCACCTGGGTATCGGGCACCAACTGCAATACATCGCGTGTCTTTAGACCTATGTTTTGCACCCGCAAATGGCATGACACGTGATACGACACCCTGCCCAGCGTTTTTTTGAAATCTGTTTTAAGCACCCCGTCCTTGTGCCGCAGCATCAGATATTCAAACGGATCGTAGATCGCGTTCTTTACCTTGATCACATCCGGATCGTCTGGAAACATCAGCGGCAATTCCTGCTTGAACATCAGCACGCACGAGGGTACCGGGGCGACAATATCCCAACCGGCATCGACCAGCGCCGCCAATACCGGAATATTGGCCTGCTTGGCGCGCTCTACAGCCTGCAGATCTCCCAGCTCCAGCTTGGGCATGCCGCAGCATTGTTCCTGCTCGGCCAGCCGCACCGGAATACCATTGTGTTCAAAAATGGCAATCAGGTCTGTGCCCAGCTGTGGCTCGTTGTAGTTACCATAGCAGGTGGCGAACAGCGCCACGCGGCCGCGTGTATTTGGTGTCGCTGTGGCCGCTGCATCCAGTTGTCTGCGAGCGTGCTCGCGTTTGCGCAACGTGTCGCTGTGGTACTCCGGCACAAAGGCATCAGGATGCACGCCCAGTGTCTTGTCCAGAATCTTGCGCGCTGTCTTGCTTTTGTTAACGGCGTTTACTGCCTGCACCACTACCGGAATGCCTGCGAGCCTGCCAACGGTGTCGGTGCTGGTGAGTATCCTGTCACGGATTTTGACGTCGCCTTGCTGGTACTTTACTGCCTTGGCGCGCAGCATGAGATGCGGGAAGTCGATGTTGAAGGCATGCGGCGGCACATAGGGGCACTTGATCATGAAACACATGTCGCACAGGTAGCAGTGATCTACTACGTCCCAATACACCTTCTTGTCTACACCATCGAGCTCCATGGTGGGCGACTCATCGATAGCATCAAACAAGGTCGGGAAGGATTGGCACAGGCTGAAGCAGCGACGACAGCCATGACAAATATCAAACACCCGCTCCAGCTCGTGCTGGAGTGCGGTTTCATTGTAAAATTCTGGATTTTTCCAGTCCAGGGCATGACGGGTGGGCGCCTCAAGACTGCCTTCACGCTGACCTTCGATGGGTGGTGGTGCCATATAACCTCGGAGAAAAGATACAAGAGATAAAGATACAAGTTAAAACTATTCACTGCCTTAGTTCCAGGCATCTTTCCCCTGTAACTGCCTTTGAACAAATAACTACCTTATGAACAAACACGGGGCCGTACAAAACGGCCCCGCTTTTACTTGTATCTTGCAACTTGTATCTGCCTTTAACTTATTTGCCCAGCGAATCGAGCGCCTTCTGAAAGCGGTTGGCGTGTGAACGCTCGGCCTTGGCCAGCGTCTCGAACCAATCGGCGATTTCACCGAAGCTTTCGTCGCGTGCGGTCTTGGCCATACCCGGATACATATCAGTGTATTCGTGCGTTTCGCCCGCAATCGCGGCCTTGAGATTGTCACTGGTAGAGCCGATAGGCAGGTCGGTGGCCGGATCACCACAGTCCTCCATGTACTCCAGGTGTCCGTGCGCATGGCCGGTCTCGCCCTCGGCAGTGGAGCGGAATACGGCGGAGACGTCATTGTAGCCTTCTACGTCGGCCTTGGCGGCGAAGTAGAGATAACGGCGGTTGGCCTGGGACTCGCCCGAGAAAGCCGCCTTCAGGTTTTCATGGGTTTTGCTGCCTTTGAGTTGCATAGCACTTCCTCATACATGTTGATGTTGATGTGCGGCCGCTGACTGGTAACGGCCTCCTGTATTTAGACTACGTCTAAGTTTGGTTAAAGTCTACACCGGGGATTTCGATATGTCAAAATTACCCGGCTTCACGGGCACCGCAACGCGTGGATCTGAAGGCCTGCCTGCGCTGCGGTGTGCAGCCTTTCAAGTTCTGCTGCGGGGTAGCCTGAATCATAGCAGGAGCAGCTCGACGCCAACAAGTAGAGCGTCAGAGATACCTCGGCCTTGTGTGCCAGCCACACACCCATGAACCAAGGGTGGAGGCTTCCCATGCATGGACATGGTGCACTGTACACGGTCACCCTAAGCCTGCGGCACTTCCACCATCAGCGCTCCGGTGAATATCACAAAGGCGCGCACCAGCAATATCGCCCTGCCCTGGGCACCATGATCGGCGCGCAAGGTCAGTTCGCCGCGCAGCATATGGCGCGCACTCTGGATCTGCATGGCATACAACATGTAAAGCGTAAGCACTAACAACAAATGGGTCCATAACAGGAACGAGGTCAGCTCCCCCTCCACCACCAGCCGCCGGTACCAATCCTTGGTAAGGTACAGATAAAACGGCATGGTGAAATCAAACACCATCGCCCCGATCATCACGGGCACATGGAAGCGACGCCACCGTGCCCAGAAAAATGCGGCCACCATCAACAGATAGACCCCCGTAGCGGCCAAGACAGTTCCGGCACTAAACATGGCCGCCATGCTACCACCTTTCACCGCTGCAAATCGGCTGCCCGTGTCTTGTCTGGTCTTGGTCAACTCTGTTAGAGTCAATGGGATATACACGGGAGAACATCATGTCTACACGCGCCTCAACCCAGCCCGGCCGCGAGGCCCGCACAGCGCTCCTGCTGGGGGGGGTGGCGCTGCTTGGCGTCATGCTCACGATTTACCAGTGGATTGAGCTTTACCTGCTCAATACCCATGGCGCTGCGCCCCTGTGCTCGCTCAGTGCCACCTTCAACTGCGCCGGGGTGTGGAACTCGCCAGTCGGCCACGCCGTGCATCAGTTCAGCGGCCTGCCCATTGCCGGGTGGGGTCTGATATGGAGCGCTGCAGTATTGGTACTGGCCGCCATGCTGCGCTATCAAGCCACCCAAGGAGCCGCCATGAACGATACCGTACAGGCCCTGCGCATTGTCACCGGCGCGGGAGCCTTGATAGCTGTTTCGCTGCTCGGCTACAGCATTGTCCTCAAGACCTTCTGCCCTACCTGCGTACTGTTTTACGTACTGGTGGCGGCTGCCGCCTGGCTGGCCTATGTACGTCTCAGCACAGGTGCGCCCCGCTGGCTGCAGGCCAGCCTCAAAAGCGGGGCCATCCTCCTCGTTGCCTTCTCGGCGCTGATCTATCCCGGCCTGCACACGCCACGCGAGGACATGAGTGTTGCCAAGGTCTCTACCGTGATCAAGGCGGCCGATGCCAACACCCCGGCCAGCCCGTTGGTCGAGTTTCTGACCTCACTGCCACCCAGCGTACAAAAGGCCACCAGTGATTCGCTTGCCATTTATCGCCAGTCCAGCCACATCTCCCTGCAGCCCGACGCCAAACGCATGGTCTACGGGCAGGCTGGGGCTCCGGTACACATCACGGAGTGGACGGATATTCGCTGCCCGCACTGCCAACAGCTTGAAGCCGCCCTGGAAGAAATGCGCGGCATTACGCCAGTCGGCTCCTGGAGCGAAGAGGCACGCCATTTCCCGCTCGACAGTCAGTGCAACCCTGCTGTCCAGCGCAGCGGCGGCGGCATCAGTTGCCTGGCCGCCAAGGTTCAGATCTGCCTCAGCGGCTCTCCTGACTTCAGCCGCGTACGCGCCGCCATGTTCAAGAACCAGGGCAGCCTCACCCTGGCCAGCATCTGGAGCATCGCCACCCAGGACGATGGTGCACGGCGCAAAACTCTCGAGACGTGCGTCAACTCTGCCGCCACGGCAGCCATACTCCAGGAAGACATCGATCTGGCTGAAAAATACCAGATCGAGGGCACGCCCCTGGTGGTCATCAATGGCCGAACCGGAACCCCTGTGCCCGCCTTCCTGTTTAGCCTGATCATGGCCGCAGGCAAGGATACCGACCCGGGCTTTCTGGTCTTGCCCGCGCCCAGTATGCCCCGACCGTGAATCCTGGCCCCTTTTCATATTTCTGACTACACAGTAACGCGATATTCAATGCGTGGATATAAAGCCATCCCGTCCAGCGCGAGAGCGTCTGCACCTGTGTCGCTGGTTCCCACTCCCTAGCATCTTCTCCCCAGGCAAGGTTCATGAAGAAAAATGCCGTTATGGCGTTATTTGCCATCGTGCTCCTGCTGTGTGCCAGCGTAACTTCAGCCAGCGAGCCCTTGGGCCTGCCCCCGGTGCCCGTCCCCGCTGACAACCCGCAGACGCCGGAGAAGATTGCCCTCGGCAGGGCGCTGTTTGCTGATCGCCGCCTGAGCGCCGATGGCACCATCAGTTGCAGTGTCTGCCATAACCCCAACAAAGGCTTTACTGATGGCCTGCCTGTGGCAGAGGGCATCAACCGTAGCAAGGCTACACGCAATACCTCTTCTCTGCTGAATGCCGCGTACCACACCACGCAGTTCTGGGACGGCCGTCGGCCCAGCCTTGAAGGTCAGGCGCAGGATCCGTTCACCAACTCCATCGAGCATGGACTTAAAAGTCACCAGGAGTTGATCGATATCGTCCGCAAGGATGGCATTTACGTCGCGCAGTTCAAGGCGGTCTTCGGTGTCGATAGCGCCAAGATTGGCGTGGAGCATATCACCAAGGCGATAGCGAGCTATGAGCGCACACTGATTGCTGGCGATTCACCGTTCGACCGCTATCAATATGGCGGCGATAAAAGCGCGCTTTCAGCGGAGGCCATCCGTGGCCTGGAGATATTTCGTGGCAAGGCAAAATGCAGCCTGTGCCATACCATAGGCCCCAGCCACGCCATCTTCACCAACAACAATTTCCATAACCTCGGCGTGAGTTTCGAGAAAGTGGAGCCGCGCCTGTACGAGCTCGTCAATACCTTCCGCAGCGCCATCGCCAACGGCGAGAGCGTCGACGAAATCGTATTGAAAGGTGCGGATGTCTCCCAGCTGGGTCGGGTGCTGGTCACGATCAGCCCGAAAGGACTGGAGGACACCAAGGACGTCGGGCGCTTCAAGACCCCCACCTTGCGCAACGTCGAGCTGACCGCGCCCTACATGCATGATGGCAGCATAGCCACACTGGAGGCTGTCATTGACCTCTACAACAAGGGTAACGAAAAGAATCCGATGCTGGACAAGTTGTTCCGCCCGCTCGGCCTCAACGAGCAGGAAAAGGCTGATCTGCTGGCGTTCATGAAGTCACTCAACAGTCCTGAGCTGCCCCGGTAATACCCAGCCACAGCAGCAGCAAACAAAAAAGCCCCGTGGGGTGATCCACGGGGCTTTTTTTACGGCCCTATGTGTCAAAGACTACGGCACATTCAATCAGCCGGCGGCGGCCTTGGCCTTGCCCGCAGTCACCCGCGGATCCAGCTCACCCTTGAGGTAACGCTTGACCATGGCATCCAGATTGACGGGCTTGATCTTGCCCGCCTGGCCAGCACAACCAAACGCCTCGAAGCGCGCCTTGCATATCTCCATCATGGCCTTGGTGGAAGCCTTGAAGAATTTGCGCGGGTCAAATTCTGACGGATCATCCGCCATCGCCTTACGCATGGCGCCGGTAGCCGCCAGACGCAGGTCAGTGTCGATGTTCACCTTGCGCACACCGTGCTTGATGCCTTCCTGGATTTCCTTGACCGGCACGCCGTAGGTCTCACGGATCTCGCCACCATACTTGTTGATAATCTCGAGCCACTCCTGCGGCACCGAAGAAGAACCGTGCATCACCAGATGCGTGTCAGGAATGCGGGCGTGAATTTCCTTGATACGCTCGATGGCAAGAATGTCACCGGTGGGTGGGCGGGTAAACTTGTACGCACCGTGGCTGGTACCAATGGCGATGGCCAGACTGTCAACCTTGGTGTCAGCCACAAAACGTGCGGCCTCTTCAGGATCGGTGAGCAGCATGGAATGATCCAGCGTCTCATCCGAACCATGCCCGTCTTCTTCACCCATCTTGCCACTCTCAAGCGACCCCAGACAGCCCAGCTCGCCTTCCACCGCTACGCCGCAGGCATGGGCGATCTCTACCACCTTGCGCGTGACCCCGGCATTGTAATCATACGACGCGGGCGTCTTCATGTCTTCCTGCAGTGAGCCGTCCATCATAACCGAAGTGAAGCCACTCTGAATCGAGCGTATGCACACAGCCGGAGAGGCACCATGATCCTGGTGCATGACAATGGGGATATGCGGATACATCTCAACCGCCGCCCACATAAGGTGGCGCAGGAACGGCTCACCAGCATACGAACGTGCGCCGGCAGATGCCTGCATGATCACCGGCGAGTTCACTGCATCGGCGGCTTGCATGATGGAGTGCATCTGCTCCATGTTGTTGACATTGTAGGCGGGCACACCATAACCATGCTCTGCAGCATGGTCCAGCAATTGACGCATTGAAATAAGAGCCATAGGAACCTCCTTAACAGGTAATGTGTTTACTTTGAGTCTGAACCAATTCTAGCAGAGCGGCACGTCAACCGCCGCTATCAACTTCTGCCAGATCCCCGACACGCACGATCTTCATGGCGTTGGTGCCGCCGTGCACCCCCATGAGATCACCCTTGGTAATGATCACCAGATCGCCGGCACGCACCGCACCGCGCCGCACCAGTTCATCCACCGCCTCCTTGTTGACTTGGGCGTGGTTGGTGCTGGGGATATCAAAACTTACCGGATAAACACCCCGGTAGAGTGTCACTTTGCGCCGGGTGCCGGCATGCTTGGTCAGGGCAAAAATCGGTATACCCGAGCTGATGCGCGACATCCACAATGGCGTGGAACCCGACTCGGTCAGCGCGATAATCGCCTTGGCGCCCAGATGATTGGCCGTGTACATCGTGGCCATTGCTATGGCTTCGTCGATCAGCTTGAATTCGGTGTTGATGCGGTGATCAGAAACGCGGGCTATCTGCTGCTTCTCGGACTCACGGCAGATACGATCCATTGCCGCCACCGCCTTGGCCGGGTACTTGCCGGAGGCGGTCTCGGCTGAAAGCATGACGGCGTCAGTCCCATCCAGCACGGCATTGGCAACGTCAAATACCTCGGCACGGGTGGGAATCTGGTTTTCGATCATCGACTCCATCATCTGCGTCGCGGTAATCACCACCCGGTTCATGTTGCGCGCGAGGCGGATGATGTGTTTTTGTACCGGTGGCAAACCCGCATCACCGATCTCGACACCCAGGTCGCCGCGCGCAATCATGACCGCGTCAGAGGCCTCGATGATCTCCTCAATAGCCGCTACCGCTTCGGCACGCTCAATCTTGGCCACAATGCCACCGTGGCCCCCGGCGTCGCGCAGCAACTGTCGCGCCTCGTGGATATCGGCAGCATTGCGCGGGAATGACACGGCCAGATAATCAACCTGCATGCTGGCCGCAGTCTTGATATCAGCGCGATCCTTGTCGGTGAGTGCGCGGGCCGAGAGCCCGCCGCCCTGGCGGTTGATGCCCTTGTTGTTTGAGAGATCACCACCTACCACTACCCGACACTTGATCTCCCCGCCCACGACATCGTCTACCCACAACACGATACGCCCGTCGTCGAGCAACAAGGTATCGCCGCGCTTGACGTCATTGACAAGCTCGCGGTAACTGATGCCTACGCCCTGCTCGGTACCACCGACAGGATCCCACTCGGTACTGAGGCAGAAACTGGCGCCTTCTTCCAGCACTACGCTGTTATTTTTGAAGCGCTCGATGCGGATCTTTGGTCCTTGCAGGTCTGCCAGAACGCCGATGTGACGCCCATAGGCACGGGCACGGTTAGCGGCATTTTCAGCGCGCTGCCGGTGACTCTCGGCGGATCCATGCGAGAAATTGAGCCGTATAACGTCCAGACCGGCTTCGATCATCCGATCCAGCACCTTGGGATCATCCGTGGCGGGTCCAAGCGTAGCGACAATTTTTGTTCGACGTTGCATGACTACTGATTTCCCAAGTGACGCATCCCTGACAAATCGGGCCGGTACTGCGCCTGCTGCCACTGACAGACGGCTATGTTCAAACTGTGGCCGCCTGCTTGCCACGCTCTTCCAGAATTTCGACTGCGGGCAACACCTTGCCCTCCAGAAACTCGAGGAAAGCCCCTCCACCGGTAGAGATGTAGGTAATATGGTCTCCCACACCGTACTTGGCAACAGCCGCCAGCGTATCGCCGCCACCCGCCAGCGAGAAGGCGGCACTCTTGGCGATAGTCTTGGCCAGCGCCTCCGTGCCCGCACCAAACTGGTCAAATTCAAATACGCCTACCGGGCCGTTCCAGACAATGGTACCCGCCTTGTCCAGAATTTCGGCCAAGCGTGCCGAAGTTTCGGGGCCGATATCAAAGATCATGTCATCATCTTCTACCTGATCAACTTTCTTCAGCGTAGCCTGCGCGGTTTCAGAAAATTCCTTGCCACAGACCACATCCACCGGCACTGGAATATCGGCACCACGGGCCCTGGCCTTTTCGGCCAGGCGCTTGGCAGTCGGAATCAGGTCAGGCTCACACAGTGATTTGCCGACATTGTAGCCTGCCGCCGCAATAAAGGTATTGGCGATACCGCCACCGACGATCAGCTGATCGACGATACCGGACAATGACTCCAGCACGGTCAGCTTGGTGGATACCTTGGAGCCACCGACAATAGCCACCATGGGGCGCTTCGGATCCTTGAGCGCCAGATTCAACGCCTTCAACTCCTTCCACAGCAGCGGCCCGGCGCACGCCACTGGCGCATACTTGGCCACGCCGTAAGTCGAAGCCTGCGCGCGGTGGGCGGTACCAAAGGCATCCATCACAAACACTTCGCACAACGCCGCCATCTTTTTGGCCAGCGCGTCGTCGTTGCTTTCCTCGCCCTTGTTGAAACGGACGTTTTCACACAGCACCACTTCGCCATTCGCCACCTCCACACCGTCCAGCCAGTCCCTGACCAGACGTACCTTCCTGCCGAGATGTCCGGTCAGCTTTTCCGCAATCGGCGCCAGCGAATACTTTTCATCGTATACGCCTTCCTCGGGCCGCCCCAGATGCGACATCACCATCACCTTGGCGCCCGTACGCATCAAAAACTTGATGGTCGGCACGCTGGCATAGATGCGGGTTTCATCAGTGACTTTGCCGTTCTTCATCGGCACGTTGAGATCGGCCCGCACCAGTGCGCGTATGCCGGTCAGGTTTCTCAGTTCTTCCATTTTGACAATAGACATGAAATGTAATCCTTGTAAAAAACTCAACGCAAAGACGCAAAGTCGCAAAGAACACCAGGATGAATTATTAATCTTTGCATTTAATTCTCTTGCGTCTTCGCGTCTTGGCGTTAGGCCGTTCTTACTTGGCGCTCATGAGCGCCACGGTGGTATCCAGCATGCGGTTGGAGAAACCCCACTCATTGTCATACCAGGCCAGCACCTTGACCAGCTTGCCATCAACCACCTTGGTCAGCGTGGAGTCGTAGGTACTGGAAGCCGGATCGTGATTGAAGTCCACCGACACCAGCGGCTTGTCGTTGTAATTCAGCACGCCCTTCAGCTCGCCGTTGGCGGCCTCCTTCATGATGGCGTTGATTTCATCCTTGCTGGTCTCGCGCGCGGCGGTGAAGGTCAAATCGACCAGCGACACATTAATGGTCGGCACGCGCACCGCGAAGCCGTCGAGCTTGCCCACAAGTTCCGGGAGCACCAGGCCGATCGCCGCCGCAGCGCCGGTCTTGGCGGGAATCTGCGACATGGTCGCGGAACGTGCGCGACGCAGATCGGAATGATAAACGTCAGTCAGCACCTGATCGTTGGTGTAGCTGTGCACCGTGGTCATCAGGCCATGCACCACGCCAATCTTCTTGTGTAGCGGCGCAATCAGCGGGGCCAGGCAGTTGGTGGTGCAGGAACCATTGGAGATAACGGTATGCGCCGCCTTCAGTGATGCATGGTTTACGCCATACACGATAGTGGCATCGACCTCGGTTCCCGGCGCGGAGATAATGACCTTCTTGGCGCCTGCCTTGAGGTGCAGACCAGCCTTCTCTTTGGTGGTAAAGATACCGGTGCATTCGTGCACTACATCTACACCGAGATCGCCCCACGGCAATTTGGACGGATCACGCTCGGAGCAGACACGAATCTTGTCGCCGTTCACGATCATGAAGTCGCCCTCCACAGTCACCGTGCCGGGGAACTTGCCGTGCACCGTGTCGTACTGCGTGAGGTGGGCGTTGGTCTCGGCATTGCCGAGATCGTTTATCGCCACGACCTGAATCTCCTTGTTACGCTTGGCCTCGTAAACCGCGCGCAGCACATTACGTCCAATACGGCCATAGCCGTTGATTGCCACTTTAATTGCCATTTTCTATCTCCAAAATTTAATGATCAAAATCTTGATTCAACGCCAAGACACGGAGACGCAAAGATAAAATGACGATGGATTCTCATTTCTTTGCGACTTTGCGTTGCGTCTTTAAAAGTCAAAGCAAGTCCGTCACCGCGTCGATCACCTTGTCGGTGGTAAAGCCGAAGTGCTTGAACAAGTCACCGGCCGGGGCTGATTCGCCGAAGCTGTTGATGCCAACCACCCTGCCCTCAAATCCGACGTATTTGATCCAGCCGTCCGTGACGCCCGCTTCAACCGCCACCCGCGCAGTGATCGCTTTGGGCAGCACTGATTCACGATAGGCGGCATCCTGCTCATCGAACACACGGGTACACGGCATGGACACGACGCGGATACCGAAACCGCGATCGTTCAATTGCTTGGCGGCGTCTACCGCGAGGCCCACTTCCGAGCCGGTGGCGATGATGATCGCCTGCACCAGATATCCGCACTCCATCAGCACATAACCGCCGCGCGTAATGGCGGCGATCTGCTGCGCGCTGCGTGTCTGGTGCGGCAGGTTCTGGCGCGAAAAAATGAGACACGACGGCCCGTTGGTATGTTCGATGGCAGCCTTCCAGGCGACGGCGGACTCCACCGCGTCGCACGGACGCCACACCTGCATGTTCGGAATCAGGCGCAAGGTCGCGGTCTGTTCCACCGGCTGATGGGTGGGGCCGTCTTCGCCGAGGCCGATGGAGTCGTGCGTATAGACAAAAATCGAACGCTGCTTCATCAGTGCCGCCATCCGCAGTGCGTTGCGGGCGTATTCGGAGAACATGAGGAAGGTCGCACCGTAGGGGATAAATCCGCCATGCAGCGTGATACCGTTCATGATCGCCGACATGCCAAATTCGCGCACGCCGTAGTAGATGTAGTTACCATCGGAGACGGTGCTGCTGATGCCCTTGGAGTCCTTCCAGAGCGTGAGATTGGAGCCCGCCAGATCTGCCGAGCCGCCGAGCAGCTCTGGCAGCAGCGGACCAAACCCGTTCAGCGTATTCTGCGAGGCCTTGCGCGAGGCGATGGTTTCGCCCTTCTCCGCAACGGCATTGACAAAGGCCGCAGATTTTTCCGCCCAGTCGGCGGGCAGTTCGCCGCGCAGACGCCGCTCCAGTTCGCCGGCCAGCTCCGGATGGGCCTTCTGATAGGCAGCAAACCGCTGGTCCCAGTCGGCTTCCGCCCTGGCGCCCCTGGCGCGCGCATCAAAACCCTGATAATACTCGTCCGGCATTACAAACGGCTCGTGCTTCCAGCCCAGATTTTCGCGCGTGGCAGCAATCTCTTTTTCACCCAGTGCAGCGCCGTGGCAATCGTGACTACCACACAGGTTCGGTGCACCGAAGCCGATCACGGTCTTGCAACAGATCATCGACGGCTTGTCATTTACCGAGCGCGCCTCAAGTATCGCCTTCTTCACCGCATCGGCATTGTGCCCGTCCACGCCCGGCACCACGTGCCAGCCATAGGCCTCGAAACGCTTCGGGGTATCGTCGGTAAACCAGCCTTCGACATGGCCGTCGATGGAAATGCCGTTGTCGTCGTAAAACGCGATGAGCTTGCCAAGACCCAGTGTGCCCGCGAGCGAGCAGGCCTCATGCGAAATACCTTCCATCAAACAGCCGTCACCGAGGAACACGTAGGTATAGTGATCAATGACGTGGTGACCATCGCGATTAAATTGCCCGGCAAGCAACTTTTCGGCGATCGCCATACCCACAGCGTTGGTAATACCCTGGCCGAGTGGGCCGGTGGTGGTCTCTATGCCTGGGGCATAACCATATTCCGGATGGCCCGGCGTCTTGGAATGGAGTTGACGGAAACGCTGAATCTCCTCCATGGGGAGGTCATAACCCGTCAGATGCAGCATCGAATACAGCAGCATTGAGCCGTGGCCGTTTGACAGCACAAAGCGGTCCCGGTCCGCCCACTTGGGATTGGCGGGATTATGCTGCAGAAAATCGTTCCACAGCACCTCGGCAATATCGGCCATGCCCATCGGCATGCCCGGGTGACCGGACTTTGCCTTTTCCACGGCATCCATCGACAGCACGCGAATTGCGTTTGCTAACTCTCTACGAGAGGGCATTGTTGTCTCCTAAAATTAAAATAAAATTCCTTAATGGTCTGCGGAATATGCAGCGGCCACATCGACTCGGGCTACTTGAATAACGCCGGAGGCAGACGGCAACAGATGGCAGACCCTCAACAACTGAGTGAGCGCAAGCGGAGGTAATCCCTGCGGGTGTAGTACCCAAGGCAGTGGCCCGCACCTGTCGTGGTCACGCAGGTCTTGCCTGGGTGCTGTGTAATACCCTTTATAATCATGATCTTGCCGAGATACCGCCCGACACGACTGGCTTGCTCATGGCACTCACCTCACAACTCTCAATACTGAATCTGTTCGGGGTCTGCGCCCCTGCACACACGCATCTGTGGCGGTATACACCCGCGCTACGGAGACTGCTGCGTGGCAAAAAATTCCCCGGCACCTGGTTCCTTAGGTAACCCGGCCCGGGGGCGTTGGCCTGTTTGCGGAGGCGTTTCGGGTGCCCGCTACTAAGCATGGGCGATTTCGAACCCAAACGGCTATTTTGGCTTACCTGCTGCTTTTCAGCAATAGCAGCCTAGGCCATAGCGCCCTGATTGGCCCATTTGATGGAACAACCCATTGCCGGAATCTGCTCACGCGGGCCCTGACCGGTTAGGGCAACCTGCCGCATGGCCTCGAACAGGTCACGGCGGGCGTCTGGCGGGGCAGCCTCCTTCCGGCTGGCATCCAGACGTCCGCGGTACTGCAACTCCAGCAGACCGTTATAGCCAAAGAAATCGGGGGTACACACAGCGCCATAGGCCTTGGCGACCTCCTGAGTCTGATCCCATAAGTAGGGAAACGGGAATTCAAATTCCTGCGCCACGCGCTGCATGCTCTCAAACGAGTCCTCCGGATAGTCCGCAGGATCATTGGACATGATCGCCACACTCTTGACACCATAGCTCAACAGCTCTTTGGTATCGCGCACCATGCGCTCCCGCACCGCCTGCACGTAGGGGCAGTGATTACAGATAAACATCACCAGCAACCCTTTCTCACCCCTGCATTCCGCCAGCGTCCAGCGCTTGCCGTCTACGCCCATCAGCGAGAAATCGGGCGCAGGTCGGCCGAATTCGCAGACTGGTGTCTCTGTGCTGACCATAAGAACATCCCCGCCGAGCTACCGTTGTGAGATCTATTTTACACATTTGGCATGAAAAAATGGGCCGGCCACGCTAAACTAGTATGATTACTGTGCCGCCAACGTCATAGATCTCACACACAACGAGGAACCGCATGGCAACCATGAGTTTATTCACCTCCGAATCCGTCTCTGAAGGCCATCCCGACAAGGTTGCCGACCAGATATCGGACGGTATTCTTGACGCCATTCTGGCCCAGGATGCGCGCGCGCGCGTGGCGTGCGAAACCCTGGTCACCACCGGCATGGTGATGGTGGCTGGTGAGATTACCACCACTGCATGGGTTGACATGACTGCCGTGGTGCGGGAAACGGTAAAAAACATAGGCTATGACAGTTCCGAGATGGGCTTTGACTGGGAGTCCTGCGCGGTAATGGTATCGATTGACAAGCAATCATCGGATATCGCGCTGGGCGTGGATGAAACCCAGGAGCGCGAACAGGGGGCTGGCGACCAGGGCCTGATGTTTGGCTACGCCAGCAACGAAACGGACGTGCTGATGCCTGCACCCATCACCTATGCACACCGCCTGGTCAAGCGTCAGGCCGAGGTGCGCAAGAATGGCACCCTGCCCTGGCTGCGCCCGGACGCGAAAAGCCAGGTCACCTTCCGCTACGAAAATTACAAACCGGTCGGGGTCGACGCCGTGGTGCTGTCCACACAGCACAGCCCGGACATCTCACACAAGGTGCTCAAGGAAGCGGTGATGGATGAAATCATCCTGCCGGTACTGCCTGCGGAGTGGGTCAACAAGGACACGCGCTTTTTCATCAACCCGACCGGGCGCTTTGTGGTCGGCGGCCCGATGGGCGACTGTGGCCTCACTGGGCGCAAGATCATTGTAGACACCTATGGCGGCATGGCCCGTCACGGCGGCGGCGCCTTTTCGGGCAAGGACCCGTCCAAGGTAGACCGCTCAGCGGCCTACGCTGGCCGCTATGTGGCCAAGAATATCGTTGCTGCGGGGCTCGCCGACCGCTGTGAGATACAGATCTCCTACGCCATCGGCGTAGCCGAGCCCACTTCGATCGGCGTCGATACCTTCGGCACCGGCAAGGTCAGCGACGCGCGCATCGTACAACTGGTGCGTGAGCACTTTGACCTGCGTCCACGCGGACTGATCCAGATGCTGAATCTGTTGCGCCCCATCTACCAGCCCACCGCCGCCTACGGCCACTTTGGTCGTGAAGAACCGGAGTTCACCTGGGAGCATACAGACAAGGCAGCGACATTGCGTGACGCCGCCGGACTTAAAGCTGCCTAAAATTTAAGGAAGCCATCTATAGTGAGCAGTCAATCGGTACAAAATCTGAACCCGGACTACAAGGTCGCTGACGTCAAGCTGGCCGGTTGGGGGCACAAGGAAATCGCTATCGCCGAGACTGAAATGCCCGGCCTGATGGCGTTGCGCGAGGAGTATACGGGACAGAAGCCGCTCAAAGGTGCACGCATCGCCGGCTGCCTGCACATGACTATTCAGACCGCAGTACTGATGGAAACGCTGGTACAACTCGGGGCTGAGATCCGCTGGTCATCGTGCAACATCTTCTCCACCCAGGATCACGCAGCCGCTGCCATGGCAGCGAACGGTATTCCGACCTTTGCATGGAAAGGCGAGAGCGAGGACGAATTCTGGTGGTGCATTGACCAGACCATTTTTGGGCCAAACGGCTGGCGCCCCAACATGATCCTCGATGATGGTGGTGACCTCACCCAGGTCATGCATGAAAAATATACTGACCTTCTGAATGATGTGCGCGGCCTCTCCGAAGAGACCACTACCGGCGTGCACCGCCTGTACGAAATGATGACTGCTGACACACTCAAGGTCCCGGCCATCAACATCAACGACTCGGTCACCAAGTCCAAATTCGACAACCTGTACGGTTGCCGTGAGTCGCTGGTAGACGGCATCAAGCGCGCTACTGATGTCATGATCGCAGGCAAGGTCTGTATCGTGCTGGGCTACGGAGACGTGGGCAAGGGCTGTGCACAATCCTTGCGCGGCCTGGGTGCCACGGTGTGGGTCACCGAAATCGACCCTATCTGCGCCCTGCAGGCCGCCATGGAAGGTTACCGTGTGGTGCGTATGGACGATGTCGCCGATCAGGCCGACATCTTCGTCACTGCCACCGGCAATGTCAATGTCATCACCCACGACCACATGGTGCGCATGAAGCACCAGGCCATTGTGTGCAATATCGGCCACTTCGATTCTGAAATAGACATCGCGGGCCTGCGCAAATACAGCTGGGAAAACATCAAGCCGCAGGTCGATCATGTCATCTTTCCCGACGGCAAACGCCTGATCGTGCTGGCCGAGGGCAGGCTGGTCAACCTGGGCTGCGGCACCGGCCACCCCAGCTTTGTCATGTCCAACTCCTTCACCAATCAGGTCATGGCGCAGATCGAGTTGTGGCAAAACCATACCAAATACGAGCGCAAGGTATATGTACTGCCCAAGGCCCTGGACGAAAAGGTCGCGCGCCTGCACCTGACTAAAGTGGGCGCCAAACTGACCGCGCTGACACCTGAACAAGCGGAATATCTGGGCATTTCTGCCGGCGGCCCGTACAAACCTGAACACTACAGATACTAGCAGCGAGTGGCGAGTCGCTAGCAAAAATACTCCGCCCCCTAAGCGACTCGTTACTGCATTTATATGATTTCCCAAAAAAAACATGAACGCGTCTTCAGTTTCGAGTTCTTCCCACCCAAAACCAAAGACGCCGCACTAAAACTGCGCGAAGTACGCAACACACTGGCGCAGCTAAACCCGCGCTTTTTTTCAGTCACCTTCGGCGCGGGCGGCAGTACACGTGACCGCACGCTTGAAACTGTCTTAGAGATACAGCACGCCGGCCTGCAGGCCGCACCGCATCTTTCCTGCATCGCCTCGTCGCGCGAGGAGTTGCGTACGCTGCTCGACGCTTACCGGCAGCATGGAATCCGTCACATCGTGGCGTTGCGCGGTGACCTCCCGGAGGAGGGGGGTACCCCGGGTGATCTGCCCCATGCCAGTGATCTGGTGGCGTTCATCCGGGCCGAAACAGGAAACCATTTCCATATCGAAGTCGCTGCTTACCCGGAATTCCATCCCGAGGCCAGCAATGCCTCCGTAGATCTGCAGCACTTCCAGTGCAAGGTCGAGGCTGGCGCCGACAGCGCCATGACCCAATATTTTTACAACCCTGACGCCTATTACCGCTTTGTGGACAGCTGTGAGAAACTGGGCATCACACTACCCATCGTGCCCGGCATCATGCCGATTACCAACTACACGCAGCTCGCACGCTTCTCAGACCGCTGCGGAGCAGAAATTCCGCGCTGGATACGCAAGCGCCTGGAGGCGTTTAGCGATGATGCTGAGTCACTGCGCGCCTTTGGCCTCGATGTAGTCACAGAGCTGTGCCACAGACTGCTGGAGGCAGGCGCCCCCGGCCTGCACTTCTACACCATGAACCAGGCTACGCCAGTAACAGCAATTTGGAAAAATCTGAATCTTGGCACAAAGATCCCACCAGGAGGGTCATCGCTGACGCTTCCCGCCTGAGTATATTGATATATACTCTATCCTGTGCAGGCCCACGTATCTTCGTGTTACCGATGTGCCGGCACCGGAATATCGCAACCAACGCTGTCACATACCTGGTCAAAGGGGGTGTAAGGCGTGTCACCCAAGCTCTCCTTTCGCGGACTATCGGGACGTTTGTCAGTGCTGTTCGCAATCGCCCCGGCCTTCGAACTCATCATCTTTGCCGCGCCACAACAGAGCCTGGGCTATGCTTGTCACCTGTGCCGACTGTGCGCAGCAGCATATCGGCAGCCTTCCCCCGCTCACGGGAGCGACACGACGGTTGGCGCTATCGGCTGAGTCCAAGGATAAGCCCCACCCCTGGGCCGTATTAACCACTCCTACTAAAGGCATACAGACCATGGCAAAGATGTTGCGTGTCTTGATCGTGGAGGATTCTGCGGATGATGCCGAACTCATGCTCCATGAACTTCGGCACGGCGGCTACGACCCACAGGTCGAGCGGGTAATTACCCCCGAGGCCCTACACTACGCACTCCGCAGCCAGTCATGGGACATCGTGATCTCCGACTACTCGGTGCCGCAGTTCAACGGTCTTGACGCTCTGCGGATCGTGCGAGAGGTGAATTTGGACATTCCGTTCCTCCTTCTCTCGGACGCAGTCGACGAAGGTGCGGCCGTGGCGGCCATCAAAGCGGGGGCACAGGACTACATCACAAAGAACCGCATGGAGCATCTGGCATCAGCAGTCAGACACGTGCTCGATGAGGCTGAGGTGCTGAGGGTGCGCCGACATGCCGAGGAACGTATCCATCATCTTGCCTACTTCGACCCTCTCACTGAGCTGCCGAACCGTCTACAACTCCAGGAGCGGCTGGAACAGGCCTTTGTCGACGCGCAACGGGATCACCAGCCCTTCGCCCTGTTTATGCTGAACATCAACCGCTTCCGCGATGTGAACGAGGCCCTCGGACACGACTACGGCGACGCGCTCCTGCAGCAGGCAGCGTCACAATTAATCAAACAGCTACGTCGTGCCGACATGGCGGCGCACTTTGGCGCCGACGAATTTGCATTGCTGTTCTACCCCTGCGACCACACAGATGTCATGGCGCACGCGCAGACGGTGCTTGCAGCCTTTCAGCAGCCCTTCGAGGTCGCGGGCTTCCCGCTCGAGCTGAATGTGCGTCTCGGTGCTGCCTTGGCTCCCGCGCACGGGGCCAACCCTCGCCAACTCCTGCAGCATGCAGACGTTGCGCTTTCACTCGCGCAACGCGACAGCGGGTCGCTCTCCATGTACGACCCGCTGCTCGATCCATCGAGCCCTAAACGCCTGCTGCTCATGGGCGAGTTGCGCACTGCCATCGACAACCGCCAGATCGTCCTGCATTTCCAGCCCAAGGTGAACCTGCGTAATGGTACGGTATGCGGAGCGGAGGCGCTGGCGCGATGGAACCATCCTGAACTGGGATACGTACCGCCGGACGAATTCATCCTGCTGGCTGAAAAGAGCGGACTCATCCACCCGCTCACGTTGAACGTGCTGGAGACGGCCGTGCAACAAGCCTGGATCTGGCGTGAGCAGGGCTGGCGCGTGCCGATCGCCGTTAACCTGTCGGTACGCAACATGCTCGATTCAGCAATTGTGTACAAGATCGAGGCATTACTCATCGGCCGCACCATGGAAACCAACATGATCGAGCTCGAGATCACCGAGAGCGCGCTCATGGAGGATCCTGTACGTGCGCTCGGCATCCTGAGCAAGCTACGTGATATGGGCATACGCCTCCACATTGATGACTTCGGCAGCGGTTACTCCTCGCTCGCCTACCTGAAGAAGCTACCAGTCACGGCCATCAAAATTGACGAGTCGCTTGTGCTCGACATGATTTTGAATGCTGACTCGGCGACGATTGTGCGCTCCATAATTGATCTCGCCCACAATCTCGGTCTCAAGGTGGTGGCCGAAGGCGTGGAGAACAAAGAAACGCTGGAGCGTCTTATCGAATTCGACTGCGACGAGGCACAGGGCTACTTTATTGCACAGCCGATGCCCGCAGAAGACATGCCGCCCTGGCTGCAGGCGCGCACGCTGCAAACTGCCTCGAAAAAGCCCGATTAAACTCGTTAATTTGTTTATCATGGCGATGCCTAAATAACATTGTTACTCCGCCATGAACAACACTAGCCTGTCCCGCCGCGACCTTGCACGGCTGTGGCATCCCTGCACACAGATGAAGGACCACGAGCAACTTCCGCCCATCCCCATCAGGCGCGGCACAGGCGTGTGGCTGGAGGACTATGACGGCAACCGTTACCTGGATGCCATCAGCTCGTGGTGGGTCAATCTGTTCGGCCATTGCAATCCGCGCATCAATACGGCACTGCAAGACCAGCTTGGGCAACTCGAGCACGTTCTGCTCGCGGGTTTCACGCACGCGCCGGTCATTGAGCTCTCCGAACGACTGATTGAGCTTGCTCCAGCGGGGCTCACACGCTGTTTTTATGCTGATAATGGCTCGGCCGCCGTTGAGATCGCACTCAAGGCCAGCTATCACTACTGGCGCAATCTGGGTCAGTCGCGCAAAACCCGATTCATCAGCCTAAGCAACAGCTATCACGGTGAAACCCTCGGTGCGCTGGCTGTTGGCAACGTCGCGCTCTACAAGGAAACCTACGCACCACTGCTGATGGACGTCATCCACGTGCCCTCACCCGATTGTTTTCACCGTGAGCCCGACGAATCCTGTGCCGCTTACTCCATGCGCATGTTCAGCTATATGGAATCTGCACTGGAGACGCATGCCGATGAGGTGTGCGCAGTCATTGTCGAGCCGCTGGTGCAGTGTGCGGGCGGCATGCGCATGTATGACCCGGTATATTTAACGCTGCTGCGCGAGGCTTGCGATCGCCACAGCGTGCATCTGATCGCCGATGAGGTCGCTGTTGGCTTTGGGCGCACCGGCACCCTGTTCGCCTGCGAGCAGTCCGCCATCACGCCTGATTTTCTCTGCCTCGGCAAAGGGCTGACCGGCGGCTATCTGCCGCTGTCTGTTGTTCTCACCACAGATACGATCTATCAGGCCTTCTACGACGATTACGCTGCGCTCAAGGCCTTTCTGCACTCACACAGCTACACCGGCAACGCGCTTGCCTGCCGTGCGGCACTGGCGACACTGGATATTTTTGCACAGGACAAGGTGCTCGAGAGTAATCAGGCACTGGCCGGGGCGATGCATGACGCCACCGCGCACTTTGCCGCCCATCCCCACATAGCAGAAGTGCGGCAGACGGGCATGATACTGGCGGTCGAGATGGTGCAGGACAAGGCCGCACGGCAGCCTTATCCGTGGCAGCAGCGGCGCGGCCGACAAGCCTGTCAGCATGCGCTCGCCAGCGGCGTGCTGTTACGCCCGCTGGGAGATGTGGTTTACTTCATGCCGCCCTATGTAATCACGCCCGGGGAGATACAGAAAATGGCGGCAGCGGCCTGGGCTGGCATCAGCCACGCGACGGCGGACTAAATCGCCAGGCAAAAAAAACGGCACTGTGTCACCACAGTGCCGTCGCAACTACTGCAATTTAACTCAGGTGCTGATTATTAGTACGTTCCTGGTGCCAGCTTGAGGCCCTTACGGATGTTGGTCATGTAGGCAACCAAATCGACCATGTCCTGACTGTCCGCAGCGATAGCCTTGCTTTCCAGCGGGTTCTCGATGCACCAGTTGGTCATCTCCCACAGCTGCGACACCTTGCCGAGCTGCTTCTGGTACTTGGGATAGGTCTCCGCGTGGGTGTTGGAGGCTTCCGGATGGCACTGAACGCAGGCCACCTCGTTGTCGCTCTTGATTCCGCCATGGAACAGAGCGTCACCGCGATCTACGGAGGCCTTGTACTCACTGTCCCACTTGGCCGTGTCTTTCACGACTTCGGCATGCGCTGACACCGTTACGCCAAGGCCCAGAATAAAGGACGCGCCCAGCGCGGCCAATGTACTTTTACGAATCATCATAAGTTTTCTCCTTATTCTCTTAGTAATTCATCTGGGACTTGGCGGCAGGCCCGGCGCCCACTTCCTTGAGCTTGCCATCCCAGACGACCTTACGCTTGGGATTGTCGCCCCACTGGGTAACTTCGGCCTCGAACTTGCCGCCGGTATCCGTGTTGACGAAGGTCCAGCCGGTCGCATCGCGGAAGTTTGCGACATCGGCGCGGTGATAAGGCAGGATCAGGTTCGGGTAGTAGTCCGCTCCCTTTGCGCAGCCCTTGTAAGCGCCGTCTCCGCACATGGTGGCATCGGCCACGGTGCTCACATGCGGCCACGGCCAAGAGGTGGAGAAGTTGGAGAAGAAGGCGATGTTGCCCTTCTGGCTGGCCATAGGCTGGTGCACGTGGTTGTACAGCACGGTCACGCGCCTGAACGGTGCCAGAATAGCCTGGATCTCTTCCGCGTCCTCGGTCCAGAAGTTCCAGCCGTTGTAGATCTTCTGAAGCGGGGAGTGCGAGCACACGATGGTGTGCTTGTTCTTGTCCAGACCGGCGACGGTCTTCTTCAACCAGGCCTGGCCTTCTTTGCCCAGCTGGAAGGGAGAACCATCAACATAGTTGTCAATGCGCATCATCTCGTTCATGCGTACCTGGGGATTCTTGGCGTGTTTCGCTTCCCAGGCTGCGTCGCCACGGATGGTGGTCAGCATGATGAACTGCACGCCCTTGTGCTCGAAGGTGTAGTTGTCGGCGGGCATGGCATCTTTGCCATAAGCGGCTCTGGTCGACTTGCCCATGTCGAGGAAGTAGTCGTGCTCACCTTGGATGGCTTTGACCTTGAGACCGGTCTTGGACCACATCTCCAAACCGTGATCCATCTCGGCCTTGAGGCCGGCCTGGGCTATGTCACCACCGAAGTAGCAGAAGTCGGGCTTCGGGTTGGCGTTCATCACTTCGCTGATCGCCAGCTTGAAACCGTCGTCCCAGCTCTTTACGAACTTGCCACCAGTGATTAGTTGTATGTGCTGGTCGGTGACCCAGGCGAAGGTGAATGACTCACCTCCAGCTACGCCTGCTTCGGCCTCGACCGTGACCATGCTCAGGGGGATGATACTGCCAACACTGGCAGCAGCAGCGCCCTTGAGGAAATTACGGCGACTGATATTCATCATCGTTACTCTCCTATTTGGCTTGTGGATTTTTTGATTTTATGAGGTTAATCAAAGAAATGCCTGCTTCCTAAGGTTTTATATTAACCGCGTTAGATGGTATGACGAGGGCGTTTGCCTTGTCAAGCATCTTGCTGGAATAAATTTAAACCTCCGTCAGCGGACAATACTGCAATAGAACCCATCTGAGATTAGCACAGATTTTCCCGCTATGACAAACATTGGATCAGCTCACTTTCTCGGCCAGCAGATCGTGCTGGCCGGCGCCCGTAATCCGCACCTTTATTTGGGCCCCGACGGTCAACCCCGCTGCGCCTGAAACCCTGATCACACCGTCAATCTCGGGTGCCTCACAGGCCGAACGGGCACGCGCCCCGCCGGCGTCCACCGCGTCTATCAGCACTGGGTAAGTGCGCCCTATGCGGCGCTGCAGCCGGGTCGCCGAGATACCCGCCTGTACCGCCATAAAGCGCTCCAGCCGCTCCAGCTTCACCTCCTCCGCCACCGGCTGGGCCAGGGCGTTGGCGCGCGCGCCTTCCACTGCCGAGTAGGGGAAGGCTCCGACACGGTCGAGTTCTGCCTCCCGCAAGAAATCCAGCAAGCGCTCAAAGTCGTCCGCCGTCTCGCCGGGGAAGCCCACGATGAAGGTGCTGCGCAAGCTGATATCCGGGCAGATACTGCGCCAGCGCTGGATCCGTGCCAGCGTGTTTTCGCTGTTGGCCGGCCGCCTCATGGCCTTGAGGATGGCAGGACTCGCATGCTGCAGCGGCACATCAAGATAGGGCAGAATCTTGCCTTCCGCCATCAGCGGAATCAGGTCATCCACGTGCGGATAGGGGTACACATAATGCAGCCGCACCCACACCCCCAGCTCGCCCAGCGCCTGCGCCAGCGGTGTAATGTGTGTCTTCGTCGGCCGCCCGCGCCAGAATCCGGTACGGTATTTGACATCGACACCGTAGGCGCTGGTGTCCTGCGAGATCACCAGCAGCTCCCTGACGCCCGCATTCACCAGATTCTCGGCCTCCTGCAGCACGTCGTTGACCGGCCGACTTACCAGATCGCCACGCATTGCAGGGATGATGCAAAACGTGCAGCGGTGGTTGCAACCCTCGGAGATTTTGAGATAGGCGTAGTGCTTGGGTGTGAGCTTGACGCCTTGTGGCGGCACCAGACTGACAAACGGGTCGTGCAGTGCGGGCAAATGGGTGTGCACTGCGGCCATCACCTCCTGCAGTGCGTGCGGGCCAGTGACAGCGAGCACCTGCGGATGGGCCTGCTTGACCACCTCGCCCCTGGCGCCGAGGCAACCGGTCACAATCACCTTGCCGTTTTCCGCCAGCGCCTCGCCAATGGCATCGAGCGACTCTTCCACGGCCGCGTCAATGAAACCACAGGTGTTGACGATCACGAGGTCGGCATCCTGGTACGTCGGTGCAACCGCGTAGCCCTCGGCCCGCAACTGGGTGAGTATCTGCTCGGAATCCACCAGCGCCTTGGGGCAGCCGAGGCTCACGAAACCGACTTTAGGAGGGGTATGCGACATAGTTGCAGAAGTGGTGGGCCCGGTAGGACTCGAACCTACGACCAAGGGATTATGAGTCCCCTGCTCTAACCAACTGAGCTACAGGCCCGGTTAAATACAGCGAAAAGAACAAAGGGAAAAGAGACGAGCGGGTTGTTATCTTGTTTTTACTTTTCTCTTATATCTTTATTTCTTTTCCCTGCCGTCTAGAGATCCAGGAAGCTCCGCAATTGCTCGGAACGACTCGGGTGGCGCAACTTGCGCAACGCCTTGGCCTCGATCTGGCGGATGCGTTCACGCGTGACATCAAATTGCTTGCCCACCTCCTCCAGCGTGTGGTCGGTGTTCATGTCGATGCCGAAGCGCATGCGCAATACCTTGGCCTCACGCGGCGTCAGCCCTTCCAGCACATCCAGCGTCGCCTCGCGCAGACCCTCGAAGGTAGCCGCGTCACCGGGCGACAGCACGTTGATGTCCTCGATAAAATCGCCCAGATGCGAATCCTCGTCATCGCCTATGGGCGTCTCCATCGAGATCGGCTCCTTGGCAATCTTGAGTATCTTGCGCACCTTGTCTTCCGGCATGTCCATCCGCTTGGAGATTTCATCCGGCGTCGGCTCGCGCCCCACCTCTTGCAGCATCTGGCGCGAAATGCGGTTGAGCTTGTTGATGGTCTCGATCATGTGCACCGGAATACGGATGGTGCGCGCCTGATCGGCAATCGAACGGGTAATGGCCTGGCGTATCCACCAGGTGGCGTAGGTTGAAAACTTGTAACCGCGACGGTACTCGAACTTGTCCACTGCCTTCATCAGGCCGATGTTGCCCTCCTGAATCAGATCGAGAAATTGCAGGCCGCGATTGGTATATTTCTTGGCAATCGAGATCACCAGACGCAGGTTGGCCTCGACCATTTCCTTCTTGGCACGACGCGCCTTGGCTTCGCCGATGGACATGCGGCGATTGATGTCCTTGATCTCGCCGATGGTCATGCCATATTCATCCTGCATACCCACCAGCCGACTCTGCGCACGCAGTATTTCGTCACGGTACTGGGACAGCGTGGACGAGTAGTCGCGCTTCGCCTTGATGTGGCGATCCAGCCAGGTCAGATCTACCTCGTTGTCGGGAAAGGTGGTGATGAATTCCTTGCGCGGCATGTGCGCCTTGTTGACACAGATGTCCATGATCACGCGCTCCTGGGCGCGAATGCGATCCACCACTTGGCGCAGGCTGCCGACCAGCCGGTCGATCAGGCGCGGTACCATCTTGAACTCCATGAAACAGTCGGTGAGCTCCTGCCGCAGTTTCATGGCTTTCGAGTGCGGCTTGCCATGTTTGGCCAGCGCCATCGCATGTTTCTGCTGCAGGCTTCTCAATGCTGCGAACCGGGTGCGCGCCTCCTCCGGGTCAGGTCCAGTCTCCAGCGTCTCTTCTGAATCGCTGCTGTCGCTGTCATCGTCATCGTCGCCGGAATCATCGTCATCCGACTTCTTGGCAGCCTCTTCCGCAGCCGGCGCGCCCTCTAGCGCAAGCGGATCGATATAACCGCTGATCACATCGGCCAGGCGCTGCTCACCGCCTTCGGCGCGATCATACTCACGCAAGAGGTCACTGATGGTGCCGGGATAGGTAGCCAGCGCTGAAAGCACCTGGGACAAGCCGTCTTCGATACGCTTGGCGATCACGATTTCGCCCTCGCGCGTCAGCAACTCGACCGCGCCCATTTCGCGCATATACATGCGCACCGGGTCCGTGGTGCGGCCAAAATCACTGTCCACTGCCGCCAGTGCCGCAGCGGCCTCTTCAGCGGCATCATCGTCCGTGCTGACGGCGGTATCCGCCATGAGCAGGGTGTCGGTATCCGGTGCCACTTCGTGCACTGGAATACCCATATCATTGATCATGCTGATGATATCTTCGATCTGTTCAGGATCGACGATCTCATCCGGCAGATGATCGTTGACCTCACGGTAGGTGAGGTAGCCCTGCTCCTTGCCGTGTGCGATAAGGAGCTTGAGTTGGGACTCTTGCTGTTCCTGTTTCATGCCGTAGCCGTAACCCTGTTAAGTAACCTGTTATTGTACAACATCAGACTGCCTGCGTCAGCGAGAACCGGGAACCGTCCAAGCAGCCATCTCCTGCTTCTCCTCAGCGCTCAGCTGGCCTTGGTGCGCCTTATCGATCAAGCGCTCCTTGCGCTGCTCCAGCCCCTGCGTATACAGCCGCTCAAGGGCGATGCGGAATTCGGCCTCCACCCCCTCTTCAGGTACCGGGTGCCGCCACTGGGCCAGCTTCATCAACTGTCGACCCTGCTCGGTGTCGCGCCAGTGCTCGAGCAGGGCCGCCGGGCTTAGATGCGGATGCTGGTGCAATAATTCCAGCATCTCCTGCAATAACGCCGCACCCGCCACCTCCAGGCCAGCAAACCGCTGTGGATCGCCGGCCTGCGCTGCCAAGCTCGGTCGGCTCAACAATAAGGCAATCACCAGCCGGGCCTGGGACATGGCGGTCGGGGGCGCCGACACCCGTTTGTAGCGCTCCTGCCTGCCGTCCGGCGCAGTAGCTGGCGGCTTACCTGCAGCCAGCATGCGCGCCAGCTGCTGCGCATCGATCCGCACCAGTTCAGCCAGTCGCGCCACCATCATGTGCTGAAAAGCACCTGGTGCCAGTTTGGCCAGTAACGGGCGCGCAAGTTCCACCAGCCGGGCCCGGCCGTCCATGCTGCTTATATCGGCCTCGGCCATTAAACCTTCATAAAAGAATTCTGATAGCGGTACGGGCCGCGTTGCGCGCGCCAGAAAGGCCTCACTCCCCTCCTGCTGTACCAAGCTGTCCGGGTCTTCGCCCTCGGGCAAAAACAGAAAGCCGATCTGGCGTCCGTCGCGCATCAGCGGCAGGCTGTTGATCAGGGCGCGCCACGCCGCTTCACGCCCGGCACGGTCGCCGTCAAAGCAAAATACTACTTCCGGCACCACCCGGAACAACCGCTCCATATGCTCATGCGTAGTGGCTGTACCGAGCGTGGCGACGGCGTTGTGTATGCCGTGCTGGGCCAGCATCACCACATCCATATAACCCTCCACCACCAGCAGACGCGTAAGCGCACGCACCGCCTTGCGCGCCTGGTACAGGCCATACAGCTCGCGCCCCTTGTGGAATAACACAGACTCCGGTGAATTGAGATACTTGGGGTTCGTCGCTTCCGGCGTCCTGCTTCCCGCGACACTAGCACGTCCCTGTGCGTCGTCCGCTGCATCGATCACCCGCCCGCCAAAGCCGATGACGCGGCCACGTGCATCATGGATCGGAAACATGATGCGGTTGCGAAAGCGGTCATGGGTACCACCCTCGTCCTTTTTAATCAGCAGCCCAAGCTGAACCAGTGCCCCTTCTTCTGCGCCCGTTGCACGCTTGAGATTGTCCCAACCCGCTGGCGCAAATCCGATGCCATAGTCCGCCGCCGTCGTACCCGTAAGCCCCCGGCCCTTGAGATACTCCACTGCACGCCCGGCCTCGGGATGTTCACGCAACTGGCGTCGGTACCAGGCCGCTGCCTGCTCCAGCACACCGTAGAGTGGTGCCCCTGCGGGTGTGGCGACAGCTTCCTGTGAGGTACGCGGCACCTCCATACCCACGCGTGCGGCCAACTCCTGCACCGCCTCGATGAAATCAAGATGCTCGTAATCAATCAGAAAGCCGAGTGCGGTGCCATGGGCGCCGCAGCCAAAGCAGTAGTAGAACTGCTTGTCCGGGCTCACCGTGAAGGAGGGGGTTTTTTCGTCGTGGAAAGGGCAGCAGGCCGTGTATTCGCGCCCCGCCTTGCGTAGCGGCACGCGTGCGTCGATCACCTCGACGACATCCACGCGGGTCAACAACTCATCAATAAACTGCTGGGGGATACGGCCTGCCATGACCAGAAATTCAGAACGGGGGACTGGACCATCATAGTCCAGAAGACGCTCGGGCTCTACGCCAATTTTGCCTTTATCCTGGCACTGACCTGGCCCATGTCGACCCGGCCTTGCACCTTGGGTCTGAGCGCGGCGATGACCTTGCCCATGTCTTTCCCGGTTGTTGCACCGGTTTCGGCGATGGCAGCGGTGATCAGGGCATCCACCTCTGCTTCACTCAGCGCGGCGGGCATATACGCCTGCAACACACCCAACTCATATTTCTCCTGGTCGGCCAGATCCTGCCGTGCAGCTGCTTCGTACTGGCTGATCGACTCGCGCCGCTGCTTGACCATCTTCTCCAGCACCGCGAGCACCTGACTGTCATCGAGCATGATGCGCTCGTCCACTTCGCGCTGCTTGATGGCCGCCAGAATCAGGCGAATGATGCCCAGCCGCTGCTTCTCGCCCGCACGTAGCGCGGACTTCATGTCCTCGCTAACCCGCAGCTTCAGCGGGGCATCAGCCATGAGCAGGCATTGGCACCGGAGTGTGGATCAATAGCCGCCAGAACGGCGTGGACGACGCTCTTTCTCCGCTGCTGCTGCGCCGGGACGCATCATCATCGCCCGCGCTGCCAGACTGCCGCGCAGGGTCTTTTTCTGCTGGCGCTTCACGGCTGCAGCCGCCTTGCGTTTGCGGATAGAGGTGGGTTTTTCATAAAACTCGCGGCGACGCGACTCCGTCAACACGCCAGCCTTTTCGCAGGTGCGTTTGAAACGGCGCAGGGCAATTTCAAACGGCTCATTTTCTTTAATTCGTACGGACGGCATCGAATATCCTGTCAATTATCGGTTACTTAGAATCGAGAACATGCAATGATACTGCACTTACCCGCATAATTGCAAAACCTGTTCCGAGCCGCCGCATGCGCATCCTGGGCATTGAAACCTCCTGTGACGAAACCGCTGCCGCCCTCTATGACGGCGAGCGAGGGCTGCTGGCGCATGCCCTGCACAGCCAGGCCGCATTGCACGCAGAGTACGGTGGCGTAGTGCCGGAGCTGGCCTCACGCGACCACATCCAGAAGACCCTGCCACTGATACGCGCCGTACTGGCTGAGGCCGGCTGTCATCCGCAGGACATCGACGCCGTGGCCTACACCGCCGGCCCCGGCCTGGTGGGCGCCCTGCTGGTCGGGGCCGCTGTTGGCCACAGCCTCGCCTGGGCCTGGGGCGTACCGGCCCTGCCGGTGCACCACATGGAGGCCCACCTGCTCGCCCCCCTGCTCGAGCCCGACCCACCCGCATTTCCCTTCGTCGCACTGCTGGTGTCAGGTGGGCACACGCTGCTGGTAGAGGTGACAGATGTGGGACACTACCGTCTGCTGGGGGAGTCGCTCGACGACGCGGCAGGCGAGGCGTTCGACAAGACCGCCAAGCTGCTCGGCCTCGCCTACCCCGGCGGCCCGGCGCTGGAGCAACTGGCGCGTCAAGGCAATCCAGCCCGCTTCGACTTCCCGCGCCCGATGACCGACCGCCCCGGCCTCGACTTCAGCTTCAGCGGGCTCAAGACCCACGCACTCACCACCCTCCGCAGCGCCGGGCAAGACGCCCAGGCCTACGCCGACATCGCCTGCGCCTTTCAGGACGCGGTGGTGGATACGCTGGCCATCAAATGCGAGCGCGCCCTGCAAGCGACCGGCCTGCAGCGGTTGGTGGTCTCAGGTGGCGTGAGCGCGAACTTGCGGCTACGTGAACGTTTCGCCGAGCTGGACGCGGAGGTATCCTACCCCCGGCTGGAATTCTGTACCGATAATGCCGCCATGATCGCCTACGCAGGTTACCGCAATCTCGCCACAGGCCTGCGCCCGGACCGGCTGGCCTTCGACGTGCACGCGCGCTGGCCGCTGGGCTTGAATACATGAAGCAAGGTAGGGTGTATGGAATGCACCCTGCGACACTGCACGAACGCTTTGCCGAACTCGACAGCACGGAGGTATTTTACCAAAGACTGGAATTCTGTACCGACAACGCCGCCATGATCGCCTACGCCGGGTACCGTAATCTCGCCGCAGGGGTGCGCCCGCTGGCCGCTGAATCTAAAATCCTGAGACAACGGCGTACGCCTCATCACGCACGCGGCAACTGCGCCATAGTCGCCTCAATCCAGTACTCTGCCTGTGCATTGATCTCGCTCGCACTTTTGCCCTTGCTCTCGATTACCGGGCCGATCACCAAATGTATCGTGCCGGGGCGTTTGATAAATCCACGCTTGGGCCAAAATTCTCCCGCGTTATGCGCGATAGGCAGCACCGGATAACCGGAACGTTCGGCCAGCATCGCGCCGCCGATCGCATAACGGCGCTTTTCACCGGGCGCGACGCGTGTACCTTCGGGGAAAATTACCACCGAGCGCCCGCGGCTGAGCCGGTCTATCCCTTGGCCAACCAGTTGCTCCAGCGCCTTGCGGCCCGCGCCACGGTCGATGGCAATTGGCTGCATCATGGCGAGTCCCCAGCCGAAGAATGGTATCCACAGCAGTTCACGCTTGCACACCCACGACAGCGGTTGCGGAAAAATGCAGGGCAGCGCATACGTCTCCCAGGCCGACTGGTGCTTGCACAAAATCACACAGGGGCCGGGCGGAACATGCCCACTCCCGATTACTTCATAACGCAGACCACAAATCTTTTCCACACACCAGAGATTGAGGTAACTCCAGAGGCTGATAAAACGATAACGGTGGCAAAATGGCAGCAGGCCCGCCAGAACGCTGAGCGGGGCAAATATCAGCGTTGTAATCACCTGACAGCAGGCAAACAACAGTGAGCGCAAAAATAGCATCAATACCCCCGACGCCGAACTTACAAAGGTCGCCAAACCATTGTGCAACCCCAGCGGGAAACCTGCCGCGCGTCGCTACCACGACGGTATGCCACACGACTCACGCGCGCGATGGGTTCCAGAGCACCCAGGACATAAATTTACTCATCGGGTGATGTTATAGATTCGCCGCAGCCGACACCGTCACCATCGAGAATGACAAGCTCCAGGTGGCTCGGGGCTATGCACCATAGTGCAGCCTGGAAATATCCGCCACACGCATGAACAAACCCTCCAGCTTGGTGAGCAGTGCGAGCCGGTTATCCCTCAGACCTGCATCTTCCGCCATCACCATCACCTTGTCGAAAAAGGTATCCACGGCGGGTCGCAATGATGCGAGCAGCTTGAGGGCCTGCTCGTATTCTTCACGGTGCAGCAGGGGCATCACCGCTGCCTCCAGTTGCTCCACCTGATGTGCAAGCATTTTCTCGGCATCTTCCTGCAACAGTTCGTGGTCGATTACCTCGCGCGCCTCGCCCTTGCCCTGCTTCAGAATATTGCGGATGCGCTTGTTCGCTGCCGCCAGGCTCTCCGCCTCTGGCAGCTTGCGAAATGCCTGTATCGCCTTGAGGCGGGGAATAATCCAGTCCATGCGTGTGAGCTTGAGGCTCAGCACGGCATCCACTTCATCCGCGCCAAACTCCTGCTCGCGCAGATAGGGCTTCAAGCGCTCCAGCATGAACTCGTACAGCTTGGTCACGGCGTCTTGAGCGATCGTACCTGCCGGAAACTGCGCCTCGGCGATTTCCAGCAACTGCATAAGATTGAGCGACAACTTGTTTTCCATCAATGTGCGCAGCACGCTTAGAGCGGCACGCCGCAGCGCGAATGGATCCTTATCGCCCGTGGGGATAAGACCGATGCCATAGATTCCGACCAGCGTGTCCAGCTTGTCCGCCAGCCCTACACAAATACCCACGGCTTTGCGTGGCACGCGCTCATAGTGATCGCGTATCGCATTGGCCACACCCAATTCCTCGCCATCATGCAGTGCGTAGTAGCTGCCCATGATGCCCTGCAATTCCGGGAATTCACCCACCATATCGGTCAGCAAATCGGCCTTGCACAGATACGCCGCGCGCTCGACCTGCTGCATATCCGCCACGCGATTTATTTCCTTGAATCGCTCGGCGATGGCCACGGCCAGCTTCTGAATGCGCTCCACCCGCTGCAACTGGCTACCCAGCTTGTTGTGGTAGACCACATTGGCGAGCTTCGGCACCCGATCTGCAAGCTTAGACTTCTTGTCCTGTTCAAAAAAGAACTTGGCGTCAGATAAACGTGCTCGCAGTACACGCTCATTACCGTGAATGATATGAGCCGAATCCTCAGCCTCATTATTACTAGCGAATAAAAAATAAGGGAGGAGCTTGCCTTCCTTTTTCAAGGGAAAATAACGCTGATTCTGCTGCATACTGACAACCAGACACTCCTCCGGCACCTCCAGATACGCGGCATCAAAACGACCGGCGTAGACCACTGGGAATTCGACAAGGCTCGCCACCT
Organism: Gammaproteobacteria bacterium; assembly: GCA_030680605.1. Classification (NCBI taxonomy): domain Bacteria; kingdom Pseudomonadati; phylum Pseudomonadota; class Gammaproteobacteria; species Gammaproteobacteria bacterium. The sequence continues at coordinate 104,823 of JAUXUQ010000010.1, read as the reverse complement.
CCTCCAGCAGCGCGATATTTTCTCCTACTGTCCAGGTAACCGAATCCCCCAAGTCCTTTGCAACCCTATCAAGCTGATCAGATATTGAGCCACAACGTACCTCATGATTAACAACCACCCGGCCCTTCGCCAGCATGAGTTGCGTGTAGTCTGCAGAACTCTTTATCTCCACCTCGCCTGCACTTAAAAAGCGGTGACCCTGCGTCTTGTTGCCACTTTGCAGCCCCAGCACCTCACCCGCCACAATCTTTTTGCCATGCAGCATGATTAAACCATGCACCGGGCGCACGAACTGCACATCGCTGTCGCCCCAACGCATCAGCTTGGCGACGGGGAGCTTTTTGATGACGCCTGCAACGATTGTCGCCAAGTGATTCTCCAATGGCTCGCCGGGTTGCGTGGCGCGGAACACAAAGTGTTCGCCTTTCTTGTCGCTTTGTTTCTCGAGCTTTTCAATTGCAACACCGCAGGACTTGGCAAAACCGATGAGCGCGGGCGTAGGCTTTTCATTTTCATAGAAGGCGCTGGCGAGCGCGGGGCCTTTGCGCTCGATGATGCGTTCCGATTGCGTGTGGGCCACGTCTTTCACCAGCACGCCAAGGCGGCGTGGCGTGGCGAACTCGCTGACGAGTACGGCGTAATTTGCATCCGCCGCAACAAAACCCTGCTCCCTCAGCCCTTCAAATATTCGTTCGCAGAAGGCCTGAGAAAGTTTTGGCAGCGACTTGGGTGGCAGCTCTTCGGTCAGCAGCTCGATGAGTAAACTGTCTTGCATGGCGTTATTTTTTATTCAGGATGGGAAAGCCCAGAGCCTCTCTTGAGTCGTAATAGCTCTGCGCCACCGCGCGGCTCAGATTACGCACGCGGCCGATATAGGCAGCGCGCTCGGTGGTGGAGATTGCGCCGCGCGCGTCGAGCAGATTAAACGTGTGCGAGCACTTCATCACCATTTCAAAGGCAGGCAATGTGAGCTGGTTTTCCAGCAGGCGCCTGGCCTCGGACTCAAACTCGCCAAATAATCTGAATAACCACTCGGCATTGCTGTGTTCAAAATTATATTTCGATTGCTCGACTTCGTTTTGATGGTAGACGTCGCCGTAACTCACACTCTCCGTCCATTTCAGATCGAACACGCTTTCCACGCCCTGCAGGTACATGGCCAGACGCTCCAACCCGTAGGTGATCTCACCCAGCACCGGCGCGCACTTGAGGCCGCCCACCTCCTGAAAGTAGGTGAACTGGGTCACCTCCATGCCATCGAGCCACACCTCCCAACCCAGGCCCCAGGCCCCGAGCGTCGGCGATTCCCAGTCGTCCTCGACGAAGCGCACGTCGTGCTCGCTCATGTTAAGGCCAAGCGCGCGCAATGAGTCGAGGTACAACTCCTGAATGTTGTCGGGCGAGGGCTTCAGCACCACCTGATACTGGTAATAGTGCTGCAGGCGGTTGGGGTTTTCGCCGTAGCGGCCGTCCTTGGGCCGGCGCGACGGCTGCACATAGGCGGCCTGCCACGGCTCCGGGCCGATGGCGCGCAGAAAGGTAGCGGGGTGAAACGTGCCGGCGCCGACCTCCAGATCGTACGGCTGCAACAACACACAGCCTTGCGCCGCCCAATACGTCTGTAACGTGAGGATCAGCTCCTGGAAGGTGGCGGGAGGGCGTCGGCTGTTTGACTCCACGGTGAACTCTTTCGACAGTAATGTCTCTGATCTGGAGCGGCCAGTATAGCCGATAGCGCGCCCTTCCGGCACGTGCAGGCGCCCGGCATGAATCCTGCTCGTTCAAGTTTCAGGCACTGCGTGCCGCTTTTATTAAGGAACCTCTGATTAAGTCAGAGGTTCCTGCGGTGCAGGGATGCACCGCCCTGTTTCAAACACGCAAGTGTTTGAAACAGGGCGCAAAGTAAAAACCACGTTTTCACTTTTCGTGCTCTGAGAAATCCAGGACGGACTTATTCAGAGCTTCCTTAACAGTGGCGACACAGGAGAATTCGCATGGCGACCCTGGTGATGCACCCGACGGCGACGGCACAGTGGTATGAATTGGTGAGCGAGGCTGAGGCCACAGCGCACTGCGCGCTGGTGGAAGAGCTGGAAAGCTATCTGGTATTTCTGTTGATGCGCTTTGCCAATCGACCGGATATTACCGGCACCACGCTGGCGCTGGAATACCTGCACGGCGTCCACGAAACAGGCCGCCTGCAGCAGGAGCAACTCAAAGATGTCGGCGACCAGTGCCTGCTGTTGTCCGGGCTGTTCCCGCGCCTGGCTGAACGCAAGCGCGTGAAGATCAGCTATTTCGTCGATCTCGGCCGCGTCGCCTATCAGCAGCTCTCCGGCCTGCTGCGCAACTCCGCCGCGCCGCTGTACGCCCATCTCTCGCATGACTTCGTGCCGCTGATGGATGTGCTACAGGTCATAGGCCGGGGCAACGGCAATACCACTCTGGAGTTGCTGCCTGCCTGCGATCTGTGGCTCGACACCGGCAGCCGTCTGGCCTATGAAACAGTACGCCAAGGCACAGCAGGCAGTTTGCCCATGCGCGATACCGGCACGTCAAACACCCATTAAAACCCTCCTGGCGCATAGCACCAAAAAAGTGCATCCAATACACTGACGCACCGTAAAGGTGCTCTTTCTGCGCCGCGCGTTTCAAAAACTCCCGTTAAATTAAGGGATTCCCCCTATGGCATATTTCGTGCAAAAATGGGCGGTATTATTCGATTGCGCCGATTTTAGCCACGCGGCGCTGTGTACATCACTTGGGAGGCATCATGTCTGCAAAAGTTTTAAAGATGATGAAGGACAACAACGTCAAGTTTGTTGATTTCCGTTTTTGTGACACCAAGGGCAAAGAGCAGCACGTCTCCTGCCCCGCACACACTGTTGATGCCTCGCTGTTCAAGGACGGCAAGATGTTTGACGGCTCGTCCATCGCCGGCTGGAAGCACATCAACGAATCCGACATGATTCTGATGCCCGACCCCAACAGCGCCGTGATGGACCCTTTCATGGACGAGTCCACGCTGCTGCTGCGCTGCAACATTGTCGAGCCTTCGACGATGAAGGGCTATGAGCGTGATCCGCGCTCGCTCGCACAGCGCTGCGAGACCTACCTGAAATCCACCGGCATTGCCGACACCGCCTACTTCGGTCCCGAGCCCGAGTTCTTCATTTTCGACGATGTGCGCTGGGGCTCCGACATGAGCGGCTCCTTCGTCAAGGTAGACTCCGAAGAGGCCTCATGGAACTCGGAAAAGGTCTTCGAAGGCGGCAACATCGGCCACCGCCCCGGCGTCAAGGGCGGCTACTTCCCCGTGCCCCCGGTCGACTCCTCACAGGACATCCGCTCTGCAATGTCGCTCGCGCTGGAAGACATGGGTCTGATCGTGGAGGCCCATCACCACGAAGTGGCCACCGCCAACCAGAATGAAATCGCCACCCAGTTCAGCACACTGACCCGCAAGGCCGATGAAATCCTGATTCTGAAATATGTGGTGATGAACGTCGCCCATCAATTTGGCAAGACGGCCACCTTCATGCCCAAGCCACTGGTAGGTGATAACGGTTCCGGCATGCACTGCCATCAGTCGCTCGCCAAGGGTGGCAAGAACCTGTTCACCGGCAGCAAGTACGGCGGGTTGTCTGACCTGGCCCTGTATTACATTGGTGGCATCATCAAGCACGCGCGCGCACTGAATGCCTTCTGCAATCCGGGCACCAACAGCTACAAGCGTCTGGTACCGGGCTTTGAGGCCCCGGTGATGCTGGCCTACTCCGCACGCAACCGCTCTGCCTCGATCCGCATCCCCTATGTCTCCAACCCCAAGGCACGCCGTATCGAAGTACGCTTCCCTGACCCGAGCGCCAACCCCTACCTCGCCTTCAGCGCGATGGTGATGGCGGGCCTGGACGGCATCCAGAACAAGATTCACCCGGGCGAGGCCATGGACAAGGATTTGTACGACCTGCCGCCGGAAGAAGACAAGAAGATTCCGAAGGTATGCCACTCGCTCGACATGGCGCTCGAGCAACTGGACAAGGATCGCAAGTTCCTCACCGCCGGTGGCGTGTTCAGCAACGACATGATTGATTCCTACATCGACCTCAAGATGCAGGAAGTCACGCGTCTGCGCATGACCACCCACCCGATCGAATACGATCTGTACTACAGCCTCTAAGACAACAGCACGGCTGAAAAATCCAACGCCCCCCTGGGGGGCGTTGGATTCCAGTTTGCGGGGCCATAGCGGCTCCAGCACAGTTAAGCACAGGGCAGACAGCTTATACTCTGTCTTAAAGGCGCCCTCATGAGACTTGCAATCCAGAGGGGGATGTACTTTAATCGTCCGATTGAAACAACAAACTCGAAAGCCGCCAAGGAGCGGGCTGTGCAACTCCTTCAACAAATTATTACTTTTCATGTAAACAGGCTTTTCCCGGAGCGACAATTCCTGTATCGCTGTCACGGGCGGGTGCGTTATATTTCCGTGTCACGCAACCTCCAGCTGGCGCTCAGTTTGCTGGTACTGATAGCGGTCATGTTGGCAAGCGCAGCCTGGATCAAGTCACTGCCCTACTCGGACATGGTCGCATCCTACCGCAAGGCCCTGTCCTCAAAGGAAGCCTTGATTGCCCGCCTCGCTGCCGAGCGCGATAGCGCCCAGGCCCAAGCTCACAGCCTGAGCAACGATGTCACTGCGCTGCATGCACAACTCTCAGCCGCCCTTAACCAGACGGCCCAGATCAAGGACGCTCAGGTCAGCCTGATGGCACAGCTCCAGGAACGCACCAAGGCAAACGCCGACCGGCTGGAAAAGGCGATCAAGCTCACAGGCCTGGATATTGGCGCACTGAGCAAAAAGAAAGATTCCGGGGTGGGTGGTCCCTATCTTAAAACCAGCCCAGACCCCAAAAAGACCAGCAGCCTCTTTACTAACATGCAGGATGTGTTCGAAGATAGCGTGCTCGAACTCGAAACCCAGATGAACAGGTGGGCAAACCTCGAAGGGTTGTTTGAGCGGCTACCGGTCGCTGCCCCGCTCAACACTGGCTACCTGTCGAGCCAATTCGGCAAACGCCGCGATCCCTTTACCGGTCGATGGGCCATGCATAGCGGCCTTGATCTCTCCGCCCCACGCAACACACCTGTTTATTCTACCGCGCCAGGTGAGATCACCTTCGCTGACCACCATGATGCCTATGGTTACATGGTGGAAATCGATCATGGCCTCGGCCTGACCACACGTCACGGTCATATGAACAAATTGCTGGTCAAGCCCGGCGACAAGGTTGCCCTGCACCAAAAAATCGGGTTGGTAGGCTCGTCCGGCCGCAGCACCGGCCCGCACTTGCACTATGAAGTGATGTTCCAGGGTGAACAGCAGGATCCGGCCTCGTTTCTGAAAGCTGGCAAGTATGTTTTTCAGGAATAACGAGGGTACGCCCTTGAACAAGCACAAGCATAGTAACGCCCCCTCCATTTTGGGCGCAGACCTCACCATCACCGGCGATCTCACTACCGAAGGTGAAATACATATTGACGGCACTGTGAACGGCAACATCAGCGCCGACAAGCTGACAGTCGGGGAACACGCCCATGTCGTGGGCGATATACGCACTCGCGAGATCATCATTCAGGGCGAAGTGCGGGGTCTGATTAACTCCGACATCGTGCAGCTTTCCCAAACCGCCAAGGTCAGGGGCAACATCGTGTGGCACAACACGCTGGGGATTGAAACCGGGGCTCATTTCGATGGCCAGTGCAAACATGCTGATACACAGACTGATACCGGATCTCCCATCACCACGCTTGAGACCCCGGATCGCTTCGCTCAGCACGCCTGACTGACACCATGCACGTCTACGCATCGCGTCTAGTGCTGATCCTTGTTGGCATGACCGTGCCGCTGACAGTGTTTGGCGCTGTGTACAAGTCGGTCGGTCCCGATGGCAGGGTGACTTACTCTGATCAGCCACAGCCGGGCGCAACTGAAGTCGATCTGCCAAAATTCCCCCCCGCGACACCACTGCCAGCACCTGCGACCACCTCCACCACCGCGCCTGCCGCCAGCGTGCCGGAGGACGGGGCACAGAATGCCGCGCCCTCCTTCAAAGGCTACACTTCACTTTCGATCGTGACCCCCGCAAACGACGCTACCGTACGCGAAAACACCGGCAACGTCGAAGTGATGGTGGTGACGGTGCCTGAGTGGGATTCGCAGTGGGGACACAGCATCAAGGTCTTGCTTGACGGCCAACCCTTGCCGGACCGCTACACCTCGCCAACATTTCAATTAAAAAATGCCGACCGTGGCACGCACACACTGCAAGCCGTCGTACTCGATGCCAAACAAGGCGAACTGATCACCTCGTCCACTGTCACCTTCCACATGAAGCGACACTCGGCACAATTCATCAAGGCTGGCCCACTGATGGCGCCTAACTTCAACCCACCTGCCTACCCCGCCCCAGACGCACCATAATGGTGCAATACGCCCCGCTTTAGTCTATCCTGTAACCTCGCAAGGCTTGAACCGGTATGTGGTCGGTTCACTTAATATACTGTTTATTATAAGTATTACTGTCCCAGCTCGGGCGCTGGTTTAATTCTTGCACTGGCCGGGTAACGGCTGCAATACCCATGACACGCACAGCACTCTATTCAAGCATCATCGAAAACCTCAATACTGCGGTATTGCTGTTCGACCGTACGTTACGCCTGCGTTATACCAATCCGGCGGGTGAAATGTTGTTCGCCAGCAGCGCCCGCCAGATGCGTGGTGTGGCGGCACGTGACCTCATGCCGGATGCCACCACCTTCACCAACTCCATGCAGCGTGCGCTCGCCACACTACATCCGTTCACCGAGCGAGAGTTACAGCTACGCCTCGCCGATGGCACGCTGTCGACGCTCGATGCCGTTGCCACACCCCTCAGCGAGCAGGAGCTGCTGCTGGAACTCAGCCGCGTCGATCAGCACCTGCGTATCACGCGCGAGGAACATCTGCTGGCGCAACACCATGCACACCGCGCCGTGCTGCGCGGGCTGGCGCATGAAATCAACAACCCGCTCGGCGGCTTGCGCGGCGCGGCACAATTGCTGGAGCGCGAGCTATCCTCGGAAGGCCTGCGGGAATATACGCGCATCATTATCGGCGAAGCTGACCGGCTGCAAAATCTGCTCAAGCGCATGCTCGGGCCCCAAGGCCTGCCTCAGCGCCGCGCCACCAACATCCATGAGGTGCTGGAGCGGGTGCGCAGCCTGGTACTGGCAGAGGTGCCGGACGGCGTACACGTACAGCGCGATTATGACGTAAGCATTCCCGAGCTGGACGCCGACCCCGAGCAACTCATTCAGGCCCTGCTCAATATCGTGCGCAACGCCGGGCAGATGCTCGGCGAGCAGGGTGTCATCCGCTTGCGCACGCGCATTCAGCGCCAGTCCACCATCGGCCAGAAGCATCACCGCCTGGTGGCGCGTATCGACATCATCGACAACGGTCCCGGCATTCCCGAGCACCTGATCGATAACATTTTTTACCCGATGGTCACTGGACGGGCCGAGGGCACGGGGCTCGGCCTCTCCATCGCGCAGGGGCTCATCAATCAGCATGGCGGACTGATTGAATGCAGCAGCCGCCCCGGTGAAACTATTTTTACCCTGCTGTTACCGACAGATAACGGAGCACAACCATGACTGACAAAGATCGCGTCTGGGTCATCGATGATGACCGCTCCATCCGCTGGGTGCTGGAAAAGGCGCTGCAACAGGCCAATATGGAGGTCACCTGCTTCGACAGCGCGACCCGTGTGGGCGCTGCGCTCGCGCGGGAGCAGCCCGACGCACTCATCAGCGACATCCGCATGCCGGGCACCGATGGCCTGGCACTGCTGGCCGAAGTGAACACGCGCTACCCCGAACTCCCGGTCATCATCATCACCGCCCATTCCGATCTGGACAGCACGGTGGCGGCCTACCAGGGCGGGGCCTTTGAGTATCTACCCAAGCCCTTTGACACCGATGAAGCCGTTGAAGTAGTGCGGCGCGCCATTGCCCATCAGCGCCAACGCGCGCCCCGCCCGGTCACGGAAACACCCGCCAGCGCGGAAATTATCGGCGAGGCTGCATCAATGCAGGAAGTGTTCCGCGCCATCGGGCGGCTGTCACGCTCGCACATCACGGTGCTCATCAACGGCGAATCCGGCACCGGCAAGGAGCTGGTCGCACACGCGCTGCATCGCCACAGCCCGCGCGCGGACAAGCCGTTTATTGCCCTTAACATGGCGGCCATCCCGCGTGACCTGCTGGAATCGGAGCTGTTCGGCCATGAGCGCGGGGCGTTCACCGGCGCACAGACCCAGCGCGAAGGACGCTTTAAACAGGCGGATGGCGGTACCCTGTTTCTGGACGAAATAGGCGACATGCCTGCCGAGCTGCAGACGCGGCTGTTGCGCGTGCTCTCCGATGGCGAATTCTACCGTGTGGGCGGCCACCAGCCGATCAAGGTCAACGTGCGCATTATTGCCGCCACCCATCAGGATCTGGAACAACGCGTACAGCAAGGCGGCTTCCGCGAAGATTTGTTCCATCGCCTCAACGTCATCCGCATTCACATCCCGCCGCTACGGCAGCGACGGGAGGACATCCCGCTACTGCTGCGGCATTTTCTGGTGCAGGCCGCACAGGAGCTGGGTGTGAAGCCGAAACGCCTGCGCGCTGACACAGAAATCTTCCTCACCAAACTGGATTGGCCGGGCAATGTACGTCAAATGGAAAACATCTGCCGCTGGCTTACCGTGATGACGGTCGGCGAAGTGGTGCATCCGGATGACCTGCCGCCCGAGCTGAGTACCGCCGCAGCCCAGGCCTCGGGCAGCGAAAATTGGGAGTCCGCCTTGCGGCGCTGGGCAGACCAGCGCCTCACGCGTGGCGACAGTGACCTGCTCGCCAATACCACACCGACCTTTGAACGCATCATGATCGAGTGCGCGCTCAAACATACCGGTGGCCGCCGGCTCGAGGCCGCACGCCTGCTGGGTTGGGGCCGCAACACCCTGACGCGCAAAATCAAGGAGCTGGGCATGACGGCGGCTGAATAGCCCGCGCGGCATTATGGATCTCGGCGACTCCTTGGTAACATAGAGCCGCTGTTGCCCCCTGCCTTCAGGATGCAACATTATGGATATCAAGAAACCTTAGCCCTGATGACTGCCGCGCGACGTTACCTGCTGACACTCACCTGTCCCGACCGCCCGGGCATCATCGCTGCCGTGAGTGCGTTTATCGCCGGTCATGCCGGTACCATCAGCGAAAGCGCCAGCCACAGCGAGCCCGCCACCGGCCATTTCTTCCTGCGCCAGGAGATCGTTGCCGAATCGCTCCCGTTCGACACCCAGGAACTCCGCACACGCTTTACCCCCATTGCCGATGCATTCAACATGCAGTGGCGTGTCAGCGATACGGCTGTCCAAAAACGCATCGTGCTGCTGGCGAGCACGCAGGATCACTGCCTCGCCGACCTGCTCTACCGCTGGCGCAGCAAGGAATTTGACTTCGACATCCCTTGCGTCATTTCCAATCACGACAGCCTGCGGAAACTGGTGGAATGGCATGACATCCCGTATATCCATGTACCGGTAACCGCGCACGACAAAAAACTTGCCCACGCCAGAATTCTGGACCTGTGCGAACAACACGCGGCGGATGCCATCGTCCTCGCCCGCTACATGCAAATCCTGCCGGATGATTTCTGTAACGCCTACCCCAACCGCATCATCAATATCCATCATGGCCTGCTGCCCGCCTTTGTCGGCGCGCGGCCCTACCATCAGGCCTTTGAGCGCGGGGTAAAGCAGATCGGCGCCACCTGTCACTATGTCACCCACGAGCTCGACGCAGGCCCCATCATCGACCAGGACGTGATCCGCGTCGATCACAGTGAGGCAGCAGAGGATCTGGTTCGTCTGGGGCGCGACGTGGAAAAAAACGTGCTCTCGCGCGGCGTGCGCTATCATGTAGAAGACCGGGTGCTGGTACATGGCGCCCGCACCGTGGTATTTAAATAAGCTGAACTGCAGAACTGGTTATCCAAGCCCCGAGGGAGTATGTATGCTAATGCCATCACTCAGACACCGCGCAACAATTCTACCGTTCCTGTTAATAGCCCTCTTGGGCATCACCACCGAAGGCCGGGCCGACAACACCCATGGCTACACCATAAACAGCATCACACATGCCGATGCTGGCGACACATCGATACTGATCGGCACCCATTGCACGCACGACGTCACCTCGATCAAGGTGGAGGTAACCTCCGTCAAAGCGGTATCTCTCGCCGAGGTTCATGTGAGCGCTTTTTTTATGATGCGGACAAAAATCTGATCCAGTCACATTACCGGCCGCCGACGGCGCCCTGCGGTTTTGTGGGTCATGAAAAACCGGCCCAAATACCCATCATGTATGAGGCAGGAAAACCGCGCATCTTCTACTTTCCCACCGAAGGGCCGCGCCCTCTGCCGTGGAAAAGCATCGTCGTGTTGTTTGGTGATGACGAGAAAGTGATTGCCCAGGTCTATCCTGCTGGTGACCCGCGCGATTTTGATTTTCCGGAGCGGAAGTTGCTGGTACCACGCTGAACGGAAGCCGCCGCCTTATCTGCAGCAGTCGTCTATGCCGGGAAAGGACTTGAGCGACCCCACCAGTTGCGAGACGTGAGTTAACTGGTGGCGTTGCAAATACTCTGCGATGCCGGTGTTTATTTTTGGGCACACCAGCGGGTCATAGAACAGCGCCGTACCGACGCCTATGGCGGAAGCCCCGGCAATGAGAAACTCCAGCGCATCCTCTGCCGTCAGGATGCCCCCCTGGCCGATAATGGGTATCTTGTGCCGCTTCGCCACCTGATACACCTGACGCACCTTGAGCAGTGCGATGGGCTTGATCGCCGGGCCAGACAGCCCGCCCTGGCCGTTACCCAAGACCGGTGTACGCCTTTCGATGTCTATCGCCATGCCCATTAGGGTGTTGATGACCGCAAACGCATCGGTGCCCGCCTCGATACAGCGGCGCGCGTTCTCGGCTATGTCAGTCTGATTTGGCGAGAGCTTGGTGATGAGCGGCTTCCTGGTCTGCGCGCGGCAAGCCGCTACCACGCGCGCCGACATGTCGGGGTCGTTGCCGAAGGCCACACCGCCCTCTTTCACATTGGGGCAGGAAATATTGATCTCCATCGCGTCGATGGGTGAATCGTCAAACAGGCGCGTGACCTCGACATACTCCTCGATGGTGGAACCGGACAAATTGGCAATGAAACGTGTCTCACTGAAATCGAGCGTCGGCAGAATAGACTTGATTACATGTTCGGTACCGGGGTTTTGCAGGCCGATGGCATTCAACATCCCCATCGGCGTTTCCCACACCCGGTGCGGCGCATTGCCGAGGCGCGGGGCGAGAGTAGTCCCCTTAAGGCACACCGCGCCCGCGTCGCGATTGGAAAAACCATTCACGCGCGTGTATTCTTCACCGAACCCCACACAACCGGAGAGCAGCACGAGCGGCGTATTGAAGCGCATGCCGCAGAACTCCATGCCCAGCATTTTCTGCTGCAACTCGTCCATTAACATCCCCCCTTAATAAAGGGGGGCAAGGGGGGATTTTTAGAGGCGCCCATATGCTCCATGTCGTCCTGTTCGAGCCGGAGATTCCACCCAACACCGGCAACATTATACGCCTGTGCGCGAACAGCGGGGCGCAATTGCATTTAATCAAGCCACTCGGCTTCAGCCCCACCGACAGCAAGCTCAAGCGCGCCGGGCTGGATTACCACGACTGGGCCAGCGTGCATCAGCACGACAACCTCGATGTCTTCAAATCAACCGTGCGGCCCCCGCGCCTGTTCGCCATCTCCACGCGCGGCACGCACAATTATGCGGAAGCTACCTATCGGCCGGAGGATGCGCTTTTATTCGGCCCCGAAACCCGTGGCCTGCCCCAGCCTGTGCTTGATGCACTGCCCAGGAACCACATTCTGCGCATCCCCATGCAACCCCACAACCGCAGCCTCAATCTCTCCAATGCCGTCGCGGTAGTGTTGTACGAAGCCTGGCGGCAACAGAGTTTTTCCGGAGCGGGGTGAGCTGGTTTACTGCTTTGCGTGGTGGGTAAGTTGAGGTACATTACAGCACAGCAACGTTAAAACGCAGCCGACCTGTTACGCTGCCTACATCGGACAATTAAGGAGACAGCACCATGAGCAAAGGCATGGACAGCAAGAAGCAAGCCAAGAAAAAGCCAGCCAAGACCATGAAGGAAAAACGGGAAGCGAAGAAGGCCAAGGTGCAGACCCGGCACGTTTAAAAAGCATTATCCCGGGCTAACCCCGGCCGATAGTCGCCAGGCAGTACTACACCCGCATTAAAACTGCCGCACCCTGCGGCCAGTTTTAATAGTTACGGTTTGCGCGCCCCTACCACCACCAGCACAATCCCGCCAACCAGTGCCAGCACTCCCAGCACGGGCGGCAACGGGATGGTCTTTTCAGTCTGGGCCGTGGCCTGTAACGGGCCCATATCAATGATCTTTTCCTCACTGGTATAGGTGATGCCCTGATAGGAAAGGGCGACCACGCCAAGCAGGATCAGGGCAATACCGGTTATCGTTGCTGATTTCATGGCGCTGCCTCCCTCGATTCAAGCCGACATTAAAAACTCCAGGCTCAACAGCTGTTACGGTAACAGAACAGCCCGGCTACGTCTTGCAAGAGTGACTCTTGGCTGGCTTATTGTTTCTCTGCAACGACACGGCCCTCGGCGTTTACAAATACCCGGTAGCGATTACCATCCGTGCACGACACAATGTGGTCGTTGTCCCCTTGCTGTGTGGCACTGACGACCTGGCCACAGGACAGGCCCAGCAACGCAATCACGCTCGTCATGTCCTTGAGCAGCGCCGGGTCATCTGCGGCGAACGACGGTGCAGTAAACAATACCGCCATCACAACGGTCAGCGCCCGAGCCTTTACATATTTATTCATGGTATCTCTCCTGCCCTCAAATTAGAGGCTTGCAAACTTGACCGGATCCGACAGAATGCCCCAGATCGCATCACGCGACGCAACGATTTCACTGGCCAGCGATCGATCTCCGTCCTGCAGCAGCGAGAGCACCTTGAGGAGCAGCCGATCATATGCTTGCCGGAGTTCGGCGAGGGTGGCCTTGGCACGCCCCTGGTAGAACGCCCGGAATTGATTCAGCAGATCGTCCACCTGATTCTTGAGCGTAATTTTGGTGAACACACCGATGGCCTTGGTCTCTCGCAGTCGCTTCTCCAGCGCCGCCATATCCAGCGCCGCCTGCTGCTGTCCCGTACGTGGAGTACTCTCTTTCTTCTGGGGCGGCTCCGCGAGCACGGGTGCTGCGGGTGGCTGTGCGGGGGGCTTGGCGCTCGCCGCCTGGGTCTTGGCAATGCTGGTATCCGTGGCGCGGGGGGCAGATGGCGTGGCCGGGCGAGTTAGCGGCTCTGCCACCACGGGCGGCGGGGCTGAATCAGCCACCGGCTCGGCCACGGTGGATACGACAGGTGGGTAGACCTCCGGCTCGGCAGTAACAGCCGGCGTCACTGAATGAACCACCGGGTCATCTGCAACGGTCTGTTCGTCTGCGACGACTTCCGCCTGTGTCACGCTCTGCGGAGGCGGCGCGCGGTCCAATCCGGCGCAACCCGCCGTCAGGAGCACAAGGAGGAACCCAACGGTACGCACCGAGGTGGCAGCACTACTCTCAACCGAACTGCTGCTCATACGTCCTCCCAACTCACCCAGGCTTATCCCACCATTATCTAAGACGCATTGGTTGATAAATCGTTCTGCCGACAAGGCGCTATTTTGCGCTTGCAGCGTTCGCCCTACAAGCCAATCAGCCCAACAGATAACGAGGGGTAAAGCACTGGCTGGGCAGGCTTTGTTCGGATGAGGTGCAGCAGAACTCGGAAACTTATCTGGACGGGAGATTAAGGCGTTTCTGCTTTTTGTTCGCGCTGGAGTAATGTCTGGACGGCGGCGCGGGGGCTCTTGCCTTCGTGCAACACGCTGCATACCTGCTCGCTGATAGGCATTTCGATGTTGTGCACCTTGGCCAGGCGCACGACTTCGCGCGCAGTGGCTACACCTTCCACGCTTTGACCGATATCGCACAGTGCATCCGTGAGCGCTGTGCCGCGCGCGAGCGCGAGCCCCAGGCGGCGGTTGCGTGATTGATCGTCAGTGCAGGTGAGCACCAGATCACCCAGCCCCGCCAGCCCCATAAAGGTTTCGCGCTGGCCGCCAAGGGCTACGCCCAGGCGCATCATCTCGGCAAGGCCGCGGGTAATGAGCGCGGCGCGGGTATTGGCGCCAAAGCCCAGGCCATCGGCGATGCCGGCGGCAATGGCAAGGACATTCTTGACCGCACCCCCCAGCTCCACGCCAGTCACATCGTCCGAGGTATAGGCGCGAAAACTATCGCCGTGCAAGGCGGCGGCAAGTTCGGCAGCAAACGCTGCATTTTGCGTGGCGACGGTGACGGCGGCTGGCAATCCCGCAGCGACTTCGCGGGCGAAGGTGGGGCCGGAGATAACAGCAAACGGGCGTGCGTCACCCATGACCTCGCGAGCAATCTGATGTGGCAGACTTCCGCTACCGGGCTCCATACCTTTAGTGGCGCAGGCGATGCGTAACGATGGTGACAGGTGGGCAGCAAGCAGTTTCAGTGTTTCGCGAAATGCGTGGCTCGGCACAGCAATGAGACTGACACTTGCCGTGCCGAGCGCATGCGCCAGATCAGAGGTCGTCGTCAGATTTTCAGGCAATACGGCTTCGGGCAAGAAACGTGTGTTGCAGCGTGTTTGCACCAGTTGCGCCATGAGCTCCGCATTGCGGCCCCACAACACGGTCGGCCGGCCATTGCGCGCCAGCCGAATGGCCAGCGCCGTACCCCATGACCCGGCACCAAGGACGGCGATGGACGGACAGGCGGCTGTCACCGCCGTGGCGTCATCACTGGTAGCGGCAACGGATGCAGGCTACTAGTGCTCAACTTCCTTGTCCGTGCCCTGCTGCTTCTGCTGCTGCATATGCGCGTAAACGGCATCGAAGTTGACCGGCGAGAGCAGCAGCTGCGGGAAGCCACCCTTGGCGACGATGTCGGCGACGGCTTCGCGCGCGAATGGAAACAGGAGGTTGGGGCAGAAGCTACCCAGCATGCGCGCCAGGTCATCCGGCGCAAAGCCCTGGATGGTGAAAATACCGGCCTGCTGTACCTCGGCCAGGAACGCAGTCGTATCGTCCAACTTGGCGGTCACGGTTACAGTCAGCACGACCTCGTGCACCGCTTCCTCGTGCTTGATCGCCTTGCTCTGCAGATGGAGGTCAATGTGGGGCGCCCACTGTTCATTGAATATCTGCGGTGTATTCGGCGCCTCGAACGAGAGGTCCTTAACGAACACTTTCTGGATGGTAAACTGCGCGGTATCTGCAGCGGCGGGTTTTTGCGGGTTTGTTTTTTCGGCCATGATCCTTTCCTGAGAAGTATGGTGTTAACCGGCTCCCATCTGGCGCGCCAGGCATGGCTGTAGCAGCAACGCTTCCAGCCTGCCGTTTCGCTCTAGCTGCGCGAGTTCCTCGAAGCCGCCGATATGCGCGTCGTTAATGAAAATTTGCGGCACACTGCGCCGCCTGCTCTTCAGCTCCATTTCATGACGCAAATCCGCCTGCTCGTCGACACGATGCTCCGTGTAGCGCACCCCCTTGCGCTCCAGCAACTGGCGGGCGCGCGCACAATAAGAGCACATACCGGAACTGTAGATGACGACATTGGTCATGTTCATTTCGTTACCAGCGGCAGTTTGGCATCCTTCCAGGCCATGAGACCACCGGCCAGTTTATACACCTTGGTGAAACCGTGCTTGCGCAGAATGTCGCCTGCGCGCGCCGAAAGCTGGCCTGCCTGACAGGTCACGACGAAGGGGCTCTCCCGCATGCTGTCGAGCTCCTTGAGCCGTGCCTCAAGCCCGGCCAACGGGATATGGATGGCATTGACGATATGCCCAGCGCTGAAGTCGGTCTCCTCGCGCACATCGAGCACGACTGCGCCTTCGCGGTTAATCAGCTGGGTAGCGGCCTGGGGCACGACTGACTTGAACCCAAGCAGTGTTTCCGACAGCAGGTTTGCCGCCAGCAGCACGCTGACGGTCAGCAGCGCCAGAAAGAGCACCCAATGATTAATGACGAAGGTAAAAAACTGTTGCATGGTTCCGGTCGCTAGCTGCGGGGCTGCGCTAAGCGCGTAAACGCTATATAATAACGGCCTTTGAACCCATCTGCATCAGTAATTTAAAATACACCGCCTATGCCATCCGCACACAAGCCTTTGGCCCTGATCATTCTCGACGGCTGGGGCTACAGTGAGAAGCCTGCAGGCAACGCCGTGCGCAACGCGCGCAAGCCTGTATGGGAGCGGCTCTGGAACACCTACCCGCACATGCTGTTGCGCACCTCGGGCACCGATGTGGGCCTGCCTGCCGACCAGATGGGCAACTCTGAAGTCGGCCACCTGAACCTCGGCGCCGGCCGCGTCGTATATCAGGAATTTTCGCGCATCAGCCGCGCCATCAAGAGCGGCGCATTTTTCACCAACCAGACGCTGACGCGGGCCGTAGACAAGGCTGTTGGCAGTGGCAAAGCTGTGCATATCATGGGCCTGCTCTCGCCGGGCGGCGTGCACAGCCACGAGGAGCACATTCTTGCCATGCTGGATCTGGCGGTAAAACGTGGTGCCAGGCAGGTGTATGTACATGTCTTCCTCGACGGCCGCGACACCCCGCCACGCAGCGCAGCGGCCTCCATCAAGGCATTGGAAGACAAATGCACGGCACTCGGCCACGGGCGCGTCGCCTCCATCATCGGCCGCTACTATGCCATGGATCGCGATCACCGCTGGCCGCGCATCCAGGCCGCCTACGACCTCATCACCCAGGGTCAGGCAGCGTTCCAGGCGCCGACGGCAACTGCGGCGCTGGAGCAGGCCTATGCACGCGATGAATCCGACGAATTCGTCAGGGCCACCGCCATTGTGCCCACCGGCGCGCAGCCGGTGGGCATGACAGACGGCGACGTGGTGGTGTTCATGAACTTCCGCTCCGATCGCGCACGCCAGATCACGCGGCCCTTCATCGAGCCTGACTTCGAGGGATTTGAGCGCGCCCTCAAGCCCAGACTCGGCGCCTTTGTGAGCCTGACCGAATACAACGACAAATTCGACGTGCCGGTGGCCTTTCCGTCCGAGCGCCTGCACAACGTGTTCGGCGCCTACATCGCGCGCCACGGCCTGCGCCAGTTGCGCATCGCCGAGACCGAGAAGTACGCGCATGTCACCTTCTTTTTCAACGGCGGCGAGGAGCAACCATTTGAGGGTGAAGACCGTATCCTCATCCCTTCGCCCAATGTCGCCACCTACGACCTGCAACCGGAGATGAGCGCCAGTGAGGTGACCGACAAGCTGGTTGCCGCGATTGCAGGCGGCAAATACGATGTCATCATCTGCAATTTTGCCAATCCCGACATGGTCGGCCACACCGGCAATTACGCCGCCACGATCAAGGCCATAGAGGCACTGGACACCTGCCTGGGCCGGGTACACGAGGCGCTGCAGAAAGCGGGCGGCGAGATGCTCATCACCGCCGACCACGGCAATGCCGAGCAGTTGATTGGCGATGGTACCGGCCAGGCCCACACCGCGCACACCACCAACCCGGTGCCGCTGATTTACGTGGGCCGTCCTGCGCACCTTAGCAATGACGGCGTGCTGGCGGATGTCGCCCCCACGATGCTGGTGCTCATGGGGCTGCCGGTGCCAGCGGAGATGAGCGGCATCCCGCTGGTGGAGCTTGCCCCCTAAGGTGCCCTGACTTGACCAGAGGCCCTCTGACAGCCTGTCGCTGGCTGCTGTTGGCCACCGCGCTGCTCATACACAACGCGGGCCCCGCCGTCGCTGCCGACGACGACATCACCCACACGCGCCAGGAACTCGAACAACTGCGGACGCGCATACAGGCCTTGCGTGCCACGCTCGCCAACGAACACGCCGCCCAGAATGAGCTGGTGAATTCGCTCAAGACCAGCGAACAGGCCATCGGTCGCATCAACCAGCGCCTGCGCCGGCTTGACGCCGACGTGGAGGCGCACAACGCCCAGCTTGCCCGTCTGCAACAGGATCGGGGGCGACTGGCCGACGCAATGAGCGCCCAACGCAACACCCTCGCCGCGCAAATCCGCGCGGCCTACCTGATGGGGCGCCAGGACCGTCTTAAGCTGCTGCTCAACCAGCAAGACCCTGCCCGGGTGGGGCGCAGCCTGATATACTACGATTATCTGAACCGTGTCCGCACCGGGCACATCGTGCGTGCGGAGACAGACCTTGCACGCATGGCAGCGGCGGAGCACGCCATCGGCCAGCAGCGCATGCAGCTGGCCAAACTGCACCGCGCGCAACAGCAGGAGAAGGAGATACTGGACGAGGGTCAGCAGGCGCGCACCCTGATCCTCGCCCGCCTCAACACCGACATTCAGCGCAAAGATACCGATCTTGCGCGGCTGCTGGAAGATGAGCGCGCACTCGATGCACTGCTGCAACGCCTTACATCGGCGCCGCGCCCGCCGGACAGCCCGAGCCACACCGCGTTTGCGGCGCTCAAGGGCGCACTCCCCTGGCCCGCCCCTGGCACAGTTACTGCACCGAGCAGCGAGCGGTCACGCGCACAGGGCGTGTTGATTGAAGGCCACGCCGGCGACACGGTGCAGGCGGTATCGCCCGGCCGGGTGGTGTTTGCCGAATGGCTGCGTGGCTTCGGTTTATTGACCATCATAGACCACGGCGACGGCTACATGACCCTGTACGGACACAATCAGGCCCTGTATAAGGGGGTGGGCGATTGGGTGGAAGCAGGCGAGAGCATCGCTGCAATGGGGGTCAGTGGCAGCCACAAACGCCCCGGAGTATATTTTGAAATACGTGAGCAAGGCCTGCCGCGCGACCCGCTCGCCTGGTGCCTGCCACAGGAACCAAAACGCGGCAGCAACAACTAAAGAGCAGGCGCACCCTAAACGGCGTCACGGAGTTATAAATGAAGCCCACACTACGCACCTTCCTCATGCTGGCACTCGGGCTGGTACTCGGCGCATCGCTCACCATCGGGCACAGCGTCTTTGCCGACCGCGAAAACATGGCAGACAGCAGCCTGCCACTCGCCGAGTTGCGCACCTTCACCGAGGTCTTTGGTCGCGTCAAAAGCGACTACGTCGAAGCCGTGGACGACAAAACCCTGCTCAACCATGCCATACAAGGCATGCTGGCGGGGCTGGACCCGCACTCCGCCTACCTCGATGCCGACGCCTACAAGGAACTGCAGATCGGCACCAGCGGCGAATTCGGCGGCCTCGGCCTTGAAGTCAGCATGGAAAACGGCCTCGTCAAGGTAATCTCGCCCATCGATGACACGCCCGCCAGCCGCGGCGGCATGCAGGCCGGCGACCTGATTGTCCGTCTTGATGACGTACCGTTGCAGGGCATGAGTCTGAACGATGCCGTCAAGATGATGCGCGGCGACGTCGGCACCAAAATCACCCTCACCGTGTTGCGCAAGGGCGAAGAAAAACCGCTCAACATCATCCTCACGCGCGCCGTAATCAAGGTGAAAAGCGTCAAGTTCCGCACGCTGACACCGGGCTATGGCTATGTGCGCGTCTCGCAGTTCCAGGCCCAGACCGGCACCAATTTGATTGAGGCCGTCAGCCAGCTCAAGAAAGACAACGGCGGCAGCCTCAAGGGCATGGTGCTCGACCTGCGCAATGATCCGGGCGGTGTGCTGAGCGCGGCGGTGACCGTCAGCGACGCCTTTATCGAAAAGGGTCTGCTCGTTTACACCGAGGGCCGGGTCAAGGATTCCAAGATGCGCTTTACCGCTACTCCCGGTGACGTACTCAAGGGCGCGCCGATGATTGTGCTGGTCAATGGCGGCTCGGCCTCGGCCTCGGAAATCGTGGCCGGTGCACTGCAAGACCACAAGCGTGCCGTCATCATGGGCAGCAAGACCTTCGGCAAGGGCTCGGTACAGACCATATTGCCTGTCACCAACGACACGGCGTTGAAGCTCACCACGGCGCTCTACTACACGCCCAACGGGCGCTCGATACAGGCCGAGGGCATCATGCCCGACATCATCATCGACAACGTCAAGGTGACTGTGGGCGAAGGCTCCGTGATGGAGCCGCTCAAGGAAGCCGACTTGACCCGCCACCTCACCAACGGCAATGGCGACAAGGCCAAGAGCACCAGTGATGCAGGCGCGGCACAGGGCGACAGCAAGGAGCCGCTCATCAGCAGCGACTACCCGCTGCACGAGGCCCTCACCCTGCTCAAGGGCATGGCGATACTGCAATCGCGCAGCAGCAATGAATAGCGCTGCGCACTGCCTGCGGCGGGCCCACCACTAGCCGGAGCCCGCGGCATGCCTCGCGTACTGGTTCCTCTCGCCCAGGGCTGTGAAGAACTCGAGGCCGTCACCCTCATCGACCTGCTGCGCCGCGCGGGCATCAGCGTTGTTACCGCCGGCCTCGACGCCGAGCCGGTAGTGGCCAGCCGTGGCACCCGGCTGCTGGCCGACACCACGCTCGATGAAGCGCTGAAGCTCGACTACGACATGGTAGTCCTGCCCGGCGGCCAGCCCGGTAGCGACAACCTCAACAACGACGCCCGCATCCATTCCCTGCTGGAAAAAATGGCGCACGGCGGAAAATTCACCGCCGCCATCTGCGCCGCACCCACCGTGCTCGCGCACGCGGGCCTGCTCGACGGCAAACGCGCCACCGGCTTTCCCGGCACGCTGGAAAAACTCGCCGCACCCAACATCACGATTGAAAATAATCCTGTGGTCAAAGACGGAAAGGTCATCACCTCGCGCGGCCCCGGCACGGCGATGGATTTTGCGCTGGAACTGATTGAGTTATTGTCGGGGAAGGAAAAGCGGGATGCGGTGGAGGCTGATTTGCAGCGGCCACATCAATAGCAACGTTCACAGCATCAAGCGATACCTGAATACACAAGCAGGGGAGTATTCCCTAGGTTTCATTTCATTCCACCCATGCTACTCACTGCCCCCTTGAATGCGCCTTGCACAAGCCAGTTACACTAGAGCAACCCCAAGGTCTTGCAGTATTCTCTTTGCCAGTTTAAGAGCCTTTCCGGAATCCCTTGATGTTATGGTTAGAGCCGTATCATAGTCAGCGCCATTGCGCTTAATCCTAGAATCATCGAGCCGATTTGCAAGTGCCAAATGGCCCTTACAGTAATAATGGGCACGGACTTTTTTGTGTACGCCGGGTGACTTGTCGGTGATACCAGCCTTATTTCTTGCCTCAAGAAAAGCGCCATAATACGCTTTGGAGATGACGGCCCGAGCACGGGCTTCGTCGTGCGGATTTTGCTGCGCAAACAACCAGCCAGCGAGGTGATAGAAATCGACAGGGTTGAAAGCCATTTAGGCCTGCGACACTACGACAAAAGGCAGTATTGCACGAAGGGTCGGGTCACTAGTTGCTTTAACAAAAAAACTATCCTCAATATCCATAAGATTATCAAAATCTTCTATCCCAGAATGAACAATAAAAACTGGTTTGATCCACCCCTCTTCAGGATCAGTATGCATGACGGTATCTATTTGCACGTCGCCATAAGTATCATGTATTGCCACTAGCAAATAATCCAACCCCTCCAAAGAAACTTGTGAGGAACGAAGGAGAAAATCCGCCAACTCGGATGTCATCCATGGCTGCGAAAATTTCGCGGTAGCGTAGCTGTACTTACCTGTGAAGATGCTGCTTAAGTGTGAATATGTCGCAGAATTTGTTGATGCGCGGTAAGCAGCATCCAATATGCTTTTGCTGCACTGTTCTTCCATGTCTGGCTGTGCAATCACTGGCAAAGAGTGCATAGCAAGCATTCCCGCCATCAATACTGGATTAAATTTACTTAATGCTTGGTTGTAGTAAATATCATACATATTCTGGCTCTAGTGCCTTGATGGTTTCTGGCTTTAGGCAATCAAAAAATACTTTCTTATTTGCTGTATGTATTGTCTCCAACTTGTCAGAAAATTCGCTAAGCAAACCTTCTAATGTCTCGCCTTGTTGGTTGGCAATAGTGTCAACATCAACAATCAGCCCTTGCTTGGACTCGCCAGTATGCAGGGTGGCTGTTGCAGATGACACCATCTGAACCACATGAATGAAGTCACCTCTCGGAATGTCTAACCGAATTTGAAATGCCTCATCTTTTAATTTATGCCCAGCAAGAGTTACGTCAAAATTTACGAGTGACACCTGTTCTCGAAGGTCAGTTGCGGGAAGCAAGTCAATATACTTGAGCGAGTACCGATCTACAGACTTTATAACATTTGCACCTTTCAGAGCGTCCATTACCTTAATAATTGCTGGCTTGAAACTATTCCAGCCAGGGTACGGATATTTAAAACCAACTGAAACACTACGGTCGCCAATGTTGATATAAAATTGCCCCCAGTCGAGTCGGCTCAATGGCGCAAACCGCAAGTTCGGATCTTCATCCCGCATAACTTGGGGTAACTGCGACAGTGGAAGCTGCTCAATCTTCTTGTCGCCATCAAGATTTCCAAATAACAAGCCTGGCAATACACCTCCGGCCGGAAATGCGCTAGTGAAACGCACCTCAAACACGGCATCTATCAGCGGTTCTTTCTTAAGTTTTTTTGGAAGAGTTTGCATAGCATATAACAGGGATCGTAAGTTCACACAGGGTACAGCACTACATAACTGACGGTCAATCCGGCCCCTATTAATCACATCAACACTAAAGTGGTTAGAGCCTACCCTTTAATGAGCCTGCTATTTATCATCCGGCCACGCGGCGATCACCAGCAGCCCACCCAAGCCAGCCAGCACCCAGGTCAACAGTGGCGCATCACCCAGCATGGTGGGCGCAAAGCCGTCGAGGCCCTTGACGATGGCGGCGCTGATGATGAGCGCGCTGCCGACAATGACGCTGTAGTTGCGCCGCTGCGCGCGGCGGATTTCACGCCGCAGCTTGGCGATTTCGTCCGACTTCCACTCCACCTTTGATTTGCCTTCGTGCGCCTGTTGCAAAAAGTCGTGCACCAGCAGCGGCAGGTCGGGCAGTTTTTCCGCCCACACCGGCGCGTTTTCCTTCAGCGCCTTGAGCAGGCCGCGCACGCCGACCTGTTCGCTCATCCAGCGCTCCAGAAACGGCTTGGCGGTCTGCCATAAATCCAGTTCCGGATACAGCTCACGGCCCAGGCCTTCAATGGCGAGCAGGGTTTTTTGCAGCAGCACCAGTTGCGGCTGCACTTCCATGTTGAACTGGCGCGCGGTCTGGAACAGACGCAGCAACAACTGGCCGAAGGATATCTCGCTTAAGGGGCGCTCGAAGATGGGCTCGCACACGCTGCGGATGGCCGCCTCGAATTCGTCCACCCGCGTGCCCGGCGGCACCCAGCCGGCATCGACATGAGCCTCGGCCACGCGCCGGTAGTCACGGTGGAAGAAGGCGAGCAGGTTTTCCGCCAGATAGCGCTGGTCGCGCGTGCTGAGCGTCCCCATGATGCCGAAGTCTACCGCCATGTAGCGGCCGTCCTTGGCAACGAAGATGTTGCCGGGGTGCATGTCGGCGTGAAAAAAGTTGTGGCGGAATACCTGGGTGAAAAATATCTCGACCCCGTTCTCGGACAAGCGCTTGAGATCGACCCCCTGCTGTACCAGACTTTTGACATGGCTGATCGGCGTGCCGAAAATGCGCTCCATCACCATCACGTTACGGCGCGTGAGCGGCCACACGATCTCCGGCACGTAGAGCAGGTCGGAACCTTCAAAGTTGCGCCGTAACTGGCTTGCATTGGCTGCCTCGCGCAACAGGTCGAGCTCGCCCAGCAAAGTCTTTTCAAACTCGGCCACCACGGCCGTCGGGCGCAGGCGCTTGCCGTCGGCCCAGTAGCGCTCGGCCAGCCCTGCCACGGTGTAGAGCAGGCTTACGTCACGGCGGATGGCCCGCTCAACATTGGGCCGCAGCACCTTGATGATGACCTGACGGCCATCGAACAACTGCGCGGCATGCACCTGGGCGACCGAAGCGGAGGCCAGCGGCGTTTCGTCGAATTCCTTGAAGACCTCAAGCACGGGTTTTTCATACGCCTGCTCGATAAACGCACGCGCCTGTGCGCCGGGAAACGGCTGCACCTGGTCTTGCAGCAAGGCCAGTTCGTGGGCGATGTCTTCCGGCAGCAGGTCGGGGCGGGTGGACAGCAGTTGGCCGAACTTGACGAAGATCGGGCCGAGGTCTTCCAGCGCACGCCGGATACGCACGGCACGCGGCGCCTGCTTGCCCCGCAGCCAGTACCAGGGAAACAGATAGAGCACATAGCGCACCGGACGGAACAAATGGGTGGCAAGTATGATTTCATCCAGACCGTGCCGAACCAGCACGATGTTGATGTACAGCAGGCGCAGCATCTGGCGCGGCGAGATCATGGTGGCGGGCCTTTTTTCGTGTCTGCCAGACGGCGTATACGCTGCTCCAGCCGCGCGACGTCATCGCGCAACGTATCCACTGCTGCGTTGAATGCCTCGGCCTCTTCCTGCGTCGGCAGGTTGCGCGCCTCTTCCTGCTGATACTCGGCAAAGTCCTGCATCAGCGTAGCCAGCGTTTGCTTGCCCCAGACGCGCGTGCTGCGCACGGCGTGGCCGATACTGTGTGCCGCCACATCACCCGTTACTTTGGAGAGCTGCTCTTCCCAGTCGATGTCGATGCTGTCAAACACGGTCTTGAAGCGCTGCCCCAGTTCCACGTCGCCGTTGAACTCCACGGTGCCGGAGGAAAATGCCGCACGCGATTTGTCACCCGCGCCCATGCGCAGCAAGGCGCCGCTGCTGCCGCGCAGACGCGCGGCCACCGGGCCGTCGTAGCTGCTGAACACCCGCAGGCTGTCGGCCTCCACCTGCATCACCCACTCCCAGTCAAAATCGGTAAGCTCTACCGCCACCGCCTTGCCGGACAACGCCGCGAGTTGGCGCTGAGTACCTGCGTCCATCGCCAGATAGCGATTGAGCGCGGCCTCAAAAATTACCGCCAGCGGTGCAGGTAATGGGCGACTCAAAAGGCACCTCTAAAAACGCGCCCTTTTCTCCAATACTGCGTTACAGCTTGTCTCCGCTGCTCACATACTAACTTGTATGCTCCGCTACTCACCTGCGCTGCGCCTTGTCTTGAATAAAAATTCATCATTTTTAGAGGCACCTTATTGGCTTAATTACAGTTTATAGCCGCGGTGCAGCGCGACGATACCCCCACTCAGATTGAAATATTCGCATCGCTCCAGACCCGCATGCTCCATCATCAGCTTAAGCGTGTCCTGATCCGGGTGCATGCGTATCGATTCGGCCAGATAGCGGTAACTCGCCTCATCACCGGCAATCAGTTTGCCGAGCACCGGTAATATCTTGAAGGAATAAAAATCATAGGCAGGCGCTATGGCCTGCAGGCGCGGTTTGGAAAACTCCAACACCAGCAAGCGCCCGCCCGGTTTCAGTATGCGCTGCATGGAAGCCAGTGCCGCCTCCTTGTGGGTAACGTTGCGCAGGCCGAAGGCGATGGTGATGCAGTCAAAGCTGTCATCGGGAAATGGCAGGTGCTCGGCATCGGCCTGCACGTATTCGACATTGCCAACCACGCCTGCATCCACCAGTCTTGCGCGCCCCACACCCAGCATGGCGGCATTGATATCGGTGACCACCAGCCTGCCCTTGGCGCCTACTTTTTCCGCCAGCAGACGTGCGATGTCTCCCGTGCCGCCTGCGACATCCAGCACCGACTCGCCGCCACGCAAACCCGCACGCGCAACTGCAAACCGTTTCCACAAGCGGTGCACGCCGAACGACATGGCATCGTTCATCACGTCATAGCGCGTCGCCACCGAGTCGAACACCGCACCTACGCGGCGTGCCTTCTCGGACTCGGCGACGTCCTCAAAACCGAAGTGGGTCTTCTTTTCCATAGCGCTGCTTCAGCTCAGGAGACACCCAGCAAGGGCACACTGCTGACAAGGTGCCTCATGAGTCAGCCGAACGGGTCACACCCGCCTGTTGCAGGCGCGCCAGATAATCACGCCAGTTGTCTTCATACCGGGCGCCGAGTTCGTACAAATAGCTCCAGGAATACAGCCCGGTGTTATGGCCGTCATCAAAGTGCAGGCGCACAGCATAGCTGCCCACCGGGTCAATCGCACTAATGTTGACCTGTTCCTTGCCGACCTGCAACACCTCCTGCCCCGGCCCGTGGCCGCGCACCTCGGCAGACGGCGAATGGACGCGCAGGTATTCACACGGCAGCTTGAAATGCGCACCGTCGTCGAAGCTCACTTCGAGCACGCGCGATTTCTGACGCAGGTTGATTTCTATGGGGTGGGGCTTGCTGTGTTCGTCTGCCATGGTGCGTGGTACTACAATATATAGCGCGTGAGGTCTTCATCCTCAACCAGCTTGCCGAGATGTTCATCCACATAGGCGGCATTGACCTCGAGATGGGTACCACCCTTGTCCGATGCCTCGAACGAGATCGTCTCCAGCAGGCGTTCCATCACCGTATGCAGGCGGCGCGCGCCGATGTTTTCCGTGCGCTCGTTCACCTTCCACGCCACTTCAGCCAAGCGCGCGATGCCATCCTTGGTGAAGCTCAGCGCCACACCTTCGGTTGCAAGCAGGGCGATGTACTGACGCGTGAGCGAGGCATCGGGCTCGGTCAGGATGCGCACAAAATCCTCCGCGCCGAGCGCGTCCATCTCCACCCGGATCGGCAAGCGGCCCTGTAATTCAGGAATCAGGTCCGAGGGCTTGGCGACATGAAACGCGCCGGAGGCAATGAACAGGATATGGTCGGTCTTCACCATGCCGTGCTTGGTGGACACGGTGCTGCCCTCAACCAGCGGCAACAGGTCGCGCTGCACACCCTCGCGCGATACGTCTGCCCCGGCATACTCCGAGCGCTTGGCGATCTTGTCGATCTCGTCGATAAAGACGATGCCGTTCTGTTCCGCATTGCTCAGGGCGCGCGCCTTCAGCGCGTCCTCGTCTATGAGCTTGGCCGCGGCCTCGTCGGTGAGCAGCTTGAAGGCCTCCTTCACCCGCAGCTTGCGGGTGCGGGTGCGCGCGCCCGCGAGATTCTGAAACATGCTCTGCAACTGGTTGCTCATCTCCTCCATGCCCGGTGGGGCCATGATCTCGACACCCATCGGTGCCACATTCAGGTCGACCTCGATTTCGCGCTCGTCGAGCACGCCCTCGCGCAACTTCTTGCGGAATATCTGGCGTGTGGCAGGCTCGTCCTGCGCTACCGAGGAATCCACTCGCGCCGGACGCAACAGAATATCGAGTATGCGTTCCTCGGCGCTCTCCTCGGCACGCGGGCGCACCTTTTTTATTTCTTCCTCACGCGTCATCTTGATCGCGGTGTCGACCAGATCACGAATAATGGATTCGACGTCGCGCCCGACATAGCCCACCTCGGTAAACTTGGTGGCCTCGATCTTGAGGAACGGCGCGTGGGCGAGCTTTGCCAACCGCCGCGCAATCTCGGTCTTGCCGACGCCGGTCGGACCGATCATCAGAATATTCTTGGGCGTGATTTCGTTGCGCAGCGATTCTTCCACCTGATTGCGGCGCCAGCGGTTGCGCAGGGCAATGGCGACGGCGCGCTTGGCAGCGGCCTGGCCAATGATGTGCTTGTCCAGTTCGTGGACGATTTGCTGCGGGGTCAGGGACATGTCAGGACTCAAGCGGTTGCACCCAGTTCTTCTACGGTGATATTGCGATTGGTAAATACACAGATGTCGGCGGCAATCATGAGGCTGCGCTCGACGATGGCGAGCGCATCAAGTTCTGTATTCTCCAGCAGGGCACGCGCCGCCGCCTGTGCGTAGGGACCGCCTGAACCGATCGCCATGAGGCCATTTTCCGGCTCGATGACGTCGCCATTGCCGGAGATGATAAGCGAGACGCCTTTGTCGGCCACCAGCAGCAAGGCCTCCAGCCGCCGCAGCATGCGATCGGTGCGCCAGTCCTTGGCCAGCTCTACCGCCGCGCGGGTGAGATTGCCCTGATGTTTTTCCAGCTTGCCCTCGAAGCGCTCAAACAGCGTGAAGGCATCGGCGGTGCCGCCGGCAAACCCGGCGATGACCTGATCGTGATACAGACGCCGCACCTTGCGGGCATTGCCTTTCATCACGGTATTACCCATCGATACCTGGCCGTCGCCGCCGACGACGACCTTGCCGTTGCGGCGCACTGACACTATCGTCGTTCCGTGCAATTGTTCCACTGTTGAATTCCTGCGTTGATGCGTCAGACTGATGCTGTATTGTAACTCAAGGCAGTAGTCGTTCAGCGGCGAATAGTGCCGGCACTGTTTCACGGGCACGCACCAGGTGGGCCTGCGTACCATCCACCATCACCTCAGCGGCACGCGGGCGGGTGTTGTAATTGGAGCTCATGCTCATGCCGTAGGCGCCCGCCGAGCGAATGGCGAGCAGATCGCCCGGTTCCAGCGCCAGGCTGCGCGCCGTGCCGAGGAAGTCCCCGCTCTCGCACACCGGGCCAACCACGTCATACACACGCTCTGGCACGGTGCGCGGCTGCACCGGCTCTATCGCGTGGTACGCGTCGTACAGCGCCGGGCGCATCAGATCATTCATGGCGGCATCGACCACGGCGAAATTCTTCGCGTCATTGAGCTTGAGATACTCGACCCGCGTGAGCAGCACACCTGCATTGCCGATGATGGCGCGCCCCGGCTCAATGAGCAGGGTGCAGGCACGATCACCGACGGCGCCCAGCAGGGCTGCCACATAGGCCTGTGGCGCAGGCGGCGTTTCACCCTGATAGGAAATGCCCAGCCCGCCGCCCA
Organism: Gammaproteobacteria bacterium; assembly: GCA_030680605.1. Taxonomy (NCBI): domain Bacteria; kingdom Pseudomonadati; phylum Pseudomonadota; class Gammaproteobacteria; species Gammaproteobacteria bacterium. The sequence goes on along the minus strand of JAUXUQ010000010.1, from coordinate 75,793 downwards.
GATCCAGCTCACGGAGGACGATGCCCTGCTGTGCCAGCGCATCTACCAGCGCCAGCACGCGCTCGGCCGCCGCCACGAAGGGCGTGGTGTCGGTCAGTTGCGAACCGATGTGACAATCCACCCCGACGACTTCGATATGCGGCAGGGCCGCAGCACGGGCGTAGATCGCCGGCGCCTGCGCGATGGGAATGCCGAACTTGCTGTCTGCAAGCCCGGTGGCAATATAGGGGTGGGTGCGCGCGTCGACATCGGGGTTGACGCGCAGTGCGACCGGCGCACGCTTGCCGAGCGCGCCCGCCACCTCATTCAGCCGCTCCAGCTCCGGCGCAGATTCAACATTAAAGCAGCGGATACCGGCCGTAAGCGCCTCACGCATCTCATCCGGACGCTTGCCGACACCGGAAAATACTACCTTGCCCGCCTCGCCCCCTGCCGCCAGTACACGCGCCAGTTCGCCACCGGAGACGACATCGAAGCCAGCGCCCAGTCGCGCCAGGCAGTTGAGCACGGCAAGATTGGGGTTGGCCTTGACCGCATAACACACCAGATGACCGTGCGGATACGCCGCCAGCGCTGCGTCAAAGGCGCGAAAGCCTGCCTCCACGGCAGCACGTGAATAGACGTAGCAAGGCGTGCCGTGCGTCGCAGCGACTGTAGCGAGATCGACGTCCTCGGCGAACAGGCGCCCATCGCGATGGTGAAAGTAATTCATAAATAAGGTGTGGCGCGCTGGCCGCGCGTGGCCTTGTTTAGTGGCCGGAGGCGGTCACGGACTGATCTTGCCAGCGATCCGGCAGATATAAATCGCCCTTTTGTCCGCAGCCGCTCAAGCCAGCGGCCGCAAACAGCGTGACTGCGAGCAACAGAATAGTGATCTTTGCCTTGGTCATGTCTCAGTCCTGAAAATCACTGTGTGCCTGAGTCCAGCAGCACTCGCACACTTTACCACTATGCCACCGCCAGAGCGGGGCGAGCAGCGCATTGGGAGAAAATATTACCGTAAAATGCAAGACGAGCCCCGGCAGGCTGTTGCAAAACAGCCTTGCGATCCGGTCGGCCTGTTGCAGACACAGACAAAGCAGTTGCCGTCGCTTCGCCGGTGCGCCCACCCTGCCTGTGGCAGGCGGAGCCGCACACCCCACCCGCCCGCTCAGGCGGGCTTGACGTGTGCCGCCTGCAGCCCCTTCGGCCCGGTGGTCGTTTCAAACTCGACCGTCTGACCCTGGGTCAGGGACTTGAAGCCTTCAGCCTCGATGGCGGAGTAGTGTACAAATACATCCTCGCTGCCATCATTCGGTGTAATAAAGCCAAAACCCTTGCCGTCATTAAACCACTTCACCGTACCAAGACTCATACAGACAACCCCTTAGTTATAACTGCACTGTCTCTTGCCCGTACGCCCGACATACAACCGCATGTCATGCTACGAGGTTCGCATGGTCTGTCGCCTCCTGTCACGCCTGAAAACAACGCACACAAGACCTTCCAGGCCCAGCCATATAAACGCACAACGTCCTGATTATTTGGGCATTCTGCTACCGTGTCAATAGCCGGGCAGGTGTTTTTGCGCGACTGTCTGCACACTCATGTCACCAGACAACGCAACCAGCGCTCATACAGCACGTCCGCTATCTGCTGGAGGGCGGCCACTCTGGGCGTGAGATGCTGTTGCATCTCTTGTGCGCTCTGCACACATATGCCGGGTGCAGCCAGCTCATCGGCACCCTGTTCTGCCCAGTCGCGCACCATGTCCGCCGTCATCTCCACGTGGCATTGCAGGGCCAGCATGTTGCGCCACACGAATGCCTGATGCGCACAATGGGCGCCGGTCAACAGCAGTGTTGCATCCTGCGGCAGGCTGAAGGTCTCGCCATGCCAATGAAACACGTCGAACGCGGGCGGCAACGGCCCCAACCAGTCGTGCGTCATAGAATTGTCCGCGCGCTGCACGGCATGCCAGCCGAATTCCTTCACTGTATTGGCGCACACCTCTCCACCCAGGGCCTTGCTGATCAGCTGGCCACCGAGGCAATGGCCGAGTACCGGCACACCGACCTGCGCGGCACGGCGTATCAACGCCATTTCCCCGGCTATCCACGGCAGGTCATCGTTCACGCTCATGGTGCCGCCCATGAACACCAATCCGGCGCAGTCGTCCACCTGCGGCGGGATGGCATCACCGGCATCGATACATACGAGTTGAAAAGGGATGGCGCGCCGCTCCAGCACCGTGGCGAAATAGCCCGGCCCTTCGTTGGCGATATGGCGGAAGATGCGCACCGGCTTCATACAGCGCATAATAAACAGCTTATGGCTTGCTCTGCTACCGGCAAATACCTGGTCAGTCTGGCGTTGCTGCTCGCCAGCCCGACGCTGTTCGCCGTCAACAGCGTGGTGGTGCTTGGCCTGTTCAAACACAAGGCCATCGTGGTCATCGACGGCAAGCAGCAGGCGCTCAGTGTGGGTGAAACCAGCCCGGAAGGCGTCAGGCTGATCAGCGCCAGCAGCAACGAGGCCGTACTGGAAATTGACGGCCAGCAAAAAACCTACCCCCTCGGCAGCGAGGTGCATACGCGCCTTGGCGCACCCCCGCACACCAGCGTCACCCTCTTCCGCAGTCCGCAGGGTATGTTTGCGACGGTCGGCACCATCAACGGCCTGACCGTGAATTTTCTGGTCGACACCGGCTCCTCGCTGGTGGCGATGAACTCCGCCGAGGCCAAACGACTCGGCATCAACTACCGGCTGGACGGTAAACCCACCACAGCCGCCACCGCCTCAGGCCTCGCGCCCGCTTATCAGGTCAAACTTACCAAGGTCAAGGTCGGCAACATCGAACTGCGCGAGGTGGACGGTATGGTGATCGAAGGTCTCTCACCGACAGAGGTATTGCTCGGGATGTCGTTTCTGACCCGCCTCGAAATGCAGAACAGCGGGCAGACGATGCTGCTCAAGCAGAAGCATTAGCCTGCTGCGAAAAATTACGCCTGCTCGGCATAACGCACGCAAGCGCGGTCCGTTTCCCACAGGGTGACGGCGCTCACGCGCAGATCGGGTTTGTTAAGTGTCTGCGACAGGCCGCTATAAAAATAGGCGGCGATGTTTTCCGCCGTCGGATTGATCTTGTCGAACGGTGGAATGTCATTGAGGTAATAGTGATCCAGCGTCTTGGCGAGATCACGCGCGGCGTTTTTAATGACGCGAAAGTCCACACCCATGCCGGTATCGTCCAGCCGGTTGGCTGTTACCTCCACTTCCAGCTTCCAGTTGTGACCGTGCATGCGGCGGCAGTCGCCGGGATAGTCTCGCAGGGTGTGCGCCGAGGCGAAGTCGGTGAGTATCTTGAGGGTGTAGTGAGCAGACACGGAGCTATTTTACTTTAACCGGCGCGACCTGGCACTGTGTTTCAAAATGTTTGTGTACCGTGCGCAGTATGCCGTCGGCATCCAGACCGCAGGCCGCGAGCAGTTCGGCGCGCGTGCCCTGATCGAGAAAAGCATCCGGCAGGCCCAGATTGATGATGGTATTGCCCAGACCTTGCGCGGCGAGGCATTCGTTCACCGCGCTGCCGGCGCCGCCCTGTACGGCATTGTCTTCCAGCGTGACCAGCAGCGTATGCCGTGCAGCCAGCTGCATCACCAACGCCTCATCGAGCGGCTTGATGAAGCGCATGTTGGCTACGGTGGCATTGAGCGCCTGCGCGGCCTCCATGGCGGGTTCCAGCAGGGCGCCGAACACCAGCAAGGCGATGTCTTTGCCTTCGCGGCACAGCTTTGCCTTGCCCAAGGGCAGACTGTTGGTGCCGGATTGCAGTACGCTGCACGGCGCAGGACCGCGCGGGTAACGCACTGCCGCCGGGCCGTTATACAGAAAGCCCGTGGTCAGCATCTCGCGGCATTCATTGGCGTCGGTCGGCGCCATGATGACCATGTTCGGTATGCTGCGCATGAAGCCGAGGTCAAAACTGCCCGCGTGGGTGGGGCCGTCGGGGCCGACGATACCGGCGCGGTCGATGGCAAACAGCACCGGCAGATTCTGCAAGGCAACGTCATGCACCAGCTGGTCATAGGCGCGCTGTAAAAACGTGGAGTAGATCGCCACTACCGGCTTCAGCCCTTCACAGGCGAGACCAGCAGCCAGCGTGACGGCGTGCTGTTCGGCGATGCCGACATCGAAATAACGTGCCGGATACCGCTCGGAAAATTGCGTGAGGCCTGAGCCCTCACGCATGGCGGGCGTAATGGCAACCAGACGCTCGTCGCGCGCCGCCATGTCACACAGCCAGTCCCCGAAAATCTGTGTGTAGCTGGGGGCACCACCACTCTTGCTGCGCGGCTCGCCACTGTCGGGGTCAAACGCCGCCACGCCGTGGTAGCTGCACGGGTCGTCCTCGGCCGGCGTGTAGCCCTTGCCCTTCTGCGTGACCACGTGCAGGAACTGCGCCCCCTTGAGCGCGTGCAGGTTGCGCAGGGTTTTCACCAGCGTGGGCAGATCATGGCCGTCGATGGGGCCGATGTAGTTAAAGCCCAGCTCCTCAAACAGCGTGCCGGGGATCACCATGCCCTTCATGTGCTCTTCCGCGCGCCGCGCCAGCTCCCACATCGGTGGCACCACACCCAGCACCTTTTTGCTGCGCTCGCGCATGGTGGAGTACACCTTGCCCGACAGCACGCGCGCGAGATAATTCGACATGCCGCCGACGTTGGGTGAGATCGACATGTCATTGTCGTTCAGTATCACCAGCATGTCAGCGCCCAGATCACCCGCATGGTTCAGTGCCTCAAAGGCCATGCCGGCGGTGAGCGCACCGTCGCCCAGCACGGCCACCGTCTTGCGCGCACCCTCACCCTCCGGCTTCGCCCCCCTCGCTTCGCTCTCCCCTGAGGGAGAGAGTGTTTTTAATGAATGGGCGAGGGCCATGCCAAGCGCTGCGCTCACTGCGGTACCCGCATGGCCGACACCAAAAGTATCGTAAGGGCTTTCGTCACGCTTGGGGAAACCGGCGAGGCCGCCTTTCTGCCGCAGGCTGTCCATCGCCGCGCGGCGTCCGGTGAGTATTTTGTGCGGATAGCTCTGGTGGCCGGTGTCCCATACCAGACGATCCTCAGGGGTGTTGAATACATAGTGCAGCGCAATCGCCAGCTCGACCGTGCCCAGCCCGGCGGAAAGATGGCCGCCGGTGCGGCTGACCGATTCAATCAGAAACGCCCGTAACTCGGCGGCCAGCGGCGCAAGCTCGGCTTCATCGAACGTACGCAATTGCGCGGGCGTGCGGAGTCTCTCTAGCAACGGGTACGACATAGGCTGGTGTGAAGCTGGGGGATGTATATGGTACTCGCAAGCCACCGGACAAGGCCAGCCGCTGGCGCAGATACCGCTTATTTAACTCTGCCGCTCCACGATGTAGCGCGCCAGCGCCCGAAGCGGATCAGCACGCTGATCAAGCCCGCCCAGGCTGGTCTCTGCCTCGTCGCACAGATCCTGCGCCATCTGGCGTGATTGCGCCAGACCCAGCAGCGCAGGATAGGTGGGCTTGTCACGTAACCGGTCGGCGCCTTGGGTCTTGCCCAGCGCAGCGGTACTGCCTGCCTCATCGATGACGTCGTCATGAATCTGGAAGGCCAGCCCGATGCATTTGGCGTAATGATCGAGCCGCCCAAACGTTTCGTCTTGCTCACTGAGCGCGGCGAGCGCGCCCAACCGGACAGCGGCGCGAATCAGCGCGCCGGTCTTGTGAATGTGCATGTATTCGAGCTCGGCGAACGTCAGCTGCGCACCGACCGCCGCCAGATCCAGCGCCTGCCCGCCTGCCATGCCGCGCGAACCGCTGGCCTCAGCCAGAATCTCTACCCTGCGCAGCCGCTGCGCCGGCTGCGCCCCCAGCGCAGCGTCCTGCGCCAGCAACTGAAACGCCAATGCCTGCAAGGCATCACCGGCGAGGATGGCGGTCGCCTCGCCCCAGGCCTTGTGACAGGCGGGCTGACCGCGGCGCAGGTCATCGTTGTCCATCGCCGGCAGATCGTCATGCACCAGTGAATAGGCATGAATCAATTCTACTGCACAGGCCGGGGTGTCGAGTTGCGCGAGCGGTGTGCCGAGGGCCGCGCCCGTGGCATAGACCAGCACCGGGCGGATGCGCTTGCCACCGTTGAGCACGGCATAACGCATGGCCTGATGCAGTTGCTCCGGTACCGCCGCCGCAGGCGGCAAGCGCTGTGCGAGCGCCGCATCGGCACGGGCGCGGTAGGCCTCCATCCAGTCCGGCGTCATGGCGGGTCAGGGGTGGTCCGTCAGGGTTTGCATGCCCCGCTCAGGCATCATCGGTCTCAAACGGCTCGATCTGCACCGCGCCGTTTTTTTCCATCAGTATCTGTACCTTCTGCTCGGCCTCGGCAAGCGCCTTCTGACAGTGGCGGATCAACTGGATGCCGTGCTCGAAATCCTTGAGCGAGGCCTCCAGCGACAGCTCGCCTTTTTCCATGCGCTCGACCAGCGTTTCCAGCTCGGTGAGGGTACGTTCGAAATCAGGAGCGGGTTTTTTAGGCATGGCAGGGCGTCCGGCAAACTTGAGACATGTTAGCCTATTGAACTGGCCCAGTGAAGTTGGGAGGACAGCAATGTCAGCGCGCGAAAACTGGATGGAGGAGATGCAGTCAGCCTACCTGTACCAGGTGCTGGTCGCTACCGAGCCCGACCCGGTTAAAAACAAGCTGTTTCTGCGTCTGGGCCAAGCCGCCGAGGCCCAAGCACAGATCTGGGCGCAGCAGGCCCGCACGCGTGGCGTGGCGCTGCCCGCGACATTCTACCCCAGCTGGCGGGCGCGTCTGGTGGCGGCACTGATCCGCGCCCTCGGGCCGCGCCGTCTGCGGCCGGTGCTGGCGGCGATCAAGGTGCGCGGCCTGTCGGTGTACAGCGCACCCGCGGACAGCAGCGGCCATGCCATGCCGACCTCGGTCGAGGACTTCGGCCACCGTCACCACACCACCGAGAGCGGCGGCAACCTGCGCGCCGCCGTGTTCGGCGTCAGCGACGGGCTGGTCTCCAACACCAGCCTCATCATGGGCATGGCTGGCGCCATGCAAGACCTCAAGGTACTGCTGCTCACCGGCACCGCGGGCCTGCTGGCGGGCGCACTCTCCATGGCCGCTGGCGAATATGTCTCCATGCGTTCACAGCGCGAAATGTATGAATACCAGATCGGGCTGGAGCGTGCGGAACTGGAGGAGTATCCGGAAGAGGAAGCCGAGGAGCTGGCGCTCATCTATGAGGCGCGCGGTGTACCCCTCGAACAGGCCCGCAGCACCGCCCACAGCCTGTTGCAAAACCCTGAACATGCGCTCGACGCGCTGGCGCGCGAGGAACTCGGCCTCAATCCGGACGCACTGGGCTCGCCGTGGGGCGCGGCTGGCGCCTCGTTTCTCGCCTTTACCCTGGGGGCGCTGGTGCCGCTGCTGCCGCTGGTCTTCGCCGGGGCTAACGCGATTTACACCAGCGCCGGAGCAGCCGTTGTCAGCCTGTTTCTGATCGGCGCGGTGCTCAGCCTGTTTACCGGCAAACAGGCCGTGTGGGGCGGCCTGCGTCTGACCCTGATCGGCGGCGGGGCGGGGGTGATCGCCTATATGATAGGCACCCTGCTGGGGACCGGGCTGGGCTGAAAATAGATCCCGGCAACGTCTTTTTTACGCGCCCGATGCCACATCCGCCATAGCGCAGCTGACCCCGGCCAGGGACGGGGCACGCTTTCTGATTTTTTACGCCCAGTCGAGCCCATTTTATTGTAAAATGGACAGTTTCCCTTTCCCCGCAGGGCTTTTATTTGTGCTAGACAATTTACGCAACATCGCCATCATCGCCCATGTCGATCACGGCAAAACCACGTTGGTCGACAAACTGCTACAGCAGTCCGGTACCTTTGCCGCACGCGCGGCCAGTACCGAGCGCGTGATGGACTCCAACGACATCGAGCGCGAGCGCGGCATCACCATCCTGGCCAAAAACACCGCGCTGCGCTGGCGCGACTACCGCATCAACATCGTCGATACACCCGGCCACGCCGACTTCGGCGGCGAGGTGGAGCGCGTGCTCTCCATGGTGGACGCCGTGCTGCTGCTGGTCGACGCGGTAGACGGGCCCATGCCGCAGACCCGCTTCGTGGCGCAGAAGGCCTTTGCGCTGGGACTCAAGCCCATCGTCGTCATCAACAAGATCGACCGTCCGGGCGCGCGGGCGCACTGGGTGCTGGACCAGACCTTTGACCTGTTCGATCGCCTGGGCGCGACCGAAGAGCAGCTCGACTTTCCGGTGGTGTACACCTCGGCGCTGAACGGCTATGCCAGTCTTGATGCCGAGACCCGCGCGGGCGACATGACGCCGCTGTTCGAGACCATCGTGCAACACGTGAGGCCGCCGCAGGTAGATCCTGCCGGGCCGTTCCAGATGCAGGTGAGTTCGCTTGATTATTCCAGCTACGTCGGCGTGATCGGCATCGGCCGCATCGCGCGCGGACGCATCAAGGCCAACTCGGCTGTGGTGGTGGTAAACCCGCAGGGCGCGAAGCGCAACGCGCGCATACTGCAACTGTTCAACATGCTCGGCCTCGAGCGCATCGAGATACCGGAGGCCGAGGCGGGCGACATCATCGCCTTTACCGGCATCGAAAATCTCGGCATCTCCGACACCCTGTGCGACCCCACTGCGGTGGAGGCCCTGCCCGCCCTCGTGGTCGACCAGCCCACGGTGAGCATGATGTTTCAGGTCAACACCTCGCCGCTGGCCGGCAAGGATGGCAAGTACATCACCAGCCGCCAGATCCGCGAGCGCCTGCAACGCGAGCTCATCCATAACGTCGCCCTGCGCGTGGAAGATACCGCAGACCCTGACAAGTTCCGCGTCTCCGGGCGCGGTGAGTTGCACCTTGGCATCCTGGTCGAAAACATGCGCCGCGAGGGCTACGAACTGGCACTGGGGCGGCCTCAGGTCATCACGCGCGAAATCGACGGCGAAACCTGTGAGCCATACGAGTCCGTGGTGGTCGATATCGAAGAACGCCATCAGGGCAGCATCATGGAGCAGATGGGCCTGCGTAAAGGCGACCTCACCAACATGGAGTCCGACAGCAAGGGGCGGGTACGTCTGGAGTACATGATCCCGACCCGCGGGCTGATCGGCTTCCGCACCGAATTTCTGACGCTCACCTCAGGCACCGGCCTGCTGCACAGCGTCTATGACCATCACGCGCCGGTGAAAAAAGGCACGATCGGCAACCGCACCAATGGGGTGCTGATCGCCAACGGCGCCGGTAAAAGCGTGGCCTTTGCACTGTTCAGCCTGCAGGAGCGCGGGCGCATGTTTATCGGCCCGGGTGAGGAACTCTATGAAGGCATGGTGATCGGGCTGCATTCGCGTGACAACGATCTGGTGGTCAACCCGCTGAAGGGCAAGCAGCTCACCAACATGCGCGCCTCGGGTTCGGATGAAAATGTGATTCTGGTGCCGCCGGTGCGCATGTCGCTGGAACAGGCGATGGAGTTTATCGACGACGACGAGCTGGTGGAAGTCACCCCGCACCACATCCGTCTGCGCAAACGCCAACTGCTGGAGCACGAACGCAAAAAGACCTCGCGCGCGGGATAACAAATCCCCCTCGCTGCCGCTCGACCCCCTTTGAAAAGGGGGTGGCCGTAGGCCGGGGGATTTGTTAAACCGCCGTAGCCTTCATCGGCTGCGAGAAGCGATAGCCCGAACCGCGCACGGTCTGGATCAGGGTGTCATGCCCATGCTGCTCCAGCACCTTGCGCAGGCGCCGGATGTGCACGTCCACCGTGCGCTCGCCGACATACACATTGCTGCCCCACACCAGATCGAGCAGCTGGCTGCGGCTGTACACCCGTCCGGCGTGGCTCATGAAGAAATGCAGCAGGCGAAACTCGGTGGGGCCCATCGCCAGCTCATGCCCATGACTGGCCACGACATGGCTGGCAGGGTCGAGGCGCAAACCGTCTGCTTCGACCACATCATCGGTCGCTTGGGGCGCGGTACGGCGCAGCACGGCCTTGATCCGTGCCAGCAACTCACTCAGCGAAAACGGCTTGGTAAGATAGTCGTCGGCGCCGATCTCGAGCCCCCTGACCTTGTCCGCCTCTTCGCCGCGCGCGGTAAGCATGATAATCGGTATTGCGCGCGTGGCTTCCTCCCGCTTCAGGCGGCGCGCCAGATCCATGCCGCTCATGCCGGGCAGCATCCAGTCGAGCAGAATCAGCATCGGCGGCTGCCGGGTGATGCCGACGAGCGCCTGCTCTGCATCCTGCGCAATGTCATAGGCGTAGCCCGCGCGCGCAAGTGACAGCGCAATCATCTCGCTGATCGCTGCTTCATCTTCCACTATCAGTATGCGGTTGGTCATTCCCTGTTTACTCCGGCTTTAAGCACGCGCCATTACACTGCGGAATGATGACGGTTGTGTTACAGCGTGCTAATCAATCAGCGATAACTGTCCGGCATCGCCGTCGGTGCGGCGCCGATCGACAAACAGGCTGTTACCGGCGATATTTTTCGCCTGCGTCTTGATCTCACTCACCCGCGCGGCAATCTCGTGATGTGACACAAAGCGCCCCTGCGGTGCCTCCACTGCAGCGAGCGACAGCGTCATGACCGGAAAGAACACCTTGTTACCACGCCGATCCTTCGACCAGACCCCGCCTGCAGTGCGTTCCTCTTCCGCATAAAGCTCCACCACCTTGACCGCGAAACTGTCGATGATTGCCTGACAACGTTGCTGCCAGTTCTGGCTCAGGAAGATTATGACAAAGTCATCGCCGCCGACGTGACCGACAAAGTCATGGCGACTGTGCGCCGCATCCACAAGGATGCGTGCCAGCAGCTTGATTGCCTCGTCACCCTGGCTGTAGCCACAGGCATCGTTGAATGGCTTGAAGTTATCGAGGTCGCAGTAGCACATGACAAAGCCCCAGCGCCTTTTGAGCAGGCTGTCAAGGCGTTCGTTGATGGGCACGCTGCCCGGCAGCAACGTGAGCGGGTTGGAGTATCGTGCATTGCGCACCTGTAGATCGGTAATTTTCTTCAGCAACTGCACTATCGTGCTCATGCCGAGATAGCGCCCCCTGGAGGTAATGATGAATTCATCACTGAGATACACATCATCTTCACTGGTAACCAGCTTGCTCAGCTTTTCCAGCGGCAGGCTTTTATCGACAATAAGCGGCCTGCGTTCCATGAAATATGACACGGGTTTTTTACCGTGCAGATCGCGTCCATACCGGCTTGCCAGAACATTCATCAGCTGGGTGCGACGCACCAGGCCCAGCGGTATGTCGCCCCTGACGACCGGCAATGCATTCAGATTCGGTGTGCCGTGAAACAGCTCACCGGCCACTTCCACCGGCGTATCCGGATCCAGTGTGGGTCGCGGACTGATGAGGGTGGCGGCGACCGCTGAACGCGCCAGGCCGGGAACATAACCGCTGTGAGCAGGCGGCTCCGGCGCAAGACTTGGCGTGTCCAGCGCGATGGAGGGCAGGGCATCAGGGGGGGCGAAATAGTAGCCTTGCGCCATCGTCACACCTACATCATACAGCGCCTGATGATCTTCCCTGGTTTCCACGCCCTCGGCGATGACTTTGCAGTTGAGATCGCTGGCAATCTCCATGATCGACTGCACGAACTGGCGCTTGCTGCGATCCTGGTACATGCCCTGCGTAAAGTGCATGTCAATCTTCACATAGTCGGGCCGCAGCTCAGACCACAGGCGCAGGCTGGAATAGCCGGTACCCATATCGTCGATGGCTATCTCAAACCCCATGGAGCGGTAAAGCACAACTGCCTCGCGCAACAGGGCATAATCACCCGTGGGTGTGTGCTCGGTGATTTCCAGCACAACCTGATCCGGCACCACGCCTGTGAGGCCCATCATGTGCAACGCTTCGCTGCCCCGGAAGCCGGGCTGCATCAGGCTTGCAGGATTGATGTTGAGAAACAGCTTGCCCTGGAGCTGGAGCCTGAGCCAGGCCTCAATACACACCTGACTGCAACGCTGATCCGCTTCCGCCAGACGCGCATATTTCGTTGCGTCTGCGAACAGTACCGTGGGGGTGTGCAGGGGACTCTCCGCAGGACCGCGGATTAATGCCTCATAACCGTAGATGCGGTTCTCGACCAGTGAACAGATAGGCTGAAAAAGGGGGGTAAGCTGGCTGTGCTCCAGAATGTCATGAAGAGCCCGATCGTCGCGCATGCGCTCCTAACACCCCTTTTTGTCTCGAAGGACTTGTCGACAGCCGCCCACTCCTCTTTCCAGCATACAAGCAGCGGCGGTGCCACACAAGTCTTAACATGTCCTTCTTCTGGGTGTAACAAATCCTCCCTAGTCTGTGCCCTACGCAATTCAAGCAGGGCTTGCAAACACCCTGCGCGTTCAAGATGACCTTTTAAAAACCGGCAAAATCATGGGAGAGGATGTAATGGAACTGCACACATACGGAAAATTTATTTCCATCTCACTGGCCGCAGCACTGGCAGTCACCGCCGCAGCGGCGCAGGCAGAGGACAACATCAAGGTTTACGGCAAGGCGCGCGCCTCCGTGGACATCACAGACAACGGCACGGCTAGCGCCAGCAACGTTTCCAGCAACAGTTCGCGTCTGGGTTTCAAGGGGGTGGAAGATTTAGGCAATGGGTTGAAGGCGGTCTTTCAGATGGAAACCCTGGTTACGATGGATGGCAGTGATAGCTTGCTATTGGGCACCCCACGCAACAGCTACCTAGGCCTCGCGGGCGGCTTCGGCACACTGGTTTTGGGTGTAACCGACAATGCCTACAAGCTCGCCACCGGAAAGCTCGACATCTGGAGCGACAGCATGGGTGACTTTAACGCCATCATCGGCAACGTGAGCGGCGCGAGCACGCCGTTCAATGAGCGCGAGCCGAGCAGCATCAACTACTGGAGCCCGAAGATGAACGGTTTCCAGTTTTTGGCCGCCTACCGCGTGGACGAGGATGCCGCGAACAACCGTGACCGCTACAGTTTGGCCGGCGTGTACGAAAACGGCCCTTTGTATGCCAGTCTGGCCTATGAGCAGCACAGAAAAGAGGCTACCTTGAGCGGCTCTATTTATTCGTCCACCACGCCGCCCACGGGTGCCCATATTTACGACACCCACGCATGGACGCTCAGCCTCGGCTACACCTTCAATCACGATAATACCAAGATCAATTTCGTATACGAGGATTTATCTCAAGATGGCGCGGCGACTTTGATGGATCGGAACGCCTGGTATCTCGGCTTGGCACACAAGATGGCCGCCAACACCCTCAAGATTGCTTACGCCAGGGCAGGCGACAACGACACCGGCGGAGATACCGGCGCGGACTGGTATGTGCTGGGTCTGGATCACGCGCTCTCCAAACGCACCAGCGTCTACGCCCTGTATGCCCGCACCGATAACGAAAGCGGTGCGAAGTATGGCCTGGGCACGGGCGGTAGCAGCGGCGCAGTGAAGAACAGCACCAACGGGCTGGATTTGTCTACGTTTTCAGTCGGCATCAACCACGACTTCTAGGTTCTCACGTTGCCTTGGCTTGGCGCGGACAGCTTGACGGCTGTCCGCGCTTTTTTATTTCCCGTCGAGCAGCGCCAGCAAATCCCGCGGGCGGTAAAAATAGCCCAGCACGCCGCCGCCCGCATCAACTTCACCCGCAAACTTCAGCCCCAGCACCCCGCTCTTCACAAATTTGATACGCAGCACCGGTGACTGGCATAACAGCGCGGAGGCCCAGGCACTCATATCCGGTTCGTGCCCGACACAGAGTACGCACATGCTGCCGGCGGATGCGCGCAGCAACGCCACCAGGTCTCCCACGGGGTGGCCGCCTGTCAGTGCGGCGCTCTCTTCCAATACATGACCCAGCCCCAGCACCTGCGCGGTAATTTCCGCCGTTTGCCGCGCCCTCAGACGCGGACTGGTGTAGATACGCTCCGGCAGGATGCCCATGCGCTTTAATGCCTGCGCCACTTTTTTCTGGGTCTGACTGCCTTCTGCCGTAAGCGGTCGCAACGCATCGTCGGCATAAGCATTGCCCGGCTCGGCCTCGGCGTGACGCATCAGCATCAGCTTCATGGCTCAGCGTCGCCGCTGTCCCGCCGCAGGCTGTACTGCCCCAGCGCACGGCGAAAAGGCAGCCAGAGCAGGGCGCCGAAGCCGAGCCGTGCACGATATTCCTTCAACCCGATTTCAAAGCCCTGCTGCCCCATGGCCGGCTGGGCGCGGTAGGTGCCGCACAGCCTGTCCCAGACCGAAATGGAAAACCCGAAGTTGGAATTGGTTTCGTTCACGACGCTGGAGTGGTGCACACGATGCATGTCCGGTGTGACTACAAACAATCTCAGCCAGCGGTCTATTTTTTCCGGGATATGCACGTTGCCATGATTGAATACCGAGGCGCCGTTCAATATCACCTCAAACAGCAGCACCGCCCATACCGGTGCACCGAGCGCCGCCACCGCCGCCATCTTGTAGAGCATGGAAAGCAGAATCTCCAGCGGATGAAAGCGCACGCCGGTGCTGAGATCAAAATCCAGATCGGTATGGTGAACACGGTGCAGCCGCCAGAACACAGGCAGCGCATGCGACAGTACATGCTGCAAATACAGCGCGAAATCCAGCAACAGTAACGCCAGCACAAACTCCAGCCAGCCCGGCCAGGCAACGCTGTTGAACCAGCCCCAGCCATGCTGGAATGCATACTCAGCAGTCATCAGCGCTGCCGCGCCCAGCGTGAAGCGCAACACCAATACGTCGGTGACCAGCAAGGTGAGATTGGTGCGCCAGTGGTCAGCGCGTGGCTCGGTCAATGGCCGTCGCGGGCGGCGCGTCTCCCACCATGCGACCAGGGTAAACAGGGCGGCAAAACTGCCGAGGCGTATGATTGTTTCCATATTAAATACAGTAGTGAGTAGCGAGTGGCGAGTGGCGAGTGACAAGAATGTCTCTGTTACTCGTTACTCGCTACTGTTGTAATTTGGAGCGGGTGATGGGAATCGAACCCACACTATCAGCTTGGGAAGCTGAGGTTCTACCATTGAACTACACCCGCGGCCTGTGCCTCAGAAAACTGAACCGGGTAAAAGCTTAGCACAACTGCCCCGCCGCAGGCCTGCACCCATTGCACCGCGAGCCCTAACCCTTCAAAATAGACGGCAGTCTTAATTATGTCACTTTCCAGCCCGTGTCAGCCGGGGTAATCCCGCAGGCCCCAACGTTATTTTATGGAGATATTTGTCAATGGCGCACCCCGCGAAGTTTCCGCCGGCCACAGCGCATATCAGTTACTTGCCGATCTCGGCCTGCTGGAAAAGCGTCTGGCGCTGGAGATCAACTGTGAGATCGTGCCGCGCAGTGCCTACGCGGCACAACACTTGAGCCCCGGCGACCGGGTGGAAATCGTACACGCCATTGGCGGCGGCTAAGCAGGAGACATTACCATGCAAAACAAATACGGATTTGGGAAAACGGTCAACCTGGCCTTTGAGACTGCCATAGCGCGCACTACCGAAGAGTTGCAAAAGGAAGGCTTTGGCATACTCACCGACATTGATGTCGCCGCTACCCTGAAAAAGAAACTCAACCAGGACATGCCGCCTTACCGCATCCTCGGCGCCTGCAACCCGCCGCTTGCACACCGCGCACTGGAGGCGGAGCCCTCCATAGGCCTGCTGTTGCCCTGCAACGTGGTGGTACGCGAGGATACCGCCGGCAATGTACAGGTCGAGATCATGGATCCCAACGCCGTACTCGACATGGTGGATAAACCGGCCGTGCACGAGGTTGCGAGCGAAGTCCGCCAACGGCTGGAGCGCGTGCTGAACGCGCTGTAATCCCCTCATCCATAGAAAATACAACCATGAGTGCGCTACCGGACACCGTATCCCCCACCACGCACGACCCGCTTATTATCGCAGGCGTAACCTACCGCTCGCGACTACTGGTCGGCAGTGGCAAATACCGTGATCTTGAGCAAACCCGGCGCGCAACGGAGGCCAGCGGCGCCGAGATAGTCACTGTTGCACTGCGCCGCACCAACATCGGCCAGCATCCGAACGAGCCGAGCCTGCTGGATGTGCTGCCGCCCGACCGCTACACGATTCTGCCCAACACCGCGGGCTGCTATACCGCCGCCGACGCCGTACGCACCTGCCGTCTGGCGCGGGAACTGCTCGACGGCCGCACGCTGGTGAAACTCGAAGTGCTGGGCGACGAGAAGACCCTGTTCCCCGACATCACCGCCACCCTGGAGGCCGCCACCACCCTCATCAAGGAGGGTTTTCAGGTCATGGTGTACACCACTGACGACCCCATCATCGCCAAACGACTGGAGGGCATGGGTTGTGTGGCAGTAATGCCGCTGGCGGCGCCCATTGGCTCCGGGTTGGGCATCCGTAACCCCTACAACATCCGCCTCATCATCGAAAACGCCAAGGTGCCCATACTGGTGGATGCCGGTGTGGGCACGGCATCGGACGCTGCGATTGCGATGGAACTGGGCTGTGACGGCGTACTTATGAACACCGCCATTGCGGCGGCACAAGATCCCGTGCTGATGGCCAGCGCGATGAAGAAAGCGGTCGAGGCCGGACGCGAGGCGTATCGCGCCGGGCGCATGCCGCGCAGGCTGTACGCCAGCGCATCGTCGCCGCTGGACGGCCTGTTTTTCTAGACCGTGAAGGAAACCGCCGGGCATATCCGGCCGGTGCGCAGCTTTGTGCTGCGCCAGGGGCGCATCACCACTGCCCAGCGCACCGCGCTACACACCCTGTGGCACCACTACGGGGTCGAGTGCGTCGGCGCGCCGATCAACCTTGATCTGCTGTTTGGACGCAGCGCCCCCCGGGTACTGGAGATCGGCTTTGGCATGGGGGATGCGCTGGCCGCAATGGCGCAGGCGCATCCCGAGCAAGACTATCTCGGCATCGAAGTACACCGGCCAGGTGTTGGCAACCTGTTGCGATTGCTCGCAGAGCAGCAGAGCAGTAACGCGCACGTGCTGTGTGGCGATGCGGTGGAGATGCTGCATCTGGACTTGCCCGATGCCGCGTTTGATGCAGTACACCTGTTTTTTCCAGATCCCTGGCCCAAACGTCGCCACCACAAGCGGCGCATCGTGCAACCTGCCTTTGCCGCACTTATTGCAAAAAAACTCCGGCGCGGCGGACGCTTTCATCTCTGTACCGACTGGGAAGAGTATGCCGCACAGATGCTTGAAGTGCTGAATGCGGTACCGGGGCTCGTCAATGTCTCTCCGTCCGGCGGCTACGCCGACCGCAGCGAACGCCCACTGTCAAAATTTGAGCGGCGCGCGGTACGCGAGGGCCGGATCGTAAGGGACTTAATGTTTCTCGGTCGCTAGCGGAGTCGACGCCGTCACTGCCTTGGCCAGCAACGAGAATAGGACGCCCACCCTGCCTGGACAGTCACGGCAGTGCGGTGGCACTTACCCGCTACAATGGCACCTTCAATGTCGACGTGGCCAGCCTCGCTGCCGGTATTACCGGATAGAACAGCACAAGCCTGGACGAGGCGACCATCACCAACAACCATCTACGGGACGCGGGCTGTGCCGTCGGCAAGAACGCCGTGAGGGGTCTCGCGCGCAAGCGCGTGGAGCTCACCGGCGAGAACTGTATTTCCAGCAGCCGGCTCCGGCACCTCGCGCAGTGTCTGTGCCAAAGCATTCCATGCTAATGTATTCTTTCAGCATCATTCTGGCGGAGGTGGCGCATGATCGGCAAAAAGAATATCGTGTTCGGTTTCATCTATCTGGTGTTTACCGCAGCGCTGGGGCCGGTGATGATTCTGAATTACTTCGGTGACGTAGCCGTAGCCGAGGCGGCCAAGCAGCAAGAGATGGGGGCACTGCAGGTGGCGGAGGCGAACGGCTTCGAGGTTGATCTTGAGCCGATGAGCGCGGAGCAGATCGCCAAGGCCAACACCGCTGCGTTGCTCGCGCTCTCAGCCAACCTCAACAGCGAAGCACCGGTAGATGCCATCAAGAGTGGGCCGCACACGCACGGCAACCTGGAGGCATTGCTAAACATTGTGGTTGGCTTGGTGCTCGGATTTCTTGCCGTGCCTCTGCTGTTCAAGCAGGTCATCAGTTGGGTATTCATCGTCGGCGCGCTCGGCCACTCGGGCCTGTTGTATCTGGCGGTGGCGCTCGGCCTGCCGTGGGCACAGGCGTTGCTCGTCAGCCCGGTGGGCTATATCGGCCCGTCGCTGATTCTGCTCGGCCTGCTGCTCACCGGTATTGCGGCGGCGATAGGCTACAAGGGCCGGCTGGTCACCGACACTGGTTAGCCTGAATTAAGCACCGGATAACGGAGGACATGACGATGCATCAAACAGCACCTGCTGAACACGGCGTGACGTGGCTTACCGAAGGCTGGACACTGTTCATACAGCGGCCGGGGTTGCTGGTGGGTATGACGCTCATACTGTTGCTGATCCTTGCTGCACTGAATCTGGTGCCACTGCTGGGTGGCCTCGCCGCCCTGATCATGCTGGTGGTACTCGTCGCCGGTCTGTTTACCACGCTCGAGCGCCTGCATCGCGGACAGGAGGCAGGCTTCGACACCTTGTTCAGCGGCCTGCGTGAGCACACCCGGCCGCTGCTGGTTCTGGGGCTGATTTTCCTCGGTGCCGAGATCATCATCGCCGTGCTGGTCGGCCTCGTAGTCAGCGGCACGGTCATCGGCAGCGTGTTGATGGGCGACATTATGTCGCATGGCGAGATGTCGCCTGCCATGATATTGAGCATCGTGCAAGGCGGCCTCGCCGCCTTGCTGCTGCTACTGCTGCTGAGCCTGCCGTTGCTCATGGCCTACGCCTTTGCGGTGCCGCTGGTGTGCCTTCGCGGACATGCGCCAGTGGCAGCGCTCAAGGCCAGCTTTCTTGCGGTGGCAGCCAACTGGGCCCCGTTTCTGGTCTACGGGCTGATCTACATTGTGCTGGCGCTGCTGGCCTCAATCCCGCTCATGCTCGGCTGGCTGCTGCTGCTGCCGCTGACCGTGGCCTCGGGTTACATGGCGTATCGCGAGGTGTTTGCTGACAACGCAGTGCTGTCTTAGCCACGCAGCGCCACCCGCGCCACCACCCACACCTCGATCTGTTCAATGCCGGATTTGCGCAAGGTCGCGGCGCACTCCCGCAGCGTATGGCCGGTGGTCATTACGTCGTCCACCAGCGCCACATGGCGGGCCTTGATGGGCCGTGCCACCTGAAACGCGCCCTTGATGTTTTTGTGCCGCGCAGCTGCGGGCAACAGTGACTGCACAGTGGTATGGCGTACCCGTGTACAGCTGCGGTAATCCAGGGGAATGTTGAGCCGACGCGCCAGCGGGCGCGCGATTTCCAGCGCCTGATTGAAGCCACGCTCACGCAAGCGGGTGCGGTGCAGCGGCACGGGGATGATGCACTCCGGCCAGGCATGGCTGCGCCGCCGGGCCAGCTGCTCCGCCATCAACTCTCCCAGCAACCGCGCCAACGGCAGGCGGGCCTTGAATTTCAGGCGCTGTATGAGCTGGTCTGCCGGGGGCTCATAGCGCAGCAGGCTGTAGCCCCGTTCATAGTCCGGGGTGTGGCGCTGGCACTCGCCGCACTCCTGGCCCTCGCTGCCAGACGGTAGCGGCAACGCACACCGCACGCAGGCTGTGGTGGTGTAAGGCAGGCTCACATGGCAGGCCGCGCACAGATCGCGTCCGTCGTCGCCCCGGGCCGCGCACAATACGCATACTGGCGGCAGCAACCAGGCGTGTACACTTTTTAGCCATCTGTTTACCCTGTCCCGTGCCATTGGTTGACAGTCTCCCGCAAGCGTTTATGATGCGAAGCCTACCTTGCCAGTGTGCAACCCTGATGAAACCTACGCCACAAGACATCGCAGCCCTGCTCAACCTGCCCTTCAACGACCTGCTCTACCGCGCCCAGAGCATACACCGCGAGCACTTTGACGCCAATAGCGTGCAACTCTCCACCCTGCTGTCGATCAAGACCGGTGGCTGCCCGGAGGACTGTGGCTACTGCCCGCAGGCGGCGCGCTTTCATACCGGCGTGGAAAACGAGGCCATGCTGCCGCTGCAGGCCGTGCTGGAGGCTGCGCAGGCCGCCAAGGCGAACGGCGCGAGCCGCTTCTGCATGGGGGCGGCGTGGCGCGGCCCAAAGGAAAAAGACCTCGCGCCGGTGCTTGAAATGGTGAAGGCCGTGCGCGGGCTGGGGCTGGAGACCTGCGCCACACTCGGCATGCTGCGCGAGGGCCAGGCCGAACAGTTACAGCAGGCGGGCCTCGATTACTACAACCACAATCTCGACACCGCACCGGAAATGTACGGCAGCATCATTTCCACCCGCGACTACGACGACCGCCTCGATACGCTGGAAAAGGTACGCAACGCCGGTCTGCGGGTCTGCTGCGGCGGCATCGTCGGCATGGGCGAGTCACGCCATGAACGCGCCGGACTGATCGCGCAACTCGCCAGTCTCGACCCGCCGCCGGAGAGCGTGCCGATCAACAATCTGGTGCAGGTGGAAGGCACACCGCTGCACGGTACGGAAGCGCTGGATCCGCTCGAATTCGTGCGCACCATCGCCGCCACCCGCATCACGCTGCCGAAGAGCTGGGTGCGCCTGTCAGCCGGGCGCGAGCAGATGCCGGAGGCCGTGCAGGCGCTGTGCTTTCTCGCCGGTGCGAATTCAATTTTCTACGGCGACAAGCTGCTCACCACCGGCAACCCCGAGGCACAGCGCGACCGTGCGCTGCTGGAAAAGCTGGGGATGTGTCCGGCTTGAAAAAAGCATTACTGGATACGCTGACGCAGCGCCGGGCACAACACCTCTACCGAACGCGGCGTATTATCGAAAGCCCACAAGGCCCCGAGATCGTCAGCGACGGGCAGCATTATCTCAATTTTTGCAGCAACGACTATCTCGGCCTCGCCAACCACCCGCAGGTGATCGAGGCCCTGCAGGCAGGCGCTGCACGCTACGGCGTGGGCAGCGGCGCGGCCCACCTCATCTGCGGCCACAGCCGTGCGCACCACGCGCTCGAAGAGGAGCTCGCCGCCTTCACCCAGCGCCCGCGCGCACTGCTGTTCTCCACCGGCTACATGGCCAATCTCGGCGTGATCGGGGCACTCGCCGGGCGCGGCGACACGGTGCTGCAGGATCGCCTCAATCATGCCTCGCTCATCGACGCCGCACAGTTATCCGGCGCGCGCCTGCAACGCTATAAACACACGGATCCAACCGCACTCGAAAAAAAGATTGTAGCAAGCGGCGGCAGCGCAGCACTCATCGCCAGCGACGGCGTGTTCAGCATGGACGGCGACAGCGCACCTGTGACTCAACTCGCCGTACTGGCGCGTACGCACAACATTCCACTCATGCTGGACGATGCGCACGGACTGGGCGTGCTGGGCGCGCACGGCGGCGGCACACTGGAGCAGGCGGGCTTGAATCTCGACGACGTGCCGGTGTTGATGGGTACACTGGGCAAAGCCTTCGGCACCTTTGGCGCCTTCGTCGCAGGCAGTGCGGAACTGATCGAGACCCTGATTCAACAGGCGCGCAGTTACATCTACACCACGGCACTGCCGCCTGCGCTCGCGGAAGCAACCCGCACCAGCCTCAAGCTGGTACACACCGAGCCGTGGCGGCGCGAACAACTGCATCGCCTCATTGCGCGCTTTACCCAGGGTGCGGCTGAACTGAAGCTGTCGCTGCTGCCGTCGCAGACACCAATCCAACCGCTGCTGATTGGCAGTGCGGAACACGCGCTGACACTCAGCGAGCAACTGCAGGCACGCGGCATCCTGGTCAGCGCCATCCGCCCGCCGACCGTGCCCCAAGGTGAGGCGCGTTTGCGTATCACGCTTTCCTGTAGTCACAGCGAAGCGCACATAGACCAGTTGCTGGACGCGCTGGCGGCAACCTGCACACCCCATGCAACTGTTTAGCACCTGCGCCGGACAGGGGCCTGACCTCGTGCTGCTGCACGGCTGGGGTTTGCACAGCGGCGTATGGGAAGAGACTGCTGCGCAACTGACACCGCGCTTTCGGGTCACGCTGGTAGATTTACCCGGTCACGGCCAGAGTCCGGCACCCGTCGGCCCGTATACACTGGCGACACTGGCGCAAGCGCTGGCCGAGACGGCGCCGGCACAGGCGACGTGGCTCGGCTGGTCGCTGGGCGCACTGGCCGCGATGCAGGTTGCGCTGCTGCATCCGGCGCAGGTCAACCGTCTGGTACTGGTCACCGCCACACCCCGTTTTACCCAGACCACCGACTGGCCACACGCCGTAGCGCCGCAGGTGCTGGACGAATTCCATGCCGCACTGGCGGCCGATCACCACACCACCCTGCGCCGCTTCCTCGCCCTGCAACTGCGTGGCAGCGAGGGTGCGCGTGCAACACAACAGCAACTCGAAGCCCTGTTGCTTCAACAGGGCACGCCGAACCTGGCGGGATTAAACGCGGGGCTGGCGCTGCTGCGCGACAGCGACTTGCGCCGCGACCTCGCTGCCATTCATTGCCCGACGCTGGTAATGGCAGGCGAGCGCGACACCCTGACGCCACCTGCCGCCCAGCGCCACCTCGCCGAACATCTACCACGGGCACAGTTATCAGTGATCGCCGGCGCCGGACACGCGCCCTTTCTCTCGCATGGCGCAGCCTTCATGCACGATCTCAACATGTTTTTGCCACACTGACATGCACGACGCCGACTATCACATCGACAAACAACTGGTGCGGCGCGCCTTCAATCGCGTAGCACGCCACTATGACCAGTCGGCCCTGCTGCAGCACGAAGTAGGCAAGCGCATGGTGGCGCGCCTCGATGCCGTGCGCCTTACCCCGGCACTGATACTTGATGCCGGTGCAGGCACCGGCCTGCATACCCGCGCCCTCGCACAACGCTATAAAGACGCGCACCTAATCGCTCTCGATATCGCCGAAAACATGTTGCTCGAAACGCGCCGCCAGACGCCCTTCTGGCAACGCTGGATTGATCGACGCCAAACCCTCATCTGTGCCGACATCGATGCGTTGCCGTTGCGCGCGGGCTGCGCCGATCTGATTTTTTCAAATCTTGCCTTGCAGTGGTGCAATGACCTCGACACCACCCTGCTGGAATTGCGGCGCGCACTCAAGCCGGGTGGGCTGCTGATGTTTTCCAGCTTCGGCCCCGACACCCTGAAAGAGTTGCGTGCGAGTTGGGCCGAAGTAGATGCACACAGCCACGTCAGCCGCTTCATCGACATGCACGACATCGGTGATGCGCTGGTGCGCGCCCATTTCAACACACCGGTGATGGATGTCGAGCATTTCACGCTGACCTATCCCGACGTACAGCGGCTGATGCGCGACCTCAAGTTGATCGGCGCACACAACCTTACCGCCGGGCGCGCGCGCGGACTCACCGGCAAAGGTCGCCTGCAGGACTTCAGCAATGCCTACGAACGCTTTCGCCGCGAAGGCGTGCTGCCCGCCAGCTACGAGGTGGTGTATGGACATGCCTGGGCGCCTGAGGCAGCGCCACAAGAGACGAGCGATGGCACCGTCCGGGTTCCGCTCGCCAGCCTGCGCGGGCGAAAAGCGCCGTGACGCGCGGCCTGTTCATTACCGGCACGGATACCGACGTCGGCAAGACCTGGGTAACACTCGGCCTGCTGCATGCGCTCGCCGCCACCGGCGTGCGTACGGCGGCGATGAAACCGGTGGCCTGCGGTGCTGTCGCCACCGAGGCCGGGCTGCGCAATGATGATGCCCTGCGACTGCAACGTGCCGCCGTGATTGCCTTGCCCTATGCGCAGGTCAACCCCTACCTCTACGCACCACCCATCGCCCCCCACATCGCCGCCCAGCGTGTGGCGCGGCACATAGACATCACGCACATCAAAACCCTGTTTGATGCCATCGCCGCGCAGGCGGACTGTGTGGTGGTGGAAGGTGCGGGCGGCTGGTGCGTACCGCTGAATGAGCGGGAAACCATCGCCGATCTCGCGCTGAAGCTGGGCCTGCCGGTGGTACTGGTGGTGGGTATGCGGCTCGGCTGCCTGAATCATGCCCTGTTGAGCGCTGAGAACATCGCGCGCTCGGGCTTGCCGTTTGCGGGCTGGGTCGCGAACAGCATCACCCCCGACTTTGCCGGGCTTGCGGAGAATGTTGCGGCCTTGTGTGAGCGCATCCCTGCACCACTGCTGGGCGTCTTACCCCACCTCGCCGCGCTCGACGTCCAGCACATAGGCCGGACATTGAACGCGGCAGTGTCTCTGCCTTAACCCGCAGCTGCCGTGGGTACGATCGCCCGTTGCAGCTTCTTGAGGGCGTTGTTTTCCAGCTGTCGGATGCGCTCGGCCGATACCTGATAACGATCCGCCAGCGTCTGCAGCGTGGCCTTGGCGTCACCCAGCCAGCGTTGCTCGACAATGTCGCGGCTGCGCGCATCGAGCGTGGACAGTGCCTGCTGCAGGTGTTCGCTGCGGCTTTCATCGTAATCACTCTGCTCCAGCTGCATAGAGGGTTCCATACGCAGATCCTGCAGATAGGCCGCGGGCGCAAACTGTGCCGTACTGTCGTCATCGTCGGCGTGGGCATCGAAGGCGTAATCGTGACCGCTCATGCGCGACTCCATCTCGCGCACATCGCTGGCGCTCACGCCCAGATCCTTGGCGACGGCATTCACCTCCTCGCTGCTAAACCAGCCGAGGCGCCTGGAGGCGCTGCGCAGGTTAAAAAACAGCTTGCGCTGCGCCTTGGTGGTGGCCACCTTGACGATGCGCCAGTTGCGCAGGATAAATTCGTGCATTTCGGCGCGTATCCAGTGTACGGCGAACGACACCAGACGCACCCCCATCTCGGGGTTAAATCTGCGCACGGCCTTCATCAGGCCGATATTGCCTTCCTGAATCAGATCCGCCTGTGACAGGCCGTAACCGTTGTAGCCCCGCGCGACGTAGATTACAAAGCGCAGGTGCGCAAGCACTAACCGGCGCGCGGCCTCAAGGTCGTCTTCCTGCTGGTAGCGGGTAGCCAGCGCCTGCTCCTCACCCGCGCTCAACATCGGAACGCTGTAGGCGGCGCGGATGTAGTGGTCGAGGCTACCCACCGGTACCGCGAGCTGCATTGCGTAGTCGTTGGCCATGGACTTCCTCCCTGCGAACTCTAATGGGTTCATTTTATCACCCTGACAATAGGAGTGCCAAAACGAGGTTAAAGTTCAGCCTAATCAAAGAGATTTATAACAAGCACGGGGGTTCAAGACGGCTCTATGTGTGCCAGATGCCGCCCCACCGACAACCAGGCGCCCAGCAGGCCCAGCAAAGCGCCTCCCGCTACCAGCGCCAGTGTCACGTTGAAGCCGAGACCGCCCAAACTGAAATCACTCTGGTACAGCCCGGCCAACTGTTGCACAGGCGCGCGCATCAACCACAGCGCCAGGCCCACCATGACCCAGGCACAGATGCCACCCAAAGTACCATGCCACATCCCGCTGTATAGAAATGGCCGCCTGACAAAGGCATCGCTGGCTCCGGTCAACTTGACCACCTCAATTTCCTCGCGCCGGTTTTGTATGCCAAGCCGCAAGGTATTGCCAATGATGAACAGCACTGCCGCTGCAAACAATCCCGCCAGCATCAACACGCCGCGGGTAACGACCTGCATGATGGCATTCAGTCGCTTGAGCCATTGCTCCTCGAACTCGGCCCGGTCAACCTCAGGCAGCATCCGTAATTGTTCATGGATTGCGCTGGCATCCACCGCAGAATCAGCAGCCAGGCGCAGCGCGATTACCGCTGGCAGCGGATTTTCACCGAGCGCATCAAGTGCTGCATCAAAACCCGACAACTGGCGAAACTCCTGCAGCGCCTCGGCACGCGAAATCGCGTGCGCCTCTGCCACTGCGGGCCACGTGCGCAGGCGTCCGGCCAGCGCGCGACTCGCATCATCGCTGACCTCCTGTCTGAGCAGCAGCGTAATCTGCGGGCCACCACCCCAGCCTGCGCTCAGCTGTTGCGCATGTTCGAGTACGAGATACGACACTGAAGGTAGCGCCAGCGTGATACCTATTACGACAGCAGTCATCAACGTTGCCACCGGCGCACGCCACATCTGGCCCAGACTGTAAAAACATGCCTGCAGGTGTTGCGCCGCATAGCTTCTGAATGAGAACGCACCCATCTTCTGCCGCCGCGCTGCAGGCTCATGTGCGCGTACCATGGTGGGTGCAGGACCGGCAGGGCGACTGCGTGGTATCGGTGTCGCACCACTGCGACGGCGTGCAAAAAAGCGCATCATGGCGTCGCGCTGTCCGCTACCAGATGCCCATCCTTCAGGGTGAGGATGCGGTGCGGCAAGTGACGGATCAACTCCAGGTCATGCGTTGCCACCAGCACGCTTACACCAAACTGGTTGAACTCCTGGAACAGTTTCATGATTTCGCGCGACAACTCCGGGTCGAGATTGCCGGTCGGCTCGTCCGCCAGCAGCAAGGGTGGCCGATGCACCACCGCGCGTGCGATACCGACACGCTGCTGCTCGCCGCCGGAGAGTGTTACCGGATAAGCGCGCTCCTTGCACAGCAGCCCGACCTTGTCGAGCGCTGCATGCACGCGGCGTGCAATATCCTCCCGGCCTGCACCCGCGATCACCAGCGGCAAGGCGACGTTATCAAACACCGTACGGTCATACAACAGTTTGTGACTCTGAAATACCATGCCGATGCTGCGCCGCAAATAGGGCAGGCCGCGCCGCTTGATACCGGAAAGATTCTGCCCATTCACCACGATCTGGCCAAAGCTGGCGCGCTCAAGCAAGGCGATCAGCCGCAACACCGTACTCTTGCCGGCGCCGGAGTGGCCGGTCAGAAACGCCATCTCGCCGCGCCCGAGCTCGAAGCTGATCTCGCTCAGGGCTTCAAACCCGCCGGGGTAGCGCTTGGAAACGTGATTAAACAGAATCATACATACAGTAGCGAGTAGCGAGAAATGACTTTCATGGCTATTTACCCGCTTATATTCTCGCCACCGGGTTTCTCAAGCAATGCCTCCACAAACTCATTGGCATTGAACACGCGCAAATCATCCGCACCTTCGCCGACGCCGATGTAGCGTATGGGTACACCCACTTTTTCCGCCAGCGCAAAAATGATGCCGCCCTTGGCCGTGCCATCAAGCTTGGTCAGCGTAATGCCGGTCAGCCCCACGGCCTGATGGAACTGTTGCGCCTGCATCAGCGCATTCTGGCCAGTGCCTGCGTCCAGTACCAGCATCACCTCCTGCGGCGCCGCAGGATCGGCCCTGGAAATAACACGCTTGATCTTTTTCAGCTCTTCCATCAAGTTGGCCTGGGTATGCAGGCGACCGGACGTATCTGCAATCAGCACATCTACTCTGCGGGCGCGCGCCGCCTCTACTGCATCATGAATCACCGCCGCCGGATCGGCACCCGCACTCTGCGGTACAATCACCGGCATCTGATTACGCTCGGCCCAGGCCTGCAACTGCTCCACTGCGGCGGCGCGAAAGGTGTCACCGGCAGCGAGCATCACCTGGCGACCCTCGCGCCGCAGTTGCTGCGCCAGCTTGCCGATGGTCGTGGTTTTACCTGCGCCGTTGATGCCCACCATGAGCAGGATAAAGGGCCGCGCATCCGGCGCGATCACCAGCGGCTGCTCACACGGCCGCAGAATGGCCAGCAACTCTTCCCGCACGGCATCCGCCAGCGCCCCTGCATCGCGCAACTCACGCCGCCCAAGACGCGTACCCAGGTGGCCCATGATCTTCTCTGTCACCTCGACACCGACATCTGCCGACAACAGTCGTTCTTCCAGCAGCTCCAGCAAGTCGGCATCCACCGCGACAGTTCCAGCGCGCAACCCCCCCAGCCAGTCGCCCAGCCCCGTGCGCGTCAGCGCATTTCCCAGGCGTGCCAGCGCACCTGGCGCGGCTTCTGCGGCAGGGCTGGCGGTTTTCTTGAACCCAAGCAGGGTTTTCAGTGTCATAGCTGTTGTTCCGCGTATTGCGCTATCCTATCACTCAACACTCAACATCAGGGCTGACATGATATACAGGTATATTGTAGCGGGCCTCTGCCTGCTTCTCAGCGTCCAGGTACACGCAGCCGCTCCCGCCACGCATGAATACCTCCTCGACAACGGCCTCAAGCTCATCGTGCGCGAAGATCATCGTGCACCTGTGGTGGTCTCCCAGGTCTGGTACAAGGTGGGCGCGAGCTACGAGCACAGCGGCATCACCGGCATTTCGCATGTGCTCGAACACATGATGTTCAAGGGCACGCGCAAACATGGGCCGAATGAATTTTCACGCATCATTGCAGAAAATGGCGGGCGCGAAAACGCCTTTACCGGGCGTGATTACACCGCCTATCACCAGCAACTGGAGAAAAGCCGCCTGCCGGTAAGCTTTGAGCTGGAAGCCGACCGCATGCGCAACCTCCTGCTCAAGCAGGAAGAATTCGCCAAGGAGGTGCGCGTGGTCATGGAGGAGCGCCGCTTGCGCACCGACGACGATCCCGAGTCACTCACCTACGAGCAGTTCAATGGCGCCGCATTTTATAACAGCGCCTACCGCAACCCGGTCATCGGCTGGATGGATGATCTGGAGAATCTGCATATCGACGATCTCAAGGCCTGGTACAAGACCTGGTATGCGTCCAATAATGCGACCGTAGTGGTCGTGGGTGATGTGGAACCCGAGCAGGTATTGAAGCTGGCGAAAAAACATTTCGGCACACTCAAGCCCGCATCGATTCCCGCGCTCAAGCCACGCAACGAACCGGCGCAGACCGGCCAGCGCCGCATTACTGTAAAAGCGCCCGCCGAACTGCCGTATCTGCTGATGGGGTATCCGGTGCCGGTGCTGAAGTCCGCCCGCCCTGATGCCGCCTGGGAACCCTACGCGCTCGAAGTGCTGTCGGCGCTGCTCTCGGGCGGCGACAGCGCCCGGCTCGCCAGACATCTGGTGCGCGACCAGCAGATCGCCGCCAGCGCCAGCGCCGGATACAGGCTCACCGCACGCGCCTCCGACCTGTTTCTGATCGATGGCACACCCGCCCGCGGCCACACCATAGAGGAGTTGGAGCAGGCCCTGCGCGGCGAGATCAGACAGCTGCAGGAAACTGTCGCAAGTGAAGCCGAACTGGCACGCATCAAGACCCAGGTTGTAGCAAACGATGTCTATCAGCGTGATTCCGTCTTCGGTCAGGCGATGCGGATCGGTACCCTGGAAACCGTGGGTCTCGACTGGCGCCTGCTGGACAGTTATGTAGACAATATCAATGCCGTCACGGCTGAACAGGTGCGGCAGGTGGCGCGCACATATCTGATCGAGGATCGCCTCACCGTTGCCGTGCTCGAACCCTTGCCACTTGATCCCGACAAGCCGCGCGCCGCATCAGGTACAGCGGGAGGCCACAATGCCATCCATTAAGCACGCCCTTTTGTTCGCGCTGCTTGCGCTGGCTAATGTCGCGGCATTTGCCGCACCCGAGATTCAGCACTGGACAACAAAAAACGGCGCGCGGGTTTACTTCGTCCCGGCGCCCGAGCTGCCCATGGTGGATGTACGGGTACTGTTCGATGCCGGCAGTGCACACGATGACACGACAGCGGGACTGGCCGCGCTCACCAGTAACCTGCTGAATGACGGCGCACAAAGTGCTGGCGGCGAGTTGGGCGCCGATGAAATCGCTGACCGCTTTGCCAGTCTCGGCGCCCAGTTTGGTGCGGGTGTGGATCGTGATACGGCCAGCGTGCGCCTGCGCAGCCTGACCCGGCCTGCCGTGCTGCAACCCGCACTCGACACCCTCGCCCTGCTGCTGCAACGACCCAGCTTCCCGGCAGCAGCCTTCGAGCGCGAACGCGATCGCACCCGCGTGGCCCTGCGCGCGCAGGCGCAGTCCCCCGGCGATATCGCAGGCAAGGCCTTTTACCGTGCGCTCTATGGCACCCATCCGTACGCCACCGAACAGGCAGGCACCGAAGCCAGCCTCGATCTGCTCACACGCGATCACCTGGTCGCGTTCCACAAACGTTACTACGTGGCACGCAACGCCGTCATCGCAATTGTGGGCGCACTGTCGCGCAGTGAGGCCGATGCAGTCGTAGACACACTGATGGCCGGCCTGCCTGCAGGCGAGCCTGCACCCCCCCTGCCCACGGTGGAGGCACTGGCCGCCGCGCGCACGATCGAGATCGCTCATCCTTCCGTCCAGACCCACATACTCATGGGGCAGCCGGGCCTGCGCCGCATCGACCCCGACTATTTCCCGTTGCTGGTCGGCAACCACATTCTGGGTGGCAGCGGACTGGTGTCACGCCTGTCGGATGAGATCCGCGAGAAGCGCGGGCTGTCCTACAGCAGTTACAGTTATTTTCTGCCGTTGCGCGAAGCGGGCCCGTTCACGCTCGGCCTGCAGACACGCAACGAGCAAACCGGAGAGGCACTCAAGGTGTTGCGCGATACCCTGCGCACCTTTACCGAGCAAGGCCCCACGGCGCGTGAGCTGCAGTCCGCCAAGCAGAATATTACCGGCGGCTTCGCCTTGCGCATCGACAGCAATGCCAAGCTGGTTGAGTATCTGGCGTTGATCGGCTTTTACAATCTGCCGCTCGATTTTCTCGATACCTATTCACGGCACGTGGAAGCGGTCACGCTGGCGCAGATCAAGGACGCCTTCCAGCGGCGCGTGCAGCCTGAAAGGATGATAACGGTGGTGGTGGGTGGCGGCGCGGCCGAAGCGTTACCCTAAGCCCGCGTCGGGCACTCACCGTCTGCGCATCATCGGCGGCAGGTGGCGCGGGCGGCGGCTGGAATTCCCGGCCACTGAGGGTCTGCGCCCGACATCCGACCGGGTGCGCGAAACCCTGTTCAACTGGCTCGCCCCCATGATCGCAGGCGCACGCTGCCTCGATCTCTTCGCCGGCAGCGGTGCGTTGGGTATTGAGGCACTGTCGCGCGGCGCCGACAGCGTGGTCATGGTCGACAACAATACCGCCGTGGTATCGCAACTGCACGACCACCTCGCCACCCTGCGGGCGAACGGCGCCCAGATCATCCATGCCGGTGCGCTCGGCTATTTGCAGACGGCGCCGGAGCAGGCTTTCGATGTCGTCTTTCTCGATCCGCCGTATCATAAAAACCTGCTCGCACCCTGCTGTGACCTGCTGCGACGCAGCGGCTGGCTCAAGCCGGGGGCGTACATTTACCTCGAAACCGAGCGTGACCTGCCCCTCGACATGCTGGCCCTCGACTGGCGCGTCGTACGCAGCAAAAATGCCGGGCAGGCGAGCTATCACCTCGCCATCAAACAGGCCTGAGCACCCCTTGGTGCCGGCGTCGCAAGGCGCTATGATGCTGACTCTGCCCCCAAGCGGCGTGCAAAACCCATGAACATCACTGCAATCTACCCCGGCACCTTCGATCCCATTACCCACGGCCACAGCGATCTGGTACAACGTGCCGCACGGCTGTTCGACACGGTGATTGTGGCGGTGGCGGCCAACCCCACAAAGCGCCCGGCGTTTGATCTGGATGAACGCATCCGGCTGGCGCGGCTGGTGTTGTCCGGGCTGCCCAATGTGGAGGTCTGCGGCTTTGACACCCTGCTGGTCGAGTACGCCCAGGCGCGCGACGCGCAGGTGATCCTGCGCGGCCTGCGGGCGGTGTCGGACTTCGAGCACGAGTTCCAGCTGGCCGGCATGAACCGCCGCCTCGCACCCACGGTGGAGACCCTGTTCCTCACGCCGGCAGAGCAATATGCCTACATCTCTTCCAGCCTGGTACGCGAGATCGCCGCCCTGGGTGGGGATGTGTCCGGGTTTGTGCACGAGAGCGTACGCGCCGCACTCACGACCAAACCCCGCTGACCACCGCCAGACAAATCGCCCGCTATCGCAGGGCGGGCGATTCGTGTATACTGCGCTCCGCAACACCGTAGTACATATACGCGTTTCTGATCTCTCTCCGGTTTTTTGTACCGCAGGTTTCCTGATTAGCAACGTACTAAAGGAACCTGGCGGTTAGCCCCAGCCACAGCGGCACCCGCCCCTAACAGTTTTCGAACGGTCACGCCCTCCGGGTTGAAGGCGCGCCTCGTGTGCTTGCGCATTCATTGTCTTTGCGCAATCTGTTACGTATTGGTTTATTTTCTTTTGAGTCCGCGCGTGGACGGCGGATGAGGATACTATTTTGTCATTTCAAACATTGAATCTTGATGCAAAACTGCTGCGCGCCATTGAGGCCAGCGGCTACACCACACCGACCGAGATCCAGAGCCAGGCCATTCCGGTGGCATTGTCAGGTCGCGACCTGATGGCCTCGGCACAGACCGGCACCGGCAAGACGGCGGCGTTTGTATTGCCCGCCCTGCAGCGCCTGATCAGCAACGCGCCACGCAAGGGCCGCGGGCCGCGCGTGCTGGTCCTGACCCCGACCCGCGAGCTCGCGGCGCAGGTGCTCGACGCCGTGAAACGCTACAGCAAGTTCGCCCCGTTGCGCGTAGGCGCCATCGTTGGCGGCGCGCCTTATCCCGCGCAGGAGCGCATGCTGCGTGAGAATCTGGATATTCTGGTGGCGACCCCCGGTCGCCTGATCGACCACATGGAGCGTGGCCGCGTAGACTTCTCGCGCATTGAGTTGCTGATACTGGACGAGGCGGATCGCATGCTGGACATGGGCTTTATCGAGCCGGTCGAGCAGATCAGCAAGGCCACGCCGGCGGAACGTCAGACACTGCTGTTTTCCGCAACGCTGGAAGGCAAGGTGTTCGGGCTCGCGCAGCGGCTGCTGAAAGACCCCGCGCGCATCCAGGTGGCCCGGGCGCAGGCTCAGCATGCCCAGATCACGCAGCGCATGCATCAGGCCGACGACGTGCGCCACAAGCGCCGCCTGCTGGATCATATCCTGTGCTCCAAGGAACTGGGTCAGGCCATCGTCTTCACCGCCACCAAGCGCTCGGCGGATGAGCTGGCGCATTCCCTGTCGGCCGATGGCCATGCCTGCGCGGCCCTGCACGGCGACATGCAGCAGGGCGCCCGCAACCGTACCGTGCAGCGGTTGCGCCAGGGCACGGTCAAGGTACTGGTCGCCACCGATGTCGCCGCCCGCGGTCTGGACATCAAGGGCGTCAGCCACGTGATCAATTTCGACCTGCCCATGGTGGCCGAGGACTACGTGCACCGCATCGGTCGCACCGGCCGCGCCGGGGCCTTTGGCACCGCCGCGTCGCTGGTGGGGCCGCAGGACTGGGGCAAGCTGGCGGGCATAGAGCGGCTCACAGGCAACCGGCTGGAACGGCAGGTGGTGCCGGGCCTTGAGCCCAGCGTGCCGGAATCCAGGGCCTCCCGCCCTGCGCCGCACCGCAGCAAGAGCCGAGGCAATGGTCAAAAAACGCATAAGCCTGCAGCGGGCAAGGCTGGCTTTAAGCCGGGTTTCGCCAAGGGTCGTGGCGGCAAGACCGGTCACCATTTCAAAAGCCCCGCCAGCCGCCCCGGCGGCCGCAGCGGCAATGACCGGGCACGTGCCTGATAGCCAGGCGCTGGCGGTTCCACCGGCATGAAAAGCGGGGCGCAAGCCCCGTTTTTCATGCCTCTGACTACAGTGAAATGGCGCCCTGCAGGGCTTGCCCGGAAGCGCGTGCGGCAGCTATACTAGCGGTTGATAGTATTACCGAATATCAGATTTCAAGGAGAACACCATGTCAGCAACCCTGCTCATCCCGATCGTACTTTTTGCCGGCGGCATTCTGCTTGCCATTGCGATCACCAATGTCGCGCTGAGAAAGCTCGCAAAATAAACCCTGGTTGTCTCGGCAAGGGTGTGCGGACCCGCCACCCTTGCTGCCCATAGACAGTCTCACCCGCCTGGCTGCCGCTGCTGTGCAGCGGCACATCTGGTCAATCCACTCCGCTTATGTCCACTCCCCCTCATCCGCTGATCAAGTTCATCGTGGCATCGGCGTCGTTCATGTTCGTCGGCACGGTACACGGCGTGCTGCAGGTCATCCATCCGATCCGCATGTGGCTGGACTCCGTCGGCAGCCCCTACGGCGGGCCGGGACACATGATCGACCCGCTCGCCCACGCCCATATCAACATGGTCGGCGGCGTGGTGCTGCTGATCATGGCCACCAGTTACTACCTGTTGCCGATCCTCACCCAGCGCCCGCTGTATTCGGAGCGGCTGGTCAGCCACACCTTCTGGTGGGTCACCGGGGGCGTGTGCGGCTTTTACACCACCCTTATGATATTCGGCATCTGGGAGGGTAACCTCTCGCTCACCAACCCCGCCGCCGTGGATGACGTGCACCGCTATTACCCGCCGGTGATCGCCCTGGTCTCCACCGCAATGGGTATTGGTTTCTGGTGTTATTTCGCCAACATCTTTCTCACCCTGAGACGTTTCTACAGCAGCGGCGGATGAGCCTTGCGTGCGGTTGCCCGGCCAGTTTCCCCGACTGGCACCAACAGGACATCGATCTCGGTGGCGAACTCGTGCATATGGCAACGGCACCGATGTTTCTGCACATGCCGATCGGCTACGAACTGCGCGCCAACCGCCAGCGTGAAACCCTGGAACAACTCAAGCTCAAGGAACGCTGGCCGGGGCTGGTGCTGATCCAGACCGGACTGCTGCGCGGAAGGCTGCTGCGCCTGCTGGAACCCGCCGTCTCACCCGCCCACGGGCTGTCGTATCTCGCCTCGCCGTTTCAGGTGCGCGGCTTCCTGCATCAGGGGCCGGTGACCACCGTCTCGGCCAGCGTGAAACAGCTGCAAAGCAGCCTGGTCAATGCGGGTCGGCGACCGCTGGAGTTGTATCTTGGCCACCTCACCTGTCCGCGCTGCGCACCGCAGCGCGGGGGTGAAAAGATACTGCTGTTGCGGCGCTGGATGGAGAGCGCCGCACTGCTGAAACGCGTCAGGGCGCGGGGCTAGTGCCCAGCGCTTAAGGCCCCGGACGCCCGGACAGAACCCTGTCCGGTCTCGCAGCCCCGGTGTTATCTGCCCGTGCTGGGCTTGGTTGCAGGCTTGGCTGCAGGTTTGGCTGCAGGCTTGGCTGCGCTGCTGTTCTGGCTCCCGGCTTTTTCAAGCGCGGCAAGCGCCCGGCCGAACCCCTTCATCGGCATCTCGAACTGCACCGGCTTGTTATTCGCGGTGAAAAACGTGACCGC
Source organism: Gammaproteobacteria bacterium (assembly GCA_030680605.1). Classification (NCBI taxonomy): domain Bacteria; kingdom Pseudomonadati; phylum Pseudomonadota; class Gammaproteobacteria; species Gammaproteobacteria bacterium. The sequence continues at coordinate 40,540 of JAUXUQ010000010.1, read as the reverse complement.
CACCTTGTCCTTCTTGGAAACCGTCGCTATCAGGTCCTTGTCCATGATAAACCGCGCCTCGCATCCGCGCTGACTACAGACGCGAAACGGCACCCGTGTCGCCTTGGCGCTGGCGAGACCCATCTCCAGACCCTTGGTCAGCAGGATGCCGGTTGGGGTGCGCACGATCGACACCAGCTTGCCGTCCCTGGCGTACACCAGGGACCACGTGAACACGACCTTCTTCGATTTGGCCTCGGCGACGTTCTGCAGCACAGTGCAGTTCTTTTTGTTTGTTACCGCATCCAGCACACACACTAACGACCAGCTATCAAACGCTGTGATCTCGGGTTTCGCCATGGGTTTCTCTGTCTGTGGTTTGGTGGTCTGTGGTTTGGTGGTGGTTGCCGTCTCTGACCAGGCCGGGCTGGATCCCACGGCGCAGGTGGCCGCAACCAGGGCTGGGAGCAGTAGCGTGCGGAGCCGCGTGCTAATTGACTTCATCGCTTTCCTTTGTTTATCGCTATGGATGTCTTGGCGGGATACATCACTGTACCGGGGCCTGCCTTATAAAAAAACAGGAGGCCGGGTCATCCCGGCCTCCCTTGTTTTTAACGGCGGCTGATTTGGTTTCAGTCGCCTACCATTTGTAGCGCACACCCACGGAGCCGGTAAGGCTGTCGTAGTCGTCACCGCCTACCACCGCGTCCACCTTGGCAAAGCCGGTTACGTTGCCGGTGCCAAAGATGTTGATGCCCGCGCCGATCTGGCCGTAGCTGCCGATGCCCTTGTCCTTGACCGTGACATCCATATCATCGCTGGTAAGTGTCACGCTGTTGTCGCCATCAAACTCGTTCCACAGGCTGGCCTGCACAAAGGGCTCGTACTTGGTGCCGCTGGCGGAGTCTATGCTGGTGCCGGCCCGCACCCCGATACGACCCCGCAGGCTGGTGCCATTCGCGAAGTTGATGTCCGTGGGGTTGATGTCATCAGGGAAGGCCGTCACATCGTCAATGCTGGTGCGCACGTACGACAGGGTCGCCATCGGCTCAATGAAGCTCGAACCGTTCTGTATCCGGTAGCCGGCATCCAGCGTAACGCCGACCGATGTCGTATCCAGGCTGAAGTCTTGCGTGAGAGCGCCGTCCTCCAGCCTGTAGTCGGTGTCGCCGATATCGCCCTTCACCACCGCATCCACGAACCAGCCGCCGTTGAGGTAGGTGACATAGGCCCCGATCGAGACGGCATCGCGATCGGCATCGGTCGCGGTGCTGTCGAAGTCAACCCTGGACTGGGTCATGCCGCCCAGCACGCCAATCACCCAGGTCTCGCCCCCGGCCCCCTGGCTTGCGGTATCCGCGCCCACCATGACGCCGAACAGGCTCTGATCGTAGCTCTGGTTGTGGGTAGAGTCCGTACCATACAGCGGGTGGGTGTAGGTGTTCGAGACGTCACGGTCGATGCTGCCGCCGATGAGTTTCGCCCAAGCGCCGCCATTGCCCGCTCCCGCCACGCGCAGGTCGGCCTGGCGGTCGAGCCAGACACCAGTGGTCTGGTGCCATGCCTCCTGCGCCGTGCTCATGAGTATCGGCAGTTCAAAGGCCTGGTCGCTCGGCGTGCTGGCCAGCCACCAATCGCTGCTGTTGGTCTCTTCCCGATACAGCTCATACTGCCAGTAGCCCTTGTTGATCGGGCCGTTGGCGAGCACAAAGCTGTCCTCGTAATCGGTTCCACCCACGCTAATCACCTTCACGCCAATCTCGTTGTAGGCGCCCGGCACACTGGTGTCGAAGTCGTTGATGTAGACGTAGGTCGTGCCGCTCACATCACCTTCAATCGTAAACAAGTCGGCGGTGGAATCACCATAGGTGCTCAGATAGGCATCGAGCACGAGATAACCCCCCTCGCCACCATCGTAGTTGCCGCTGGTGGTGAGGCGGGTGTTGGTAGAGCCGTCGGCATACGACAGGTCGATCAGGCCGCCTTCATTGTTGAGTTCTTCAAGACCGAAGAAGTTCGTGACGCCGGAGACATAGATCGCGCCGCTGTTGTTCAGCACGTCATAGCCGTCGCCGAAATCGTTGTCGCCCTCCACATACCAACTGTCGTAGCTGTAGTTGTTGAACACATCGTTGTTGTCCGTGAGATAGACCCGGCCGGTGATCGTGCCATAGTTGTTAATGGTTGCCGCACCGTCCCCTTCACCCCCGTCCACCCGGATGGCTACATCGGAGGCAAGGTCGTCATTACTGCGGATGACGCCGCCATACTGGTTGTTGATGGTCGTCATGCCGGCGACACCGCTGACATGAATGACCGCCTCGCCTTCCGCGCCGTCGCCGCGGATCAAGCCGCCGCTGTAACCCTCACCACCGTCGCCATTGTCGATGGTCACGCTGCCGTCAACCCCCGCAATCCTGATGGCGCTGCCGTTGTTGCCGACGATCTCGCCGCCGCTGTAGTACATGCCGCCGAGGTTGGTGATCTGGACGTAGCCGCCGATGTTCGATATGTCGATGCCCTGGCCATAGTCGCCGGTGATGGTGCCGTAGTCGTTTTCGATATCGACATTACCGCTAATGTTGTTGATATCAATGCCGTCCCAGTAGCCATAGATGCTGCCGCCGCCGCCCTCACCGCCGTCGTTGGTAATGGTGACATCGCCGCCCTGCACATCCGACACCGAGATGCCCTCGTCGCCGAAGCCGTTGATGAAGCCGTAGTAATTGCTGATGTTCACGTTGCCGTTATCGATCTCGTCGATATAGATACCGCTGCCGTTGTTGCCGGCGATACTGCCGTTGGTGTTGGTGATCGAGAGCAGCAGGGGGTCGCCGCTGGTCCACAGGTCGGTGATATAGATACCGTTGTTGCCGCCCTCGATGATGCCGTAGTCGTTGGTGATGGTCACACTGCCGTCGATGTCGTCCAGATTGATACCGTCGCCGCTGATGCCGGTGATGGTGCCGCGGGTATTGTCGATGGTGACGTAGTCTTCGGTGCCGTCAATCACGATACCGTGGTTGCCGCCGCTGATGCTGCCGCCAATGCCGTACAGGTCATAGTAACCGTAAAAATCGTAGAGACCGGCAATGTTGGTGATGGAGACATAGCCGCCGATGTCCTCCAGATCAATGCCGTCGCCGTTGGTGCCGGTGATGACGCCGTCGGTGTTGTTGATGGACACGTAGCTGCCGGTGCCGTCAATCACGATGCCGTCATCGACGCCGGTGATGGTCGCAACCACACCAGTGTCGTAAGCCCACCAGGTGGTGTAGTCGTTGCTATTGGTGATCTGGACATAGCTGCCGATGTCCCCCAGATCAATGCCGTCGCTGCCGCCGGTGATGGTGCCGCGGGTGTTATCGATCATCGCGTAACCGCTGATGTCGTCGAAGTCGACGCCGTCGCTGTTGATGCTGGTGATGGTGCCGCCGGTGTTGTCGATCTCCACGTTGCCGGCACTAACAGCGTCCACCGAAATACCTTCGTTGGCACTGCCGGTAATGCTGCCGCCGACGTTGGAGATGAACACATCGCCATCCGTATGGATGTTGTCGATCAAGATGCCGTAGTCGCCGCCCTCGATGGTGCCGGCGTCGTTGTAGACGTTCACATCGCCGCTGATGTCATTGATCTCAATGCCGTCGTCGCCAGCGATGATGGTGCCGCCATTGTTGTTAACGGTCGCGCTTTCCTTGTTCTGAATGAAGACGCCGTCGCCGAGCGCATGGATGGACAGCGGGCTGGTGTTATTGACGGTGGCATTGCCGTAGCCGTCGATGCTGGAGATGTACACGCCGGTGCCGCCAATGGGATCGGCCACGGTGCCGATACTGCCGGTGTTGGTGACCGTGACGTTGCCGTCGGCTTGGACCTGGATGCCGTTGTTGCCGGCCAGAATGGTGCCGTCATTGGTGATGTCCACATCAGCGGTCGTGCCGCCCTCGGCCCCGTCCGTCCGCCAGACATAGATGCCGTTAACTCCGGCGGTGATGTCGCCGCGCGAATTGATGACCACGTCACCGCGGCCATCCCACCAGGAGTCTGCGGTGACTAGGATGCCGCTACCTGAGGCCGTGATGTTACCGTCGGTCTTGAAATCAATGGTGGTGATGTCGTTATCGTCGGTGTAGATGAAGACGCCGTCGGAGTCGGTGGTCTCGATATACAGGCCTTCGCCCACTGCATCGCTATAGCCGAGATTGATGACGGCGTCTTTGTCTTCGGTAACGAAGGGATCGGGTGTTATGGGGACTGCGTTCAGGGTAATCGTCTCGTCTTCCATGTCGATCACGAGCCCGCCGCTGCCGCCCTCGGCGCCGTCGACGCAGGTGACATAGGCAACACCCCCGATATCAACATAGCCGCAGTTGACGGGGCCCGCCTGCGCCTGGCTGCTGGGCCAGAGCACCATGCCTGCGGCCAGCGCGCCGGCCATCAGCAGCGAGGAGCGTTTCAGCCCGCCGCCCACGCCTTCAGGCACCCTGGTCTTGGCGCTCTGGGCAAACCGACCGGGTAAACGATGCTGGCTGACGGGTAGCTGAATCATGGGTACTCCTCCCTCTGTTCTGTTTATTGTGACTGCATTTTCAGACATCACGCGCACAGCTCTCGCTGCGCGCATGGTTATTTGGTGCAATTATTATCATGGCCGTGAAAGGCTTGCAAGCACTTTCAGCAGTGCCGCGGCAAGTTTTCACCCCCGCCCTGTGCAGGGTAATTGACCTGCGACGGGCTAGGGCACGCCGGGTGGCGGCAGTTCGAATGCCAGCGCGCCCTCCTGGCCCGCGCGCACCAGCCGCACGCGCAAGGTGTGCGGCGCGTCGCCCCTGACCGCGATGGCGCGGCGAAACACGCCGGTGTGCCCGTCCTGGATCGCCTGCACCCACGGCTGGTCATCGTCCATGCGAATAAACACCAGCAGGTTGTACTCCGCCGCACCGGTGGGGCGCACGGCCGAGACCAGAAACTCGTTCATGCCCGCCACCACCGGCGCCGGCCGGGTCTCAAGCCCGACGGTCACGTCTTGCCATACCTGTGTCGGCAGGCGTGACCCGGCCCCGCAGGCGAGCAGCAGCAGGCACAGCAGGGCGGTGGCGCCATAACGGGCGGGGTTACTGCGGGGGCGGGCGTTTGTCGGCATTGGCATCCTGATGGGTAGCGTCATGGGTATCGTCGGTATCGTTTTCCGTGTCACTGTCCAGCCTGCCGCCGCGCTCCGAGCCATACATGTTGATCATGTAATTGACAAAGGTGAACCCCACCACGATCCACACCAGCGCCGCCGCAAACCCCCAGTCGAACCAGGCGCGCTCATAGCCGGGGCGGTCGCCCCAGAACGGGAAGCTCAAACCCACCGCCACCAGCGTGACTGCCACCACCACGGCAATGAACCAGTATGGCACCTTGTGCTGTGACTCAGGAATCTTTTCTACCAGCTCCCAGTCTTCCAGCCCACGCCTGGCGCGCCGCTCCTCATCGCTCGCATAACCATAATGGTCGTGCGATTCTTCGCCCCACTCTGGCGGTATATCGTGTGGCGAGGGGGGTGTCTTGTCTGTATCGTTCATGTTGCACCTGGCGAGTAATGTTGGATGCGCTGACTGGCCTGCCAGCCATCATCGGCGGCGTGCGCGGTGACTGTCACCGTGTACAGGCCCCTGGGCAAGGGCTTGAGCGACAGCATCACATCCTTGCGCTCTGCGGTAGCGAAGCGCGCTTCGCTGGCCGAGAGTTGATAAGCATCGCCGGGCAGGCCCGCAACGCTCACGCTGAGCTCAGCGGGGCGGTAGCGTTTGTGGGCAAGATCAATCCGGTAGTGCTGTATCACCGGGCCGTGGGCCTGATCAGCACGGTATACCGACAGGTGATACGGCTGGTAGTGCACGCTGCCCCAGGCGAACATGGCAAGGCCGACGAAGATCACCGGACTGACCCAGCCAATCCGGCCGCCCAGACCGCCCAGCCTGTGTTTCAGGCGCGCACCGGCGGCGACCGCCTGTGTCACGGATGTTGGCAGCTTGCGCTCGCCAAACTCGAAAAACAGCAGCCCGGGCTCGCCCTTGGGAAATTGCAGGGCATCGCAGGCGCTGATGCACAGGCCGCAGTTGATGCAGCTGTCAAAGGTTGTCGTATTGCGCGGGTCGATCTCGACCGGGCATACCGTCAGGCAAAAATTGCACGCGGCGCAGCGGGCGCTGCGCGCAGCGTCATAACCGATGTGCAGGGTGTGGCGGGTCTTGAACGAATGCTGCCACACGCGGTAGATGCACATGAAGCGGCAGAAGAAGTGCCGCACCACGGCGACATTGACCAGCATGATGAGCACGAACACGCTGTAGATCCAGTACAGCGACGGCGCCAGCCGCGCATCATGGCGAAAGGTGATGAACGACCACACCACGTCCGGCGGGTAAAAGTAAAGCAGGGGTATCAGTGCAAACCCCAGCGCGGCGCCGGTAAACCAGGCGCCGAGCAGGGCCCAGTTAAACCACTTTTTCTTGCCGCTGGAGACATGGACTGCCGCGCCCTCCAGGCTCACCTCGGCGCGCTTGCCGAGCAGCCTTTTGGTCAGGCGGTCGGCCCACTCTGACATGGTGTTTTGCGGGCATGACCAGCCGCAGAATGCCATGCCCAGCGTCGAGTAGGTGAGGATGAGGCTGCCCGACAGGGCGAGCCAGAATCCCGCCACCAGCATAAAGTCGGAAAACCAGATCTGCTGGCCCAGCACCACGAAACTCGCCGTCGCCGGATCAATGCGGAACAGGCCGCTCACCGGAATCAGCACCAGCAAGGCCAGTGTGCCGACCTGCACGGCGGCGCGCTTGCGCAGCAGCCCGGCGCCATTTGACGCCGCATGGCCCGTTTCAGCTACCACCCTGATACGGCTCAGGGCCTCATTTGGGCTCGAATTCATGGGGTTGATTTTACCATACAGACCCGCCGGACACGGGCGCAGTTATCCGCACAGTGTGTTGGACCCGATTGCCTGCTTGAAGTGCTATGGCTGGCCGCGCACTGCGCGATCGAGCGGGGCCACGGCGGCCAGCCGGGCCCGCAGCGCGGCGGCTTGCGCTGCATTGCCCGCCGCCTGTTCCAGCCGCCACAAGGCGCGCAGGGCCTCGGCGTGATCGGGCCGGATGGCCAGCACCCGGCGCAGCGCCTCACGCTCGTCCATGCCCTGGCGCACGGCCTGCGGCAGGGTGTCGAGCATGGCATCGGCCAGCGCAAACCCGGCCCAGCGATCCTGCGGGTTGGCTTCATGGGCAATACGCAACAACCGCGCACTCTCGCCGTCATTCTGCAGCCGCATGCGGACGGCGCGCAGCGCCAGCTCACTCGCACCATAGGCACGCTCGAACACGGGCCTGTCTGCCGCCGCCACCTGCAGCTGCTGTGCGGCCTGCTCCATATCCGGCCGCGTCGCCAGCAACTGCCCGATCAGAAGCGTCAGATGCTGTTCCGCGCCGTAGCGTGCCCGCGGCAGGCGGAACTCGATGCGCGGCGCCCATTCCTCCTGCAACGGCGCCACGCGCGGGGTAATCGCGCCCCAGTAACGGCCGAGCCAGGTCCAGGGGCCTTCGCCGCCGGTGGCCTGTCCCTGCGTCTCTGCATCGAGCCGCGCCAGATTTGCCAGCATGGCCGGGGCGCCGCCGAGCCGCGCCTGCGGCCCGACCAGCGCCAGGTGCAGCCCGTCGACAAACACCACCGCGCCCGGGAACACATGGCGAAAGCTCTCCAGCACCGTGTCGAGCGAGGCGCGATCAAACTGGTTGAGGGCGAGCCACTGCACATACAGGCCGCCCGGGGCGAGGCGCGCACGGGCGCGCTCAAACTGCTGCACCGACAACAGCGCGCTGTGCCCGGCCAGGTCGGGGTGAAACAGGTCGCCGATGATGACATCGTAGCGATGCGTGGTCGCACGCAGGAACCGGCGCGCGTCGTCATGCACCACCTGCATGGCGTCCATCACGCCGCCGTTGACCGGGGCAAACCAGCGGCGGGCGGCATCGATGGCGCCCTGCGACAGCTCCACTGCCGTGCGCTCCAGATCCGTATAGGGCAGCGAACCTGCGGCGGAGATGCCGGTGCCCAACCCCAAAAACAGCACCGAGCGCGGCGCCGGGTGCAACAACAGCGGCAGGCGCGCCTGATTTTCCTGTACCGCCACCGCCGCCTGATCGGTGGCGGCGTCCATGCGTTGCAGGTCGGAAAGCAACACCCGCTGCCCATCGGCACGCTCGATCACATGGGTGATGGCAATAGCGTCTTCGTGGCGCTCGAGGTCTGTCGTGGCGGCCAAGGCCTGGGGTAACAGCCGCGCAGCCGGTGGCAGCTGCCACACCGGCAGCGCCAGCAGCAACAAACCCACTGCCCCCAGCGCCAGCCAGACCAGACGCAGGCGCGATGGCGCCACCCAGACCCAGCCGCAGGCCAGCAGCAGCAGCGCGGCAGCGCTCACCGTGCCCGGTGCGCCGAGTGTCGGCAGCAATACCACCCCGGCCAGCGCCGCCCCCAGCATCGCGCCCAGCGCGTTCACTCCATACAGCCAGATACCGCTGTGGTGACCGGACTCGCCCAGGCGCTGGCTCAGCAAGGGCAGCCAGGCGCCCAGCACCAGCGTCACCGGCAGCGTGATAGCCGCCAACCTCAGCGACTGCGCCAGTATCGCCGATGCCAGACTGGCATGGCGGGCCTGCTCGGCCCAGGCGGAAAGCGCCGGCAACCACCACAGGCTGAGGACAGCAAACGCCCCCGCCAGCACCGGCAGCACGCTAAACCAGACCGGTCCGCGCAGATAACGCGCCAGCAGGCTGCCCGCGCCGATACCGACGAGGTACACCGCCAGCAATACCGCCAGCACATACTCGGTGCGCAACAGCACCATGCCATACAACCGCGTCCAGCCGATCTCCAGCATCAGCGCCGCCGCGCCCACCCCGGCATAGGCCCACAATGACAACGTGTCGGGCCGCTGGCCGGACACTACCGGGGCCATCTTGTCCGGTGTACCGTGCCTTTTCGCCCACACCCAGGCCGCCAACCCCGCCAGCAGGCCGATGACCGCCACCACGCGCAGGGATACTGACCAGCCCAGCTGCGGCAGCAACCACAGCGGCAACAGCGCGCCCAGCGCCGCACCGCAGGTATTCAGTCCATAGAGCGACGCCAGCGAAAGTTGCACCCCGCGCGCGGCCTGCAACGCCAGCGCAAAACCCACGCCCATGCCCAGCGCCGGGATAAATATCAGTAGCAGCGTAAAGCCGCTTTGCAGCGCGTACCAGCTCGCCAACCCGGTGGACGGCGCCATACCCGTCAACAGGCTGTCCATGCCCTGCAATAACAGCGGCGAGGCCAGCGCATACAGCGCCAGTCCGATCTCAATCAGCGCGAACAGCCGCAGCGGTGAGCCCACCCGGCGGCTGATGCGCACACCCCACAGGCTGCCTGCGCCCAGCCCGCCCATGAAGGCGCTGATGCCCGCCACCACACCAAATATGCTGACGCCGAACTGCAATACCAGCACCCGCACCCACAGCACTTCGTAGGCCAGGCTGGCAAGACCGGAGAGGGCGTAGATCAGGGCCAGCGCCCATGCGGGGGTCAGCAGGCGCACGGCGCAGGGAAAGCTGTCAGGAGGGATAAAACCAGACGATGGCCACAATCGCGTGGACGATGGCCAGGGTCAGGCTGAAGCCGGCGGCAATCATGTGGGCGACAAACACCGGCTTGTGATACAGCGCCATGGCAATCCCGAGACCGACCGTGGTTCCGATCCCTGCCAGCAACGCAAAACCCATAACAAACAGAATCTGATGCCGGGTCTTCTGTTGGGCCAGCGCGGCCTCTGCAGACTGGCCGGTCTTCCCGGCAATGAACTGCTGCATCACCTGCTCGCCGCTGTCGGCCCTGTCGGCCGCAGCAGCGATGGGCCCAGCCAGCAAACAACCGGCGGCGAGCAGGCCGAAAAAGAATCTACTCAGGCGCGTCATCTTTGCCCTGCTCGTCGCGCGCCCGGGCACGGCGCCAGTACATCCACATCAGCACCACGAACGGGGCCAGCACCAGCGGCGCCAGAATGAGAAATATGTTCCATATGGTATCAATGGTCACGTGCAGATAGCGGTAACTGTCGGGCGCCAGTGCATAGGCCTGCGCGGGCGCCAGCAGGCCTGCCAGCCAGCACAGCACGTGCTGCGTGTATTTCGTCATGATGGCACCACCCTGCACCTTATGGTCACTGGCTGTCCTGCGCGCAACGAAAGCCGAAAAAGTCGGAGGCATAATGGGGCAGCGAATAGTTGCGGTGATAGGTCGCCGTCGAGAACGGGTCACTTTTCCAGGAGCCACCGCGCATCACCTTGTAGGTAGCATCGGTCGGCACCGTATCCACCATCTGCAGGCTGCGATCGGCAGCAGAGGCGGCCACACCGACCTTTGCCTGAAATAACTCTGCGGGCACCTGACTGTCCGGGTAGGGTGCGAGGTCAGTCGCTGTCCACTCGCTCACATTGCCTGCCATATCCATCACCCCGTACGGGCTTGCGCCTTGCGGGTAGTGTGTCACCGCTGTTGTGTTGCCGGCATTGTAGTAGGTATTGAGGCGGCCCGCGTCCATGGCCTCGCCCCAGGGCCAGCGCCGCCCATCGTTGCCGCGCGCCGCCTTTTCCCATTCCGCCTCGGTCGGCAACCGCTTCCCGGCCCACTTGGCATAACGCCCGGCGTCGTACCATGAAACCAGGGTTACCGGATGCAGCGCCTGCCCTTTGGGAATCTTGCCGCCCGCCCAGTTTCCCGGCGGGCGGTGGCCGGTGGCCGCCACGAAGCGGGCGTATTGTGCGTTGGTCACCGGATATTTGTCGATGCGGTAGGCGGGCAGCATGACCGTGTGTTGTGGCCGGTTCTGCAGATCTGCGCGCGCGTGGTCAGTGCCCATGATGAATTCCGATGCAGGGATTTCTGCCATTGCTTCGACTTCAGCCCACTGCTCAGGGCTGAGGAGGGCCTCGACCTCCTGCGGCCGATACAAGCTCATCGGCACCTTGGCTTCGCCAGCGCGCCGCACGGCCTCTTCGCCGGCGGCGCGAATGCGCGTATCCATCGTGCTGACGTCGTAAGTCGCCTTGCTGCGCATCTCCTCCATGCGCCCGGCGCCCAGGTTGATCACATGCCAGCTGCCCCCCAGCATGACCAGCGCGACACAGGTGACGATGGTTGCGACCAGATAGCGCATGCGCTTGGCGCGTGCGCCGCGTGCAAGCACTGCGGGAGGCGGTGACATGGATTTCATCGGGTACTGTCTACTACTGTGCGGCGTCTGGATGGCGTACGCCGGTGAGCTTCTCCTGCTCCGCCCTGCGGGTTTCTTCCAGATACCAGTCCTGCACCTTCAGGCTGGCCATGTAGGCTGCCAGTGTACGGCGCTCCTGTTCGCTGAGGTGGGCATAACTCGGCATCCGGTACTGCGGCTTGAGCCGCGTCGCCAATATGCTTTGCGGATTTTCCGCCGAGAAATAACTGTAAAACCATGCCTCATCGCGCAATGAACCTATGCCGTCCAGCGCTGGCGCGGGCACCGATTCAAACATGTTGCGCACCGTCCACAGGCTGTGGCAGCTTTTGCAGTTCAGGGCCCGGTACAGATCCGAGCCGGCGCGGGTCAACTCAGGTGTCGCGGTGCTGTAGAAGGGTATACCGGGGTCAGGCGTCGTGTTCGCCCCCATCTGCCAGAAGGTCTTGCCCACGGCCCACAAGGCGAGCACAGCCGCTGCCCCCCATACCCATTTTTCTCCTGTGCGCACGACTGAACAGCCCCTGGCAACAGGTCAAACCTGGCCCGAGCGCTCCTTTTGCAGATCTTCCCGGCGCTTGATCTGACTGGCCAGCACTTCCTGGCTTTTGGCATATTCTGCCGGGTCCATGCGCTCGCGGTCGCTCTCGTTGAACATCACGTACTTGATGTCTTCGTCAAACTGTTCGTTGCGCATGGCCCAGCGTATCCCGAAGGCCACTGCCACCAGTATCATCGCCCCGACCACCAGCCACAGGTAAATTGTCCAGCCGTCAACCAGTATACTTTCGTTCATATCACGCTCCTAAAGCAGGTAGCCCCCAAGCAATTGCAGGACACCCAGAATTACCGCTACCACAATACCCAGGAAGATCCAGGCAAACAGCCATTTTTCACCCGTCTTCAGTCCTTTGACATTTTTTCCCGCCATAAATGCCATGACGATGCCGGCAAAAAATACGATGGCAAGCAGCATGAAAAAAAATATACCGGTACTGAACTGCTGGCTGTAGAGGCTGTTGACCCCCAGATCGGCGGTCACCTGCGCATCAGCGGCCTGGTTAGTGAATACCTTGGCAGGCTGGTCTGAGGTGGAGTTGGGCATCGGACGGTATTATACGCTCTGTGGCCTGAAACGGCGATGCCGCTCATCGGAGCGGCATCGCGTTGCATCCTTGAGCAGGATTGGCCTACTGCTTTTTCTTTTTGTACAGGTTCGGTGCATAGCGATCCACTATGAAGCTGTAGAGCACCGGCACAATCAGGGCGAGCAGGCTTACGCCCGCCAGCACCAGGGGGGGGTTGTCGAGATCAATCATGCTACTCTCCTCTTTTGGCCGTGGACACTCAGTTCGGCAATCTCGGCGTCCGTCAGCATGCGCTCATTACCATGGCGCGGTTGCACCGAATAAGGCGGCAGACGCTTCACCACCACCATCACCGCGATACAGAAATAGATCAAGTAAAAGATGTCGATGGTATAGCCCATATCCCACCATGGCTGCTGCCGCACCTGCGTGCCGTCCGCGCGCATGTTGCCCTCGAAGTTGGCCAGCACAATCTTGCTGCCCACCACGGTGTAATCGTCCAGTATCGCACCCTCCGCGATTAACGCTTCCAGTTGCGGCCGCAGCACACGCAGATCATCCATGCTGATCGGGTGGTTGGTGTGCGGGGTAGCATACTTGGAACCGGCGTCGCGCGCCTGCTTCACCATGTAGTCCATACGCGCCTGATCCGTCGGCAGCGCCTGTACTTCAGCGCTGTCCATGGCCTCCACGAACTCTTGATAGATCGCGGCCGTCGGACGCTGACCCCAGAGCGGGAAGGTGATCAGGAACGCCGATATGATGGTCAGCACCAGCAGATACACCACCGGCTGCGGCAGGCGGTTGTTGTTTTCCATGATGCCGCCCATGCTTTCTGATTCCCATACCTCCATGGCGGTCTTGTTCTGCTCTTCACTGGTCAATGTACGCAGCGGATTGTCAAATCTCCATGTCATGACGCATTCTCCTACTTCAGGTTCAGGACAAAGTCTATGAGGTAACGAATTTCGCTATCGCTGCCATAGCTCGGCACCTCAGGCGGCGTAATACGCTCGCCGTTGCGGTATTCCACGTACTCCTTGCGCCAGGCGGCGTAATCGATCGTGTTGCCTGCGGCATCGGTCTTGCCCCACAGGTAATCAAAGCGCGGCATGATCGAGTGCGGCTGCACCAGGCGTGGATTGAAGAAGTGCATCATCATCCACTCCCTGGAGGAGTTGCGCGAACCTACGTGCAGCAGGTCAGGCGCCTTGCGGTCAGAGCCGAACGCGGTCGGTGATTCGCCGTTGAAGTCGCCCAGATAGGGCGGTGCACCGAAGTACTGGAAGTCCTGCGTCTGCTCCGGCAGCAAGGTGTGGCACCACCAGCAACCCTCGCGCACAAAGATCACCTTGCCGGCACCCGCGTGGCTGGTATTGGCGTCACCCGCTGACGCCAGCGTGCCTTCGGTTGCCCAGCCACGGGTAACGGTGGCATTCTCAATGTAGGGGTATGTGGTGCCGTTATGCTCGCCATGGGCGACCACGAACACCGCACCTGTGGCCTCGCTCGCCTCATTGATCTTGCCCTGCTCCACGCTCAAGACGTCAGAGCCTGAGCCGAGCACCGCCGGGTGCAGGATACCGCTCGGAAAACGGGCCTTGGCCGGAAAAACGTAGGCATACGTCGGTTCCATTGCGGCGCCGGTCTGCGGATCCTGTTTAAGCAGAACCTTGAGCGGCTTGTTGACGCCGGTCAGGAACATGTCATCCGGGTTCCAGCCGCTATTGAAGCCGTAGGTCAGCTGCTTGTCCAGGGCCAAGGCCGTAGAACCCACAGAAATGATGTTAAAGCTCGGCATGACCAGCGTAATGAACATGGACATGCTGAGCGCCAGGCCGAACATCACGGCACCTATTCGATATTCTCTAAAAGCCACGTCAGTGCTCCCTAAATTATTATTTGCAGACGATTAGCGCTCATAGGCCAGTTCATGCACCATGCGGCCTTCCGGCACCACCGTGCCTTCGCGTGCCGTCATCCACATGTTATACAGCCATACGCAGTTGCCGAGGAACACCAGGGTGCCTCCAAACCAGCGCGCGATCATGTACGGGTGCTCGGCGATCACGATGTCGATGTACGGCACTTCGTAGATCTTGCCCGCACCCTGAATCAGGCCGGCAATGGTCATCGCAATCCAGTAGATCGAGAAGCCGATGAGCAGCATCCAGAAGTGGAAGTTGGCCAGTGCCAGCGAGTACAGCTTGCGCTTCAGCAACACCTGCAGGCCGTAGTACACGGCAGCGACTTCAATGAAGGTGGAGAAGCCGAGCAGCGCAAGGTGGGCGTGCGCCACAATCCAGCCGGTGCCGTGAATGTACCAGTTGATCGAACGCGTCTGCTGGAAGCCGCCCTGCATGTTGAGCGGGATAGCCAGCAACACACCTGTTACGGTAAAGCGCACCTCGATATTCTCCACGAACATGTTCCACTTGCCCTGCAGGGTGAGCAGGATATTGGATACGAAGGCAATCGCGGGCACCAGAATCAGCACCCCTTCCACTGAGGCGAAGGACTTCAGCCACTCCGGCAGCGGGGCGGACATCAGGTGATGGGCCGCAGGCGTGGAGTAGAAGATCACGATCGACCAGAAATGCAGGTGACCGATACGGTGTGAATACAGCGGGTTGCCGGTGATCTTGGGGATGGTGTAGTAGGCAATGGCGGCGGCCACCGGCGTAATCCACAATCCAAGAATATTGTGCGCATTCCACCAGGTGAGATAGGCCTCGGTCAGGCCGGTGAGGTGGAAGTACTCAGGCAGGTTGCCCACCAGCAGCACGATCATGAGCATGAAGATCGAGGCGGCGAAGAACCAGTTGGTGGTGTAGATACCCTGGGTGCGGCGCTTGGCGATGGTCATCCAGACATTGAGCGCCACCGGTATCAGCACGCCGAACAGGAGAATGAGGTCGATGGGGTAGATAAAGTCGGAGTACTCACGCCCGGAGGTCATGCCCATCCACAGCGTGAACAGGCCTATGGCGAGGCCGATGTTCCACATCATGCAGCTCCACAGGCCGAGCTTCTCTGACCAGAGCTTGGTGTTGCCCAGCGCCGGGGTGATGTACATCATGGCGGCTACGAAGGCCATGGAAATCCAGCCGAAGATGACTGCCATGACGTGTACCTGGCGCATCTTGCCAAAGGCGAGATATTCAAAACCGGTCACCCAGTCCGGGAACGCCAGCTTGGCGGCATTGAACGAACCCAGCCCGGTACCGATAATGAACCAGATAATGGCGGAAAAGGAGAAGAAAATAGAAGCTGTCCCAGGTGGGATCTCCTCGTTCTTGCCCATCAGATATTTGATCAACATGCGAGCTACCTCATCAATTCAGAAATCTTTGAAATTTTTGTTAGCGATGGTTGCAGGTCAGGGGGCGGCAACTCAGCCTTTCTTGCCCGGCGCCGGACAGCAGGGCTTCACCAAGCCCCGCAGACCCACCTTGCCACAGACATTGCAGGGGATCATGAGGTACCAGGCGAGCCACATGCTTGAAAAGGCGGCAACCATGCTGAACACGGCGGCGATTTTTGCTAGAAATTCCATTGCTGTTTGCTCCAGTAAATTTCAGCGCTAGGCGACTGTATGAAGTTTTTGTTTTATGAAAAAATTAATGCCCACTGCTCTGCTGGGTTTTCGACATCTTGTCGTGACCATAGAGGGCAGCCAACAAAATCCAGATGAAGGCAAACCCGAACACCAGCATGGTCCAGGTCATGAAGCCGTTGAAATAGCCGAACGGTATATACGACTGGGCGCCCCAGCCACCCCACTCGGCGAACATGCCGCGGCCTAAATTGGCCATGAGGTAAATCCCGAACACGCTGCCGTTCCCCATTCCCACCACCATGCCTACTACCAGGCTCAGGATGAGGGATTTTCTTACCATGCTGACTTGCTTTGCCATCCCAGCCTCCAAACTTGAAATTGTTCCCTTCTGCGTCCGATTCCCGTGACGCAGGCGTCATTAATCTAAACTATACTTAATTTACCTTAGGTCACAGGTTGATTTCAACACCCGCGATGAAAGAACTCTTAATTTATACTTTGGCCGGCCTCAGCGGCCTGGTCATTCTCGGCTATTCGGTGCACATGTTCATTGGCGGATTGGTCAGCCCGGAAACGGAATACACGGTGATTGCCATTGTCTGCCTCATAGGCGCACTCTGCCTCGCCTATATGGCCTGGGATGTCGTCAAGCGGCGGCGCGGGTAGCCTTACTTGTAAGCCTGCAGCTGCGCCATAACCTCCTTGTACACCTGGTCATTGCCAAACTGCCCCTTGTGCAGCACATGCTGGTGTGGGCAGCCGAGCGTATCCTTGCCCGAAAGCCCGAATGACTTGCCTTGCGTGTCGACATAAAACCGCACGTCCTTCACCAGGCTGATGTGGCTGCCGTTGCGCAGCGCGAACCGGACGTGGCCACTGTCAACCTCCAGCGCGACGGGCGCCGTGGGCAGCAGCATGAGACGGGTCTTGAGGATACGGCTGGCCCCCGCAATAAAGAAGAACGAGGCCATGAAAAACAGCACGTAGGCGGCACCCTGATTACCGCCGTACCAGAACTTCACGGCCAGCAGACCCAGCACCCCCACGGTCGGCACATACAGCAGCAGATCCCAGAGCAGGCCGGCGCGATCCTGTTGCAGTTCGTAGCGCGCATCCATCACTGCGCCCTCTGGGTTGCCAGCACCGGGGCGAGCGCCGCCTCAAGCTCTGAGGACAGTACCCGGCCTGCCTGCACGTAGCGCACCGTGCCTTGCGCATCGATAATAAACGTCCACGGGTCACCCATCACGCCAAAGGCCTTGAATGCCTGGGGATTCTGGTACTGGTCCATGTGCAGAAACAGCACCCGCCCCTCGTATTTGTTGAGCATGGCCTTCAGCATCTGCAACTGCTGATCACAGGGGGTACAGTGGCCGGGGGTGGCGAATTCGAGCACGATAGGCTGGCGCAGCGCCAGCGCCTGATCGATCGAATACTGGTACATGCGCGCATCGGGCTGGCGGTAGGTGGTGATCTTGCCAAAATCTCCGCCCACGTCGGCGAGCGTCTTGGTCGCGACGGGCGGGGCCTGCATGCCGACCTTGACCTTGGAGCCACCCTCACAGGCCACCAGCAACCCGGCCAGCACCAGCATTGCGAAAATCTGTAACCTGTGCATTTACTTGTCAAATCCCCGGCAGGTGCGAAACAGATTGTAGGCCCATAGGATATTGGACAGCAGCACCAGGCTGCCAAACATGCCCACGCCGATCATGAACGGGCGCACGACGCGATTCACCTCGTCCATGTCCATGGTTTCGCTGGCCAGCCCGCCCAGACTGCCTGCCAGCACGAATGACACCACCATGCCAAGCAGCCCGAAGTTGTGAATCCAGAAGTGGATATTGACCAGCCGCATGCTGTAGATGTTGCGCTGCACCACGCGCGGCACGATGTAATAGGTGGCGGCAAAAATCGCCATTTCCACCCACCCCAGCAGGTTCAGGTGGCCATGGCCCAGCATGATGAGGTGGGCATGCGGCCTCTGGTTGATAAAGGCGCGCAGGTCGGGGAGCATGCCGACAAGCACGCCCCACGAAAATCCGATAATGCTGTAAATCACACAAGCCGCAATAAACCAGATGATATAGCGGCGGTATGGCAGATCCTGCCCGTATGCCTCACTCATGCGGTGATATCTCTTGCTGCTGCAGCTGGGCATCGGCCTCGACCGACTTGCTGCGCCGCTCCTCCACCCCCTCTTTCCATTGTTCCGGCGCCCAGAAGCTGGCCACCCCCTCAACAAAACCCGAACTCTCTTCCGGCGGACGGCGGGCTGTAGCCGAACCCTGCTCGGCCTTGAGTTCAGACAGGAAGGCCGCGATAGCCGCCAGGTCGGAAGCGGGGAGGGCGCTGAATCGGGCGGCCTCCTTGGGCGGCGCGCCATGATCGATGGTGGCTGTTTCATAGACGCTCTCGGGCGTCTTCAGGAACTGCTCCAGCCAGCCCCGGCTGCGGCGTGAACCAATGCCATCAAGCGAAATGCCCTGATTGGTGCCATTTCGCATCGCGCGGTGACAGGCCGTGCAGCCCGCCTCCCGAAACAGCTTCGAGCCGTACTGGCCTTCGGCGCTGAAGGCATAGGAGGAGCGCGAAACGAACATCGGATCCGTCATCTGCGAGCGCACGATCTCCAGCACCACATAGCCGATCACCGCGAGCACAAAAAACGCGCCGAACACCGCAAACAACACCTTTTCACCGGGCTTGAGCAATTACTGGTACTCCGTCGATATCTGCTTTTTAAGGCGAGGGGTATGCCAGCCGGAAAGCATAAAGGGCGGTAACCCGCCCTCTATGAGACCGCTGTGTGTTCGTTAAGGTTCGATCAGTGTGCGGCTTTACCTGCTGCATCAGGGCTTACATGATGCGGCTGGCGTGAATTACCCCCGGAAATGGGCGGGGCACTGGTCAGGTAGGCGGCGACATTGTGGATTTCATCGTCGCTGAGCTTGGCTGCCACGTAACGCATCTGGGCCAGCGGGTCGTTGGCACGGCTGCCGTCACGCCACTGTTTCAACTGGGTCACCAGATAGACGTAACGCTGGCCACCGATGGCGGGATAAACAGGGTACGCACCACGGCCGTTGTACTGGTGACAGCTGCTGCAGGCCGGCACATTCCGCTCCGGTATTCCATACAGCACGATTTCCTTGCCCAGATAGCGCTCACCTACGGGCACCATGCCGGCGGCCTTGACCTCCTCCAGATTGGAGGCGGCGGCAAGCGCATCCGCACGCTGGTTGGCTTCATAGGCCGAGATATCCGCCTTGTCCTGGTCGGAAAGCGCCCTGGCCACGCCGTTCATCACGCCCATGGTGCTGTCGGTGCGGAGGTCGGCGGCAAAGTCATACAACTGTTTTCTCAGATAGACAAAGCCCTGACCGGCCAGACGCGGGGTACCCATGTTGTCATCCCCCAGGCCCTGCTCACCGTGGCAAGCCATGCAGGGCGGTGCCTCGCCCTTGCCTTCCATGAAAATTTTCTCACCGGCAACCGGATCACCCACCAGCTTGAGCGCGCCCGTTGGCATAGGCTGTGCGGCTGGCGCTATCGGCGCAGGCGCCACATCGGCCATGGGCGCAGCCTCTGCCGCGACCTCGGTCTCTGCGGTATCTACCGCCTGATCTTCTGCCCAGACGATGGCGAGCCCGGAAAGCGTAAGCGCCGCAATGAGTGCTGTTAAATACCGACGCATATTGAACTACCCTCCCAATTTTTAAGCAAAAGTTATTCTGGGGCGACCTCAAGCCACATCTACGCTCCCACTTACACCATGAGTACAGTACCTTAGGTGTTGGGGCTGCGCTTAATACCCTGCGGCAGGCTGCCCGGCGATTTCAGGATTTCTTTTTGGTCGCAGTTTTATACCCGATAATGGCAATCGCCACCACCACGGCGAGAATGATGCCGTACATGCTGAGTACGTCGCCAGTGCTGTATTCGACTGAATCTTTGGCCAAGTTTACTGATAAATCTAACAAGCTACACCTCCGTTGCCCAGGACGCTTTCATGACACACTATAATTTCCTATAACTTCGTGAAATTATGACACGAGATATTCACCCCCGCAAGCAGGACTTCGGCATGCGGCCGCCCACCCCGGATCATGGGACGCCTTGGCGCTGGCAACCCGAATCGGGCTTAACCATAAAACCCGGCTTATGGATATTAAAGATTTTGTTGTCATCATCATTCTCTTTATCTTTGCCGACATCATTTTCTATGTTGTGGTCATGAAAGGCTTGATGGTCAAAAGCATTCAGGGCAAAAGCCACGCCGAGACCCTGCAGAGCCAGCCCGCGCCGCACGAAGGGCCCGCCTTTACTGCCAGCCTGGTTTACCATAACCTACGACAGTTGTCGGGAAACAGCATGCGCGGCAACCTCGCGCCAGCACTGTACGACCCGGCGGCAGTCATGCGGCGCGAGGCCGCCGGCCTCAGCCTGGGCGAACCACGCTTCGGTGCCCCTACCGACCTGATGGTGGGTGAGCCCGCCCGCCTTGAACTGGTATTGCAGCAAAATATTGTCATGCCCATCACCCGCGCCCTTAACCAGGCCGCCCCGGCCAAGGTCACTACGCTCAAGATCGGCGCCCGGATCAGCGCACAGCTGGCGGGCGATCACTTCAGGGTTACCCCGCTTGCCATACCGGAACAGTGCCTCATGGCACCCGAAATGCGCTGGGAGTGGGAGATATTGCCGCTACAGGCAGGGCATCACGCCCTGGCCTTGGAGCTTGGCCTGGCGCTCAAGATACCGGACTGCGAGGAGACCCTGCATTTCAATTGGCCCCGCTGTGCGGTAGACGTGGCCCCTAACGCCTACTTTGTACTCAAGACCTTTCTGCAGCGGCACTGGAAGGGCTCTCTCGCAAGTGCTGGCCTGCTCGCGGCAGGCCTGTATCTCTGGCTGCATGGGTAAACTTCTCCGACGACCGAGCAGAGCCCGATGAGCGGGCCTGGTAAAGTAGTCGACGCACCCGCCATGGAACACCAACCTCTCCACATTCTCCGCACCGTCTTCGGCTACGAACGCTTCCGCGCGCCGCAGGACGCGGTCATCCGCGCCCTCATGGCGGGCAGCGATGTGCTGGTGCTCATGCCCACCGGCGGCGGCAAGTCGCTCTGCTTCCAGATTCCGTCCATCGTGCGCCCCGGCACCGGCGTCGTGATCTCGCCGCTGATTTCGCTGATGCAGGATCAGGTGGCGGCGCTGAAGCAAGCCGGCGTGCGTGCGGCACTTCTGAATTCCACGCTTGATGCCGCCACGGCGCGCATGGTTGAACAACAACTCCTGCGCGGCGAACTCGATCTGCTGTACGTCGCGCCCGAACGCCTGATGACCGAGCGCACGCTCAACCTGCTGGCGCGCTCGAACATCGCGCTGTTCGCCATCGATGAGGCGCACTGCGTTTCGCAATGGGGCCACGATTTCCGCCCCGAGTACATGCAACTTTCCGTACTGCACGAGCGCTTCCCCGGCATCCCGCGCATCGCGCTCACCGCCACCGCCGACGAACCCACGCGGCGCGAGATCATCACGCGCCTGGGCCTCGAAAACGCGCACGTGTTCATCAGCGGCTTCGACCGCCCCAACATCCGCTACCGCATCGCGCAAGCCGACAGCGGACGGGGTAGCAGTGCGCGCGAACAACTGCTGCGCTTCATCCGCACCGAACACGCGGGCGACGCCGGCATCGTCTACTGCCTCTCGCGCAAGCGCGTGGACGAAATCGCCGTCTGGCTCGAAGCCCAAGGCCTGGCCGCGCTGCCCTATCACGCCGGGCTTTCCGCCGACGTGCGCGAACGCAACCAGTCGCGCTTCATCAACGAGGAAGGCGTCATCATCGTCGCCACCATCGCCTTCGGCATGGGTATCGACAAACCCAACGTGCGCTTCGTCGCGCACCTCAACCTGCCGAAGAGCATCGAGGCCTATTACCAGGAAACCGGCCGCGCCGGACGCGACGGCCTGCCCGCCGACGCGTGGATGATCTACGGCCTGCAGGACGTCATCACGCTACGCCAGATGCTCGAAGCCGGCGAGGCCGACGCCGCGCGCAAACGCGTCGAACGCCTCAAGCTCGACGCCATGCTCGGCCTGTGCGAGCTCACCACCTGCCGCCGCCAGGCGCTGCTCGCCTACTTCGACGATGCGCAGCCCAACCCCTGCGGCAACTGCGACACCTGCATCAACCCGCCCGAAACCTGGGACGCCAGCGTGCCCGCGCAGAAGGCGCTCTCCTGCGTGCACCGCACCGGGCAACGATTTGGCGTGAACTATCTGCTCGACGTGCTGATGGGCAAAACAGACGACCGCATCCAGCGCTTCGGCCACGACACGTCGAGCACCTTCGGCATCGGCAAGGACTTGAGCCAGCAGGAATGGCGCAGCATCTTCCGTCAGCTCATCGCACGCGGCCTGCTCGACGTGGACATCGAAGGCCACGGCGCGTTGCAACTCACCGATGCCTGCCGCCCCGTGCTGCGCGGCGAAGAGCGCCTGTGGCTGCGCCGCGATCCCGTCAAAACCAAAACCTCAGCTTTGAAGGGAGAGGGCAGGGCAGGAGCAAAAGACTCCAAGCGCGGCGGCGCCTTCACCAGCGAAGCCGACTTGATGCTGTGGGAAGCCCTGCGCGCCCGCCGCCGCGAACTCGCCCTGGCGCAAGGCGTGCCGCCCTATGTCGTGTTCCACGACGCCACCCTCACCGAAATGGTTCAGCGCCGCCCGCAGACGCTGGAAGAACTCGCGCACATCTCCGGCGTCGGCGAACGCAAGCTCGCCGCCTACGGCGAGGATTTTCTCGAAACCATCCTCGCGCAGGATGACAAAAACACCGCCCTCTCAGACACCGCCGCCGAAACCCTGCACCTGTTCCGCCTCGGCTTGGACGCCCCCGCCATCGCCGACCGCCGCGGCCTGAAACAGACCACCGTCTACCACCATCTCACACTCGCCATCGCCCGCGGCGAACTCAAACTGCGCGATGTGGTACCGCTGGACGAGGAAGACCTGGCCCGCATCCACGCCGCCCTGCACGCCAACGGTGGCGGACAGGCGCTCAAGCCGGTGTTCGAGGCGCTGGGCGGGCGGTATTCGTATGAGGTGTTGCGGTGTGTGAAGGCGGTCGAGGCTGACGCCATTTTCGATTGAAATAATGACCCCGATACAACTTATCTCTATTATAATCAATACATTGATCAATATTTTTGATAAATTGATACAGAATTATCAATAATTAGAAAATTGATGTATATTTATCAATTACTGAATTTAAATCATTGATTGAGTATCATCAATTTTATGGGAATTGATAATCAATATGAAAGTCGCCCAAAGGCCCAAGCAACGATCAGAGCTTTTCATCAAATACGCAGCGCGCTTACCGGACATCATCAGATGCGGCATTAACGCCGCCCCGAAAGGACGCTACCTGCACTGGGACAAGCTGCGGCATCTTACGCCACCCTGCGACCTCAACCATGAAGAGTGGTGGCTGGGCGTGAAGTTTGCGCGATCGGGCATGTACCGCACGTTGCCGCTGAAGGACATTGCCGGTCAGCCCTTCAGCTTCACGATGCCCGATATCGTGCAGGAAAAAGTCCATCTGATCGACCGCAAGGGCGGCGGGCGTATCGAGTTGCCGGAACAGATCACCACACCAGAAACACGCGACCGCTATATCTTTAACTCACTCGTGGAGGAGGCGATTACATCCAGCCAGCTTGAAGGTGCTTCGACGACGCGCCAGGTCGCCGCGGACATGCTGCGCAATGGAACCACGCCCCGGAATACCAGCGAGCAGATGATCTTCAACAATTTCGAGGCCATGAACAAGATCCGCAGCCTGAAGAACACAGCACTCACGCCGGAAACCGTGCTGGATTTGCACAAGGTTCTGACCAGAGACACACTCGATGACCCTGCCGCTGCCGGGAAACTTCAGGATGTCAGAGAGGAGAGAGTGCGCGTTATTGACAATACGAGCCAACAGGTTCTTCACACGCCGCCGCCTGCAAACCAGCTGCCAGACCGCCTGGTTAAAATGTGTGAATTCGCAAACGATGTCACCCACACAAAGGGATATGTGCACCCCATCATCAGGGCGATCATCCTGCACTTCTGGCTGGCCTATGATCATCCCTTTATAGATGGCAATGGCCGAACCGCAAGGGCATTATTCTACTGGTCCATGCTTGCCCAGGATTACTGGCTGTTCGAATTTGTATCCATATCCAGGATACTCAAGGAGGCGTCGGCTCAGTATGGAGAGTCCTATCTCCACTCGGAGACAGACGACAACGATCTTACTTATTTCATCATCCACCAGCTTGATGTAATCATTCGCGCAATTGCCGATCTGGAAAAATATCTTCAAAGAAAGATGGAGCAGACGCGCGTCGTGCAAAAGATGCTTAAGAATTTTCGAGACATTAATCATCGTCAACTTGCATTACTTGGCCATGCCATCAGACACCCCGGCACCGAGTACTCCATACGATCACACCAGACCAGCCACAGTGTTGCCTATGCAACAGCACGCGCCGACCTGTTTGATCTCGCGGACAAGGAACTGTTAGTAAGGCGACGATTAGGAAAAAAGATATTGACGTTCATGTCGCCGCCCAATCTGGAGGCGCGCTTGCGCAGGCTGACGCAGAATTGACAGCTGTAACAGGGGAGCGGTGAGTGTTACTCCATCTGCAATAGGTAGCTTTAAAAGGGCATTGCCAGCCCGCACCTGCCAAACCAACGGACATGGCTGGGTTATACTTGCCGCACAGTCCTTAATCTTTCCCGATGGAGCCTTGATGAACATTCGCACCTTGCTGGCATTCGCAGCACTCGCTGCCTGCATTACGGCCTATGCCGAACCGACGCCCACCGCACCCACGGAGCTGGTCAAAATCGATCTGCGGGCGGGGGAAGGGGCCGAGGCCAGCGCAGGCAAGCAGGTCTCGGTGCACTACACCGGCTGGCTGTATGATGCGGCCGCTCCCAAGCAACGCGGCACCAAGTTCGACAGCTCGCTCGATCGCGGCCAGCCGATCACCTTTGTGCTGGGCACCCGGCGCGTCATCAGCGGCTGGGACATGGGCCTCGAAGGCATGCAGGTCGGCGGCCAGCGCACCCTGATTATTCCGCCGCACCTGGCCTACGGCACGCAGGACAGGGGGCCGATTCCGGCCAACTCGACGCTGATCTTTGACGTGGAGCTGGTCGACGTCAAGTAGCGGCCGCCCGGCATCCATGCCCTGATTACCTTTATTTTTTACAGTCGAAATCCCACGTGCAGGACTGAATCTCCTTCACACAGCGCTCGCCCTCCCAGATGATGCACTCCATGGTGCAGCGCATGCATCCCTGCTGGCATAGCGCCCGGGTTGTTCGGGATTGACCCGCATGCCTTCGCTGAAACGGGCCACCTCTTTTCCGCTCTGGTCTACGATGGCGCTGCCATCCTCGGAGATGTGCAGCTGCAACGTCGTCATGTCTTGTGTCTGCCCAGCCCCCTGCGGACTCTCCGCCAAAGCGGGCCCACTCAGGAGCGGGGTCGTTAGTATCAGCGCCATCATCCAGCGGTAATTCAGCCATGTGTTGCGCATGTTTCCTCCCTTCATGATTGTTCTACCGGCTGCACGCTGAAGGCCGTATCGGCTCATACACGCCAGATTAAACGCCTTACTTTGTTCCACCGCAAGTGGCATATGCTCCGGGAAACCCTGCCGGAGCCGCATTGGATATGCGAAGATACCCAATGGCCGGCCTCATCTTACGTCTGCTGATCGTTGCACTTGGCCTGGCGCTGGCCTCCGAGCTGGTGCCCGGCATTGAGGTGCGTGGCGCAGGCACCCTGCTCGGAGCGGCGCTGCTGCTGGGTATCGTCAATGCCGTGGTGCGGCCGGTACTGATTATCCTCACGTTGCCTGCCACCATCTTTACGCTTGGATTGTTTCTGCTGGTCATCAACGCGGCGATGCTGGGTCTGGTGGCGTGGATGTTCGACAACTTCAGCATCGCGGGTTTCTGGCCGGCGCTGTTTGGATCAATTGTGGTAAGCGTGACCGGCTGGCTCGCGTCGTACTTCATCGGCCCACGCGGGCAGGTGGAGGTCATCATCACACGCCAGCGGCGCTACTAGCGCCGCTGCATGCAGTTATCGCCTAGATGCAAAGATAAACACAGCGCGTTCTTGCGGCCCCCGGCGTGGGGCAGGCGTTAATGCTGCAACCGATGAGAAAGCAATACTTGCCCGCAGGCGAACCCGGCGGGTTCCAGGGCGGGCAGCCGCGCAACAGGCAAATCCATTGGCCCATCGGAATCCAGACATTGCAAAACCGCAACATCGTATGCAGTGCTGCGCGCGGGTCTGTAAGTTTGTAGCGGGTGGTGGAGGGCTTGGCCTTCGGTTTGTCCAGCCTGCGCTCCACTATCCTGAGCTCGGCGTCCTCGGTGGTAATGGCCAGATCATAGAGCTCTTGGGCCAGGTGCATATGCGCCTCAGCATCGGTAGCACTCGCCTTCAGCACCTTCTCCCACTTGCGTCCCAACGCCATCAGTTTGCGTTCATTACGGTCCGCATGGGGTTTTGCCTTGCCGGCCTTTCTCTTCTTTAGCATGTGATCCTCCCTCGGTTGGACTGCGCTGTTTGGTCTGACGTCATGCCTACCATCCTGTACCGCTGGCAAGAAGCTCAGACCACCTCACACTTGCCCTGCAATGCTTTGCGATCAGGTGGGCTGTACCGGGTACGGTGCTTTTTGCCCCCTGGCGCCACCCATCAGCGTTCCCTGACGCGGCTGGAAAAATCATTGATACAGGTCTGCGTGTTCTCCATGGCCTGCTCCTCGATTTACACGGTAGAGTAGACAGTTACTGTTCTGGAAATGCGTTACGCCAGTCGGCTACGGCGTCCTTGACGAGTTTGACGTGGTTGTCAGCATCCAGAATCAGCGTCAACAGATCAAGCCGCAGCGACTCAAATGACTCCACCCGGTCAGGCAGGCTGCGGTTGATGCGTTGCTTGTAGGCCGCAACCACCTCGCGCATGGCCGCAGGGTTATGCGCGGAAAGATCGGCAAACAACAACGGCTCCGGGCTCCTCACCTGGTTCAGCGGCCGCAGCACGGAAATCAGAAACGGGCCGGCGCCATGCGATAGCATCCCCCGGAATTTGTCCTCATCCCGGAAGGCGCCCAGGGCCATGCTGCGGTATTGCAAGGCCAGACCAGAGGCATAGTTATCAAGGGTAGGGGGGGCATCGGTGGATATAGCGGGAATGTTGAACAGGTTGGTTTCATCTTTGGGGATATTGGCCGCTTCCAGCTCACTGGCGGTACTGGTTGAGGATTCGATAGCCGCCAGCAGGGCCTGGTAGCGTTGCGCCACATCATGCGACAAGGATGGGGCTTGCGCACCCACCCTGCGCCCGAACAGTACGTAGGTGTACACAGCGTACCCCGGGCGCTCACTGTCGAATGCGGCCAGGAGATCATACGCATGGTGGAGCACCTGTGGTGTTACAGGGCCGTTTGCCATGGCGGGCGGCCTGGCAGTCTCGGCCTTGCCGTTTTTGGCTGCTGGCGGTGGTGCCGAGACGGGCACATCTGTCCGTTTCGCCTCTTGCGAGGGCTCGCAGGCAGTAATAAGGCTGGCAACACATACCATGATTGCCAGTAACAGGCGCGTTGTGGCCGGCCTCATTGCCCCTCTCCCTGGCGTCGCCTCCACCGTGTCCAGGCTACATTCAGTGCGGCAGCGACAACCAGCGAAAACAGCGCAATTAATGTCAGCACTTCTGTGACATCAACCTGGGTGAATATCCATTTGAATATTGCCAGCAAGGCACTCCCAACGAGTACTGCGACAATAAGCACCCGGGCGGCGAGCGACACTACACCGGATTCATGGCTGGAAGGCATGGGCCACCTCCTATGCTTGTATGTCCTCAACCGGGCAGGAATCCCGGTGCGCTCTCGATCTTGCCGTGGGCAGTCTGACCTGCGGGCGCAGGACAGACAGATTTTGCGGCCGTCCCTTTGCAAACGCAATAATGCCGGGCGCATTAATCAAAAAATACCATACCACGGCACAGGTGACGGACTTATGACGCACCGCCGCTGGCCGTACTCAGCGCGGGTTGGCGGGCGGCAAAAACAATCCCGTCAAATCGTTGAGATAACGCTGCCCTTGGGCAGTGGGACAAAGACGGTCTGCGGCGCGCGCTATCAGGCCTTGCTCCTCGGCCAGCACGAGAGGTTTCTCAATGCAGGAGGGCGGCAAGCCGGTGTGCCCGGTAAACAACCCCAGCGCAAAACCTTCGGTGAGCCTCAGCGCATTCAGCATGAACTCAAACGCGACATCGGCGGGCGCAAGCAGGCTCTCTTCGCCGATACGCTCAGGTGTCTCCGCCTTGTTCATGTAATCGCGTGGCTGTTTAAGCTTCCACATGCGTGTGATGTTTTGTTTTTGCGCATCGGTAATTTTTCCGTGTGAGCCCGCACCTATGCCCAGGTAATCCCCAAACTGCCAGTAGTTGAGATTGTGCTTGCAGCGAGCGCCCTCGCGCGCATAGGCGGAAACTTCATACTGCTGAAAGCCGTGCTCGGCCATGCGCGCCTGACCGCGCTCCTGCATCGCGGCGATCACATCTTCTTTTGGCAGTTGCGGTGGCTGCTTGTGGAACAGCGTGTTGGGCTCGAGGGTCAGTTGATAACAGGAGAGGTGTGCGGGCTCCAGCGCCAGCGCAGTAGCGACATCGTTCTCAGCCTGCCTGAGCGTTTGATCGGGCAGGCCGAACATCAGGTCGAGGTTGAAGCTCTCAAAGCCGGCGTCATGCGCGGCCTCTGCCGCGCGCAATGCCTCGTTGCGGCCGTGGATGCGCCCCAATTTTTTTAAGCTGTCGTCATCGAAGCTCTGCACGCCAATGGACAGACGATTGATACCGAGGGCGCGAAACTCACGGAATTTTGCATACTCCGAGCTGCCGGGGTTGGCCTCCAGCGTAATCTCTGCCAGCGGCGAGAGCCGCAACCGCGCCCGCACCGCGCACAGCAGGCGGTCGAGCGCCTCGGCTGAAAACAGGCTCGGCGTGCCGCCACCGATGAACACCGAGACTACCGGCCTGCCCCAGATGCGCGGCAGGTCCTGCTCCAGATCGTTCACCAGCGCGTCGATGTAGGCCCGCTCCTGCACCTCGCCTTCGTGCGAATTGAAGTCGCAATAGGGGCATTTGCGCACGCACCACGGCAGGTGAATGTATAAGGAGAGTGGCGGCAGGGTGGTGAAATGAAACATGGGGTCTGCCTGTGAGTTCAAAGGGTGGTGATATCCGCCAACAATTTACGCAGTGCCTTGCCGCGGTGGCTCAGTTGATTCTTCACCGCCGCTGGCAGTTCGGCGGAGGAGCAGCGATGCGTCGGCACAAAAAATACCGGGTCGTAGCCGAAGCCGCCATCACCCTGTGGCGCGCTCAGGATACGTCCCTCCCACGTGCCGTGGGCAATGACCGGCATGGGATCGAGCGCGTGACGCAGGTACACCATGACACACTGAAAGCGCGCCTGTCGCAGATGTTCCGGCGTACCCTCCAGATCGTGCAGCAGTTTGTCCAGGTTGGCGCGATCGCTCGCATCGGGGCCGGCGTAGCGCGCCGAGTGGATGCCCGGCGCACCGTTCAGCGCATCCACCTCCAGCCCGGAGTCATCGGCGAGGGCGGGCAGACCGGTGTGCCGTGCGGCATGACGTGCCTTGAGGATGGCGTTTTCAACAAAGCTCAGGCCGGCTTCGTCTGCCTCACTGACACTGAAGTCGGACTGCGGCAACAGCTCGAATGCCGTGCCTGCCAGCGCCTGTATCTCGCGCAGTTTACCGAGATTGTTGCTGGCGAGGACGATGCGTTTCATAAATACAGAGACGAGTGGCGAGTCGCCAGGGGCGAGTAAAATGTTTTTACCTGGCCACTCGCTACTGGCGGCTCGCCACTGTTTCACTCAGCACCGCCTTCTGCTTTGTGATCAGGTCGGTGATGCCGCCGCGCGCGAGATCGATCATGGCGGCCAGTTCATCGCCGCGGAAGGCATGACCTTCGGCGGTGCCCTGCAATTCTATAAAATGGCCGGCGTCGTTCATTACTACGTTCATGTCGGTCTCTGCCTCCGAGTCTTCGATATAGTCGAGGTCAAGCACCGGCTGGCCCTGATAAATGCCCACCGATACCGACGCGACAAAGCCGTGTATCGGGCTGCGGCGGATGACTTTTTTCTTGCGCAGGTGCTCGACGGCATCCACCAGCGCAACATAGGCCCCCGTAATCGAGGCGGTGCGCGTGCCGCCGTCAGCCTGGATCACGTCACAGTCGATGGCAAGCGTGCGCTCCCCCAGGGCAGCGAGATCGACTACTGCCCGCAACGAACGTCCAATCAGGCGCTGTATCTCCTGCGTGCGCCCGGCCTGCTTGCCACGCGCCGCTTCGCGATCCATGCGCTTGCCGGTGGAGCGCGGCAGCATGCCGTATTCGGCCGTCACCCAGCCCTGTCCCTTGCCCTTGAGAAACTGCGGCACCCGCTCTTCCACGCTCACGTTGCACAACACGCGGGTATCGCCAAACTCCACCAGCACCGAGCCCTCGGCGTGCTTGGTATAACGGCGGGTGAATTTAATGGTGCGCAGATCGGAGGCTTCGCGTCCGCTGGGGCGCATGGGATATCCTTTACTTCAGTGGGAAGGCGCGTAGCCTAGCACACTGGCGGTTGCGACGCAGCCTGCCGCCTGGTTGCACAATGGGGGCTAGCCCCCTAGTATGTGTGCGATCAGTATTAATGGAAGTCCCCTGCCGTGATACGCAGCATGACCGCCTTTGCGCGGCAACAGCAACAAACCGAATGGGGAACCCTGAGCTGTGAATTGCGCTCGGTCAACCATCGCTATCTGGAGGTTTCCCTGCGGCTGCCGGAGGAGCTGCGCGCCCTTGAGGGCGCGGTACGTGAGCATGCCAGTGCCCAGGTTGCACGCGGCAAACTTGACTGTAACCTGCGCCTGCAGACAGACGCAGGCATGGCCTCCACCAGCGGCCTGCACATCAACCGCGCGTTGGCGGAGGCAGTCACCCGCGCCTGCCGCGAGGTAGAAGGCCTGCTGGAGCATCCCGCGCCGCTCAACGCACTGGATATCCTGCGCTGGCCGGGCGTAGTGGAGGCCCCGCAGGTAAATCAGGAGCAGCTGGCCACACAGGCACTCGCATTGTTCGACCAGGCACTGGCCGAGTTGATCGCGACCCGCGAGCGCGAGGGAGCGCGGCTTGAGGCGTTGATTGTGGAGCGCTGCCAGACCATGCAGACGCGCGTCGCCGGGGTACGCGCGCTGCTGCCACAGATTCACGCGCGACTGCGGGTAAAGCTCACCGAACGCGTCCTTGAACTCAAGGCCGGCTTCGACCCCGCGCGCATGGAGCAGGAGATGCTGCTGCTGCTGCAGAAAATAGATGTGGATGAAGAGCTCACCCGCCTCAACGCACATCTTGACGAGGTGCTGCACGTACTCGGGGCTACGGCGCCTGCCGGACGACGGCTCGACTTTCTCATGCAGGAGCTTAACCGCGAGGCAAATACGCTCGGATCCAAGTCAGCGGACGTTGAATCCGCGCGCGCGGCTATCGATCTCAAGGTATTGATCGAGCAGGTGCGCGAGCAAATCCAGAACATAGAATGAAGACCCTACAACACCTCAGCATCGCGCGTGGCACACTCTACATTATCGCCGCGCCCTCCGGTGGCGGCAAATCGAGCCTGGCACAGGCGTTGCTGGAGTCCACGCCGTGCCTGCAACTGTCTGTGTCCTACACTACACGCACGCGCCGCAATGGCGAGCGTGACGGCGCAGATTATCACTTCGTCAGCCCCGAGCGGTTTGAGGAGATGTGCACCGCAGGTGAATTTCTCGAACATGCCACGGTGTTTGGCAATCGCTACGGCACGGGGCGCAGCTGGGTAGAGGGGCGCCTGAGCCAGGGCACAGATGTTGTTCTTGCCATCGACTGGCAGGGCGCGCGTGCCTTGCGCCGCCTGTTGCCCGAGTCGGTGCACATTTTTCTGCTGCCGCCCTCACATGACGTGCTCGAACAGCGTTTGCGCTCACGCAGCCAGGACAGCACCGAGACCATCGCCCAACGCATGCGTGAAGCGGTCGACCAGATCAGTCATTACGACGAATTCGACTATTTGGTGTTGAACGACGACTTCGACACCGCACTGGCCGATGTTCAAACAATCATCCATACGCAACGGCTACGACGCGAGTCCCAAGCCGTCAGGCTGCGGCATTTACTTGAGGAATTACTGGCGCCCGCGCCGCGTGTTGAGTAAAATCAAGCTGAGTCCACTATTCCTAGAGCGCACCCATGGCACGTGTCACCGTAGAAGACTGTCTGGACAATGTAGATAACCGTTTCCAACTGGTGCTGGTAGCGAGCAAGCGCGCACGCCAACTTGCCAACGGCGCGCTGTCACACGTGCCGGTAGGAAACGACAAACCCACTGTGGTGGCATTGCGTGAAATCGCCCTTGGCCATATCGACCGCAGCATTCTCGACCAGAAACCCCCGCCCCCACCGGCCGAAGAGCCCGTCGTCGCAACCGATGCAGCCGAGGCCACACCGGAAGAGCCGAGCACCGAAGCCTAAACCCGTGGCCGTCGGGGCCGCGTTAGTCCGGGGCGCGCTTTTATACCTCGCGCCAGCCATCGTGGCGAGTGGATTTTTCGCCCTTGGCTCCTGTCT
Organism: Gammaproteobacteria bacterium; assembly: GCA_030680605.1. Lineage (NCBI taxonomy): Bacteria > Pseudomonadati > Pseudomonadota > Gammaproteobacteria > Gammaproteobacteria bacterium. Next base: position 7,841 of record JAUXUQ010000010.1, on the reverse strand, counting down.
CCCGTGACACTGGCATATCCGTGCGCGCTGGCGGGGTTGGCAGGGCACAGGCACCGGAACGTGCATGGAAGTCTGCCACCACCCGGCCCGGGGCTCCGAACATTGCACGAACCCGCATCAAAAACGCGCAGCAGATTTATGGCGCCATGTATATGTACCTCATCGACGACCTGACCACACTGCTCGAGACCTACCTCAAACCCAAGCAGGTAGACGAGATTCGCCGCGCCTACGAATTTGGCGCCAGGGCACACGAAGGCCAGATAAGGCTCTCGGGCGAACCCTACATTTATCATCCCCTTGCCGTCGCGCGCATCCTGGCCGAGATGCGCATGGATCATCACAGCATTCTCGCCGCCCTGCTGCATGATGTCATCGAGGATACTGCCACCGCCAAGGAGCAGATCGCGCGTGAATTCGGCAGTGAGGTCGCCGAGCTGGTGGACGGCGTCAGCAAGCTCACCCAAATCCAGTTTGAAAGCCGCGCCGAGGAGCAGGCGGAAAACTTCCGCAAGATGCTGCTCGCCATGGTGCGTGATATCCGCGTGATCCTGGTAAAGCTTGCCGACCGCCTGCACAACATGCGCACGCTCGGCGCGATGCCGCCGGAGAAACGCCGCCGTATCGCGCGTGAAACGCTGGAGATTTACGCACCCATCGCCAACCGCCTCGGCATGAACCTGTTGCGCGTGGAGCTCGAAGACCTGGGCTTCGCGGCGCTTTACCCCGCGCGCCACCGGGTACTGGTGGCGGCGGTGAAGAGGGCGCGCGGCAACCGCAAGGAAATCGTGCGCAAAATCGAGAATGCCATCAAGCGCCGGCTGCGCGAGGAAAAGCTTTCCGGTGAAGTTGCAGGGCGCGAAAAACACATCTACAGCGTGTACCGCAAGATGATACAGAAGCACTTGCCGTTTTCCGAGGTTACCGATGTGTATGCCTTCCGCATCATTGTAGACTCGGTTGATGCCTGCTACCGCGTGCTGGGCGCGGCGCACAATCTTTACAAACCGCTGCCGGGCAAATTCAAGGACTACATCGCCATCCCCAAGGCCAACGGCTATCAGTCATTACATACCGCGCTGTTCGGGCCGTTCGGCGTGCCCATCGAGGTCCAGATCCGCACACAGGACATGGATCGCATCTCCGAGGCCGGCATCGCCGCACACTGGCTATACAAGGCCGGCGACAGTGCCGGCGGCAGTGCACAACAGCGCGCGCACGACTGGCTGCGCGGCCTGCTCGAAATGCAGATGAACGCGGGCAACTCGCTCGAGTTTCTGGAAAGCGTGAAGATCGATCTGTTCCCGGACGAGGTCTACGTGTTTACCCCCAAGGGCAAGATCATGGAGCTGCCGCGCGGCGCCACGGCGGTGGATTTCGCCTACGCAGTACACACCGACGTCGGCAATACCTGTGTGGCCGCACGCATCGACCGGCGTCTGGCGCCGCTCTCCACCCCGCTGCAGAACGGCCAATACGTTGAAATTGTGGCCTCCAAGCATGCGCGGCCCAATGCCGCCTGGCTCAACTTCGTGGTCACTGCCAAGGCCCGCAGCACCATTCGTCATTTCCTGAAAAACCTCAAGCACGACGAATCCATCGAGCTGGGTCGTCGCCTGCTGAACCAGGCGCTGGCCACCCTCGGACGCAAACTGTCTACCACCCCTGCGGCGCGCATTGAGACACTGCTGCACGAACTCAAAATCAAGTCGCTGGACGATCTGCTCGGCGAAATCGGCCTGGGCAATCGCCCCGCACTACTGATCGCACGCCATCTGGCCCCGCCCGTAAAGGGCGCTGCCAGCCCGGAACACCCTGTGGCAGCGGAAGGCCAGCCGCTGGCGATCATGGGCACCGAGGGCATGGTAGTGACCTACGCCAAATGCTGCCGTCCGATTCCCGGCGACCGTATTCTTGGCTATGTGAGTGCCGGGCGCGGCATCGTGATCCACACCGAGTCGTGCAAAAATGTAACTGTATTCCGCAAGCACCCGGACAAATGGATAGCAGTGGAATGGGCACCAGGCGTGGTGGGCGAATTCGCGGTCGATATTCGCGTCGAGGTCGCAAACCAGCGCGGTGTGCTTGCGACGATAGCGGCGGCCATTGCAGAGCTTGGCGCCAACATTGAAAATGTCACCATCGAGGAGCACGATGGCATGTATACCGCCATCAACTTCACTCTCGCAGTACGTGACCGGCGCCATCTGGCGCGCATCATGCGCCGTCTGCGATCGATACCGATGGTGGTGCGCATCGCCCGCGCCAAGGGTTAAACCAGCAACGACAGGACGTCAGCCTTTCTTTCGGCCTGCGGATAAAAAACATGACCTCAAAAACTGTTATCAGCACCGACCAGGCCCCCAAGGCCATCGGCACCTATTCGCAGGCTGTGAAGGCAGGCAACACCGTCTACCTCTCCGGCCAGATTGCGCTGCATCCTGACACCATGGAGCTTGTAAACGACGATGTCCGCGCCGAAATCACGCAGGTGTTCGACAACCTCAAGGCGGTGACGGAAGCTGCGGGCGGAACACTGGCGCATATCGTCAAGCTCAATGTCTACCTTACCGACTTCGCGCACTTCCCGCTGGTCAACGAAATCATGGCGCGCTATTTCGCTGAGCCTTACCCTGCCCGTGCCGCGGTTGGCGTCGCCGCCCTGCCACGCGGCGTGCGGGTAGAGATGGACGGCATCCTCCACCTCGGCGACTAGCGCCCTGCCAGCCTTGCTCGATAACCTCCCCGCCACGCACCTCAGAGGTGTGGGACCGCGCCTCCTCGAACGGCTGGCGCGACTCGACATCCGCAGCGTGCAGGATTTGCTGTTCCACCTGCCGCTGCGCTATCAGGACCGCACCCGCATCACACCCATCGGCGCGCTGCGCCCCGGCGCAGAGGCGGTGATCGAGGGTGAAGTGCAACTCACGCAAGTGCGCTACGCCCGTAAACGCACCTTGCTCTCGCAACTGCACGATGGCACCGGCGCCATTACACTGCGGTTTTTTCATTTCAATACCACACAGCAGGCGATGCTGGCGCGTGGTGCGCGCGTGCGTTGCTTCGGTGAGGTGCGTTTCGGCAAGGCCGGGCCGGAGATGGTGCACCCGGAATATCGGCTCGTGTCTGCCGACGCGGTCACGACCGTAGAGGAGCGCCTGACGCCCATTTATCCCACCACCGAGGGCCTCCACCAGATCAGCATCCGCACCCTCACGCAGCGCGCGCTGGAACTGCTGCGCAAACAGCCCGACGCACTGCGTGAATGGCTGCCCGAACAAACGCTGGCGCAACTGCACTTTCCTACACTGCGCGAAGCCGTGGAGTATGTGCATTACCCGCCACCTGATGCGCCACTGGAGCTGATTGAGCAGGGCGCGCATCCGGCGCAACGGCGGCTGGCGTTTGAGGAACTGCTCGCCCATCACTTAAGCCTGCGGCTGTTGCGCCAGCGCGTGCAGCGCAACATCGCACCCGAACTTGGGGCACGTGGCAAACTCATGGCCGCACTGCTTGCCGAGTTGCCGTTTGATCTCACGCGCGCGCAGCAGCGCGTGATTGGCGAAATCCGCCGCGACCTCGCACTCGCCACCCCCATGCTGCGGCTGGCACAGGGCGATGTCGGCTCCGGCAAGACACTGGTTGCCGCCTGTGCGGCGCTGCACGCCATCGAGTCCGGCCATCAGGTGGCGCTGATGGCGCCCACTGAACTGCTCGCCGAACAGCATCTGGCCAACTTCAGCCGCTGGCTCACGCCACTCAAGCTGGAGGTCGCGCTGCTCACCGGCAAGATCAAGGGCAAGGCGCGCACAGCGGCGCTCGCGCACATCGCCTCCGGTCAATGCGCGCTGGTCATCGGTACCCACGCCTTGTTTCAGGAAGACGTTAGCTTTTCCCGCCTCGGCCTCGTCATCATCGACGAACAGCATCGCTTCGGCGTACACCAGCGCCTGGCACTGCGCACCAAGGGCCTTGATCAGGGCCGTTATCCGCATCAACTCATCATGACCGCCACGCCCATTCCGCGCACGCTCGCCATGGTGGGCTATGCCGACCTCGACAGTTCGGTGATAGACGAATTGCCGCCCGGACGCACGCCGGTAGAAACGGTGGTGATCGCCGACACGCGCCGCGCCGACGTCGTCGAGCGCGTACACACCGCCTGCCGCGCGGGACGGCAGGCCTACTGGGTGTGCACGCTGATCGAAGAATCCGACGACGCACAGGGACGTGCAAGTGTCGCGGGAGGGCCGCTCCCGCGCATCCCTGCGCCCGCGACATTGGGGCGTCCTGCCCGGCACAGGATGCCGGGAGCGACAACCTTACAGTGCCAGGCCGCCATCGACACCGCCGCGCAACTTACCGCCGCGTTGCCTGATCTGCGCGTGGCGCTGATACACGGACGCATGAAAGTAAAAGAGAAAGAACAGGCCATGCGCAAATTCAAGCAAGGCGAAATCGACCTGCTCGTCGCCACCACCGTCATCGAAGTCGGCGTGGATGTGCCCAACGCGAGCCTGATGATTGTCGAAAATGCCGAACGGCTGGGGCTGGCGCAATTACACCAGTTGCGCGGACGCGTAGGGCGCGGCGCGACGGCGAGTCACTGCGTGCTCATGTACCACGCCCCGCTGTCGCGTTACGCCAAGGCACGCCTTGCCGCACTGCGCGCAACCAACGACGGCTTCGAAATCGCACGCAAGGACCTGGAACTGCGCGGCCCCGGCGAAGTGCTCGGCACCCGCCAGGCCGGCCTGCTGCAACTGCACATCGCCGACCTCGCGCGCGACCAGCATTTACTGCCGGAGATCGAGCACACCGCCGTGCTGCTACTCAATAGTTATCCCGCTCATGTGCCGCCCCTGATCCGCCGCTGGCTGGGCCAAGGCGCGCAGTATGGGGAGGTTTAAACCCCACGCCTCCATATAATTAAAAGGAATAAGACATTAGATTATATTATTTTTAGTTATTTTGATCTATCGCTATAGTGCTTCACGCCACCCGGCCATGGAGCCTGATGTATGAAAATTCGCAATCTGGACCTCTCGCAGAACCCGATCAACAAAGAGCACCGCGAGCTCGGCCTGCCGCCCGTCGAGGAACCCATATCTCATCCCGGCACCCATCCACTGCTGCGCATGGCTGTGTGGTTTACTGCCCTGGTATTAATCGCACTGACCCTGTTTCTGATGGGACGCCTTTTCCTTCCCAATAACTGGGCTGGCGGCTTGCAGATTATCGGCGAGACGCTCAACGGCAGCGTGTTCTGGAGCGCGGTGGCGGTCGGGTTTTTCGCGCAGGTGGTGGATGGCGCCCTCGGCATGGCGTACGGCGTCACCGCAACTACATTTCTGCTGGCGACAGGCGCCAGCCCCGCAGCGGCGAGCGCGAGCGTCCATATTGCGGAGATTTTCACCACCGGCGTTTCGGGTATCTCCCACACCAAGTTCGGCAACGTAAACAAACAGTTATTCGTACGCTTGCTGATACCGGGGATTCTGGGCGCGGCATTGGGTGCGGTATTGGTAACGCAGGTCGATGGTGCGCTGTTCAAGCCGTTTGTGTCTGCCTACCTGTTACTGTTGGGCCTCTACATCCTCAGCAAGGCGTTTCGCCAACTGCGACTGCGCACACGGGCGCCCAAACACGTAGGCAAGCTCGCCCTGTTTGGCGGCTTCGTTGATGCAGCAGGCGGCGGCGGATGGGGCCCGGTGGTCACGACAACGCTGGTGAGCTCCGGTAACGACCCGCGCACCACCATCGGCTCGGTCAATTTCGCGGAGTTTTTTCTGGCCTTTGCCAGCGCCGCGGTTTTCGCATTGCTGATGGAAACCAACACCTGGCCCATCATCGCCGGTTTGGTATTCGGCGGGCTGTTCGCCGCACCGTTTGCTGCATTACTATGCAAGAAACTGCATGCCAAGACGCTGCTGATACTGGTAGGAGTATTGATAAGCACTATCAGCCTCTACAATCTCTACCGGGCACTTGCCGCGTAATGTAAAGTGTACCGATTCACGCTGCGGCACGACGAAGTAACTACTCGTTGGTCCACTTGATCTGAAACTCGATCTCCTCCTCGCCTGCCTCCCGCTCGTGCTCAATATTGAACCTGGCACGAACAGGTACATATATTCGCTCTCCGGCAATTTGTACCTCGAACTTCTCGCCTTTTTCCAGTGCATCAGCCAGACGCCTCAGCCTGGTCACAAATTCCTCGGTTGAACAATCTTTTTCAATGTCCCTGTCAGGCTTTTCACGCATAGGCTTTTCTCAAATAAATAAAGGTATAGATGCTTGGCTGTCTCGCAGCCGCTCTATTCTACACCCCTGCATAGCGCGCACCTGGCCGGTCTTTAAGGCTCGCCGGTGAGCACGTCGGTCAGGATATCCACAATCACCTGCGTACGCTCATCCACCAGCACAACGTCCCGCCCCGCCATCCAGCGCTTGTAGCCCTTGGGCTCGAGTGATAACAACCGGTTCAAATCGTCGGGGAGGCGCTTTTTCTCCAGGCCGGGTGGCAGCGTGCCGTGGCGTTCGAGATGTTTCTGCAAGCCCGGTGGCAAGTGCTCGCGCTTGGCGAGTCCCGGCGGCAGGCCTTTTTCTTTACCCTTGTGTTTCTGTCTCTCTTGCTTTTTGTTAAGCGTGTCGTAGTAATCACGAATGATCTTTGCGTCCTTCGCACTGAACACCGCGTTCATCGCCTGATCGAGCGCAGCATTATTCTCCGGGGGCGGAGACCCTGCCGCTGTTTTCAGAAACGCACCCCGCTCATGTGCGGACAGCCCGGCATGCATCGTCTGGGCAGACGCCGGCCCCGCCACCATGGCAGACAATGCAACAGCAACAAGATATTTGCGCATCATTGATCTCCTGAATAAGCTTAGACAACGGGCGGGTTGTGCGCAGTACATGTTGCCTGCAAACCGCAGAATACGTTTTCATCATGCCATCTGGCGCCACAGGCTGCGCTGTTGCGCCCTACTGAACTTGTTATAACACCTCAAATAAGCTGCGCACGGTGTGTGCCGATCCCAAAACAAAATAGCCCTTCTTTTGGTGCTGGGCGTGCTTTGTGCAGCTTTTCTAGCACCGCCTCTACATCTTCGCGCACCCGCTTTGCGAAGGCATCTGTTTTAATTAGCTGCTCCCAATCTGCGAGTGGTCTTTGGCCAAGGTAGCTGTCTAGCTGATCGTTAACGTCTCGCTTTTCATATTTCTGTTTTATTTCCCCAGATCGTCCATGAGCCATAGTATTTCTGAACTCTAGAAGCTTTACAATGGTCTGGAGCGGCCTTTCTCCGCTATTCTCCGTGAACCTCACCTTAAGGGTCTCACAAATAAGCTCGAACTTCGCCCAAGGCGGCAGCCTCTCTAGCTGGCGCCAGCAGGATATAACGGAAGGGCCAACGTGATTCAAATATGCCTCGAAGGCAAATGCCGTTAACACAGTACTTGAGAGAAACTGCCAAGAAGAACCTTGCGGTTCGCGCACCCCCGCATCAAGCACACACCGCGATGCGTGCCAAAGCTCCGAATACATATGAACCACCCGCTTTTTTGAAACAAGCGCTTTGTGCGGTTTCGTCATTACTCTTGTATCCCTAATGCTGAGTAGTCATCCTAAACGGGGCATTATTTTGCGTGCCATATCGTAGACTTCCACGGCCTTATCATTAAATCAATATTTTGAAGCCTTACGCCAAAATATAGACTTGGTCATGATCTGCGTCAAACCCACCCTCACCCCAACCCTCTCCCGGAGAGAGAGGGGAAAGTGGTGGCTCCCCCAAAGGACAAGGCTAAACGAAGCGTGCGGGGGGGGGGGGGGGGGGGGG